>CAZRQE010000135.1:0-12846 GCA_964602175.1 uncultured Gemmatimonadaceae bacterium | reverse complement strand
CTGGGACGCGATCGCGCCCATCGCCCGCCCGACGTCCTCCCGCGCGGTCTGCGCCGGCTCGACGTTGATGTACGCGCAGCGATAGTCGCCGACCGTGCCGCCGTTCAGCAGGCCGCGCAGCGCCAGCAGGGCCGACGTCTTTCCCGTCTGGCGGGGGGCGTGCAGGACGAAATAGCGCTCGTCGCGGATGAGCTCGAGCACTTCCGGCAGATCGAAGCGGTCGAGCGGCGGGATGTGGTAGTCGCGCGCGGGCCTGATCGGACCCGCGGTGTTGAATTTCCTCATTGCGTGAACGTGGACGCGGCGCATCGCACGGGCAAGCCGGGGCGGCGGCCGGAGCGAGTCATCCACCTCCCCTCACCGCAGCCCCCGCGTCGGTGAGCACGTACCTCTGGTTGGGCGCGCGCGGATTGCCGGGATTCGTCATGCGGACCAGCCCGGCCTCCAGCAGCGGCTTGAGGTGCTTTCGGCGAAAGTGGGAGCGATGCGACACGCCGGCGCGTTCCATGAGCTCGGCCAGGCTGCGCGGAACGTCGCACGCCGCCACGATGGCGCGCTGGCGGGCGCTCAGCTGGAGCGCAACTTGGTCACTGTCCATGTCGGCGCGCACTTGGTCATCTTGGTCACTGACCATGTCCGCACCTGGCGGGTCCACGAGACGTTCGTCGTCGTCTCCGCGATCCTCGACTGGTTCCGCACCCGTCCCCAACGTCGGCCGCCGCTCCCCAGCCGGCGTCCCTCTCCCCAGCAGCGTCAGCTCGAACTCGTTCCGGACCTCGTCGCTGCGGATCACGGGAGGGGCGTGGCCGAGACTCTTCCAGTGGCGGAAGATGGCTTGGATTCCGGTGCCCGCCTGCCTTGCGAGGCCGATTCCGCGGAACGCTGCCGCGCTTCGCGGGTCGGAGAACTCCAGCACGACAGCGGCGGCTGCCGCTTCGCCATATCGGCTGTCTGGAGGCCGGGGCACTTGGAGGTCCTTGCAGATCTTCCTGGCGAGGTCCCGGTTGATCTCGTTGTGCCGGGGAATCGTCGAGACCTTCTTGGCCGTCCTGTTGATGTAGAGGGTGTGGTTCCCACCCTCACGCAAGAAGGCGCACCCATGCTTTGCCAAGTGGCGCAGCAAATCCCGGCGCTTCACGCCGTGACGGTGATGGGTTCTCTAATGACCGTCTCGCCGTCGGCGTCCTCGCGGGCCAGCTCCCGGTTGGCTTCAATCACCAAGGCGACGGCTTCGCGAAGGTTCGTCCGTGCCTCTTCGAGGGAAGCGCCCTGGGTGTTGGCACCGGGAAACTCCTCGATGAAGGCGATGTAGCCTTCCGGCACTCTCCGGAACACCGCCGTGCATTGCAGATCCACAACTGACCTCCTCGCGATTCGGGTTGCCGACTACATGGCCAGGTTGGGTGGGAATCGCGCTCCGGCGCAGCCTCGGCGAGGAACCGTGGAGAGGCGCGACACCCCGTTCACGCATTGACGCTAACGGGCACCCGGCTCGCACGCTAGCCATCCCGCCTTCGCTTGCCGCGCTCGTCGAGCACCTCGAAGAAAGGAAACCACTCCCCGGACGAGTCAAGCTCTCGATCGGTCCATGCCACCGTTCCAAGAGGGGCCCGCACGAAATGGCTGCCGCGAGCGTTCAGTTCCGCCGATTTTCGGTTTCCGTCACCTGTACCGCTGTCTCTACGACCGCTCCCGTAGCAGGACAGGACCTCCCCGAACTGCCCGACCGGCTACGATAGCGACGCTCGCCGAGAATGGAGACCGTAGCTCCGCCTGGACGCCGCCGGTACCGGAACCCGCCGATAGACGAGCCGTCTGTGAGTTCCATTTTCGCCCGGGACCTGACTGGGATCTGACGATCCCGGGAAAACTGCACTCGGTCCTGGCATCGGAATACGACGGAAAGCGGAGCAGCCAGCAATCCATCGGCGTCGGCGTGGAGATCAAGAACGACGAGCCGTCCAACCTACGCTACGATCAGAGGCTGTCCAAGGTGCTGCTCTTCACCGAGGACCAGACGCGAGCGGTCGGTGTCGGTCCCGACGTGCTCAGTGTCCACATGCTTCGGCCCTACCAGAGGCCCAAGGTGCCGGAAGAGAGCGGTTGGGACGAATTCCGCCCGAGGATTGCCGCGGCTCTGAAGGCGTATTGGGGGGTCGCGGACCCGGCGGGAGTTCGCCGAATCAGCATGCGGTACATCAACCGAATAGTGATCCCCGAGCCCATGGTCAGGATCGAGGACTACCTGCATTCCGCTGTTCCTCTCGTTCCGGGACTGCCCGAAGCCGTGAACAGCTTCATGAGCCGAATCGACTATCGATACGAGGACGGCGCCCATCTGGTTCTGGCTCACGGCAACTTCACGCCACCTTCGGGCGACATCGGTTTTCTGCTTGACATCGACGTCTATTGGGAGCCTGGCGGTCTGCTTTCTGGGGAGGAAGCGCTGGCGAAGACCGACAGACTGCGGGACCTCGAGAGGGGAGCTTTCGAGGCGGTGATCACCGACGCCGCAAGGGAGTTGTTCGATGCTGACCAAGACTAGAGCGCCCTTGGCGCAGCCACCGTCACGTGCGATGGACAGGATCCTGCGGACAGGCGGTGTGAGCACTCTTGATGTCGACTGCCCCCACACTGCTTGCAGGCAGGGGTTGGCCATCTCGCATGATGCCGCCCGTCTGCAGACCGAAATCGAGGAGCTTGCGACACGGGTGTTTGCCGGATGGCGGACCAGGCCCGAGTCGGTCTTGCCGACACGGGAGCGCGACCGGCGCCGTTTTCTCGACCGGTTGCACGCATCCTTCGATGCCGAGCCGCTCGAGGACGGCATGGATCACCCCGCCGAGCGGGTGATCACGGCCGCGTTGGAGTCTGAAGACGGGAATACCGCCCTGCAGTGGATATCGAACGCCTGCCTGGATTCGGAGAGCCCGGCGTTTGCGGCGGCCACGTTCCTGTGTGCGGCCCGGCAGCCGAAAATTGGAACCGCTGCGTGGCGTGCGGGATTGGTTCGCGGCGCGCTGTCATCTGACGACATAGAGCTCCGCGACGCCGCTATCCAGGCGGCGGAGCTCTGGGGTGACCCCGGTTTTCGGGAGATTCTCGCCGACCATTCCGAGCCGGTCTCGTGGCTTGATGAGTATCGTCGCGGCGTAATGGACGACCTCGTTCGCTAGAAGATGTTCCTGGCCCGCATGATCACTCGCCACAAGTGGCAACCCAAGGACGGGCTTGCCGCGAACGAGATTCCGGCCGACGCAATTACGGCTGACCTGAGGACCGCGAACAACACGCTCTCATTCTGGCAGTGCGGTCGAGCGACCGACTTGGAGGTCTCAGATGCCGTATTGGCGATCGCGGCGGGCCGTGATCGGATTCAGAAGCTCGACATCGTCTGGATTCTCACGGATGAAATGAAGAGCGACGGTCAGCGCATTCGATTGAAGCGGGAAGGACCCCGGTTGCCGGATTGTCCGAGCGTCACGTCGACGTGTGCGATCTGGACTACCGTCGTTTGGGCAGAATCGGTGATCGGGTGGCAGGGGCGATCAGCCAAGAGCATTGGAAGAGGTTCCGACGGCGACAGATTGTCGATCTCCTTGCTACAGCCGTGAAGAGCGGCCGCTTGTCCGAAGGAGATCTCACCAAGAAGGTTCAGACGGAGCTACGGGCCGCGCGGTAGTCGGGGCGGCCGTATCTCAACCCCACTACGTCCTGCCCCGCGCCCTCGCGGAACAGATCCAGTCGCACGCGGGGCATCGCGTCCCGGGCGCGGGGCACCGGAACGGGAAGAGCATGGGGTGACGCACCAGGGATTCGAGCCGCATCGACTGCCGGCCGCTGGCGAGGAGGGCCGCCTCGATCAGCCAGCCTGCGACCCCGCTGCGGTTCGACACGGCCACGCCTACTTCGATGCTCGTTCCGGCGCGGAAGACGCCCCGCTTATCCGTTTCGTCGAGAGTGCCCCAATCGACCATGGAGCGGATGACGCGCTGGGTCGCCCGGAGGACCGTGCTACGCGCGCCATAGCGTTCGGCTATTCGCCTATCGACCATGGACAGGGCGACCGTTCCCTGCATCCCTAACGTTGGTCGCGGTAAGGCCCGCGGCCGCCAGCCGAACGGTCGCGTCGAGCCAGTCTACCCGGATCTCGGTCTCGCGGTCGCCCAGACGCCGTCCGGGGAGACTATCCTGCTGGGCCGAGAAGAGATCGTCGAGGTCTCCCCCGTTCTCACCTTGATTGTCGCAACGTTCTCATCTTGATTGTCGCCGGACAACCGGGAATGCCATGTCGCCGGAGGCTTCCTTCTGATCTACCGGGTCGATGATTCACCGAACCCCGGCGGTTCGATCAACTTCGTACGTGCCGGAACTCACGCGGAGCTATTCGAATAGCTTCCGCCAAGGGCATATCGTCGAATCCCGCCGTCCCATACTCAAGCGCCTCTTCGGCCACGCCGAAGTCGTCGAGATCCTGGTCAGCGACATCCTGCCGGACCACGTGGCCCGGCTCGACCTCTCCACGCTGGAGAAGATGGGCGCCGAGCTGGTCGGCGAGGCGCTCGCCCGCCGCTACGCCGACATGATCTGGACCGCCCGCACCCGCGACCGCAAAGGTCTCGTGGTGATCCTGACCGAGTTCCAGGGCAAGCCCGACCTCCTCATGTCCCTTCGGACCACGGTCTACTCCCATCTCGCCCTGCAGGAGCTGCTGCAAAGGGCGCGGCCCGCTCTGCCTCCCGACGCCGTCGAGGTGCTGCCGCCCATCGTGATCTACCACGGACTGGGCGTCTGGAAGGACCCGACCGACCTCGACGATCTGTTTCCGCGCGGACTTCCACGCAAGTTCCAGGTGGTCCAAAGGGATCAGGCGGGTGGCGCGTCCGCCACGGCCATCGACGTGGTCGGAGCGATGACGGGCCACCACCGGGACAACTCGATGAAGAGCACGCTGACGGAGCTGGGCAGGCTGCGGAAGATCGCCGGGGACACGGGCGACAGGCTGGACGGGCTGCTGGCGGACTGCATCGGGGCATGGCTAGTTTCGGAGGGGCGGATCACAGAGGAACAGAACGGAAAGGCGACGACGATGGCACAGGTGATGACGGAGTACGAGCGGAGCCTGGAGGAGTTCGGGAGCCGGCGCGAGCGCGTGGGGCGGGCCGCAGTGCTCGTCCGTCAGACCCGCAGGAGATTCGGCGCGGAGGCGGGGGACAGGCTGGCCGGTCTGTTCGGCAAGCCCGCGGATGCCGGGCGGCTCGCGAGCGCCGAGGCGGCGGTCATCGAGTGCGCCACGGCGGAGGAGCTGCTGCGGCGGGTGGAGGATTCCGGGGGAGGCTGACGGACGCCCGAGCAAATCGCGGCGGTGAAGGACGAGGGCATCGATTTCAGCGAAGCCCCGTGAACGACGATTGCTCGCCCTCGGTCAATCCCTGCGCCTTCTCCCGCTCGCGGGGGTCGCGGCGGATCTCTCGCCAATCGATGCTCATCCCCCCACCTCCCCGTACACATCCTCCAGACTGATCGCTTCCACCCCACCGCGCAGCGGGTAGCTGTCGTCGCCGCCGTGCACCACCAGCCGACGCGTCGGTCCGACGTCTTCGCACGCGCTGCGAAAACCGCGCGAAACCCTGGGGGCCGTGCTTCGCTTGATTTCGACCGCCCACATTTCGCCGCCGCCCATGTCGAGGATCAGGTTGATCTCCGCGCCGCCCGCGGTGCGATAGTACCCGCACGCCACATGCGCCGGGAGGCCGCTCAGGATGTTCTCGATCACGAATCCCTCCCAACTGCCCCCCGCGACGGGATGGCCGAGTAACGAGTCGAGTGTGTCGATTCCGAGGAGGGCGTGGCAGATTCCGCTGTCCCGCAGGTAGGTCCTGGGTGCCTTGATCAGGCGCCTTCCGACGTTACTCCGCCACGATACGAGACGTCGCACCAGCAGCAGGTCGACCATCAGGTCGAGATAACGCCCGACGGTCCCCCCCGTCAGGCCGAGCGATCCGGCCAACCGCGACGCGTTGAAGGACTGCCCCTGACTGTGAGCAAGCATCGTCCAGAAGCGTCGTAGCGTCTCGCTCGGAATGCGGGGACCCAGCGCGGGGATGTCGCGTTCAAGGTAGCTCCTGATGAAATCGAACCGCCATTCGAAGCTGCTCGCGTCGTCGGCCGCCAGGAGGCTCTCCGGGAAGCCGCCCCGGTGCCAGAGAGCGGCGGAATCCCGAGTGACCTCGCGAACGTTGAGCGGCTGCATTTCGCAGAACGCCACGCGTCCGGCCAGAGTCTCGCCCGATTGCCGCAAGAGGTCGACCGAAGCGGACCCGAGGAAGAGAAAGTGGCCGACCCGCCGACCCTCCCGGCGGCGCCGGTCGATGATCCCCCTGAGTGGCTCGAAGAGACCGGGCACGCGGTGGATCTCGTCGAACACCACCAGCCGATCCGCGTTGCGCTCGCAGTAATACTCGACGTCCGAGAGCTTGGCCCGATCACGCGGCCGTTCCAGGTCCAGGTAGGCGGCTCCGCGCCGGCGCACGAATTCGAAGGCGACGGTCGTCTTGCCAACCTGCCGCGGACCGGTGAGCACCACGGCTGGCGCGCGAGCCAGCAGGTGCTCGATTCGGGCCTGGGCCTCGCGGGGGACGATCGTGGGCTGGGTCATAACCATGCAACTCTAACACGATGTAACTGATTTGCATAGTTAGTCCGGGATCCGCCGCAGGTGGAAGCCGCAAGGGGCACCAACGCGTCCGCCCCCCGCCAATCCATCCTCAGCGCGCCTTCGAGGGCCGCCTCGTTCAGCAGGATCCCGCCGACGAACCGGCGTCCGTTCCGCTCGACCGCGGACGCCGGGGAGGGACAGGTGATGGACATTGACGAGTTGCGCGAGCGGGTCGGACTTCCGACGGAATGAAGGATGGCCAGCGCGGAGACGCCGTATTCGACCCAGTCTTCCGGGAAGACCTCGAATCCTGGGTGCGCACCAACCCGAGGACGGCGCTGAAGGTTCTCAGGCTGGGCGACGCCGTGGAAGTCGAGCGATCCGTCCGCCGTCTCGGTTGACCAATCGGGAGTGGACGGCGGAGCGCCATCCCCCGTTACGGCACGATCACCGAGAGCGCCGCGGGCACGACATCCAGCCGCACCTCCCCGGTCCGCGACTGGTGCACATCCCCGTCGACCTCGTAGCGAACCCTCTCGTCGAAGCAAACCGCGAAGGTGCGTTTCTGCCGCAAGGTCACCCCCTTGGCGCCCACATGTCTGCCCTTGCCGGCCAGACTGAACAGGCGAGCGCGCCTGACAGGAGAGGCGTCGGCGATCGCACAGGCGTCCAGCCGGCCATCCTGCAGGTCGGCGTCGGGAGCGATCGGGAAGCCGCCCCCGAAGATGCGCCCGTTCGAGATCGTAAGGATGAGGTGCCTCCCTTCGGTGCTCCAGCCCTCACCGTCCGACAGCCGGAGGCGGGGACTGCGGTAGAGCAGCAGCTGCTGCATGGCGGTCAGCTTGTAGAGGAGTGCGCCCCGGAGGAACCGGGCCCGGAGGGAGGCGTCGATGACGGCGACGTCGAAACCGAACCCCACCAGGTTGAGAAAATGGCGGGGCGTCTCCCGCCAGGGCTCGCCCGCGGCCGCTTCCGGAGTCACGGCGGGTCGCCAGTGCGAGACCACCCTGCCTACATCGATGCGCCGGGTTTTTCCAACCGCCAGCGCCGCCACCGCCTGCTCCGGGTCTCCGTAGCTGAGCCCCAGACTCCTGGCAAAGTCGTTGCCGGTGCCCGACGCCAGGAGACCCAGCGAAACACCCGGCCGCCCTGAAGCCACCACGCGATCCGCCACCTGGCTCCAGGTCCCGTCCCCCCCGACCGCCACGACCAGCCCGGCGCCTCCGGCGATCGCCCTCTCGGCAAGCGCGGCCTCCTCGCCCGGTGCCGTCGTCGCCGCCCACTCGTACGAATCGAGGTGCCTGTCCATCAGCCTCCGGTAGAGCCCGATTCGCTGCGCGCCCCGACCGTGGCCCGAGGCCGGGTTGAAGATGACGAAGGCGCCGCGCGGATTGTTGCCCACGGGCTGTCAAATCCGCTCCAGCTCCTCGAACACCTGCATGCCGTCCGTCATCCACTGTTCGCGGAACGGATACGTGGACACCTCGTCCAGGTCGAGCCCGGACGTCATGGGGTGCTCGTAGAGCCTGAGCGACCCGGATTCCTCTTCGTGCTCGCTGTGCGGGCCCCGCATGTGGATGTCCACCTTGAAGCGACGGTCGGCGTTCACCATGAACGACTGGTACAGATGATCGACCGTCTCGCCGCGGTAGTCCGTGATTTCCATGTCCAGGATGGGCCGGTCGCCCTCGCGCACTTCAACGCGCATCCGCCCGCCCCCGGACACAAGGTCGATGTCGATGTCCTCCATGTAGTGGGGGAGGTGCCAGCGCTCGATGGCGTGCTCCCGCGACTCCTCGGTGCTCGTGCCGACCAGGAACGGGTAGAAGGCCGACTTGGCCATTACATGACCCGGTCTCACGAGGGGCGGCACGATTACGGAAAGCACGATCTCCTGGTAGGGGCCGACCATGCTGTCGGAGAAGTCGAAGGCCGTGATCGCGAGGATGCTGGATTCGTGCTGGATTTCGAGCGGTTGCAGGTGGGGTGGCAGGAGGCGCCGCGCGTTGGAGGTCGGAAACTCGAAGAAGGCGCTGACGGCCTGGGAGAAGTGATATCGGGTCAGGGGCATTTGCCGTGTTTCCTGAGAACGGCGGCGATGATCCCGGCGCCTTCCGTCAGTTCCTTCCGGGTGTGCGCCGCCGAGATGGACATGCGGAACCGCGATTTGTGCTTGCCCACGGCCGGGTAGCGGACCGGGTTGATGTAGACCCCTGCGTGGAGCAGGTCTTCGGCGATCCGGAAGATGCCCGCGTCGTCGCGGATCATGATGGAGACCACCTGGGAGTTGGAGTCGCCCACGTCGACCTTCGCCTCGCGCAGCAACCCATGCATGTAGCGCGTGTTGTCCCAAAGCCTCTCACGCAGTTCCGGCTCGGTCCTGGCGATCTCCAGCGCCTTCAGCAACCCGGCCACGACCCCTGGGGGAAGCGCGCAGGAAAACACCCGGGCGCGAGCAAACCCCTTGAGATAGACGATCAGCTCCTTGCGCGCGGCGACGAAGCCTCCGAGTCCGCCCAGACTCTTGGAGAACGTGCCCAGGTGGATGTCGACCTCGTCGTCGAGACCGAAGTGCTCGGCGACGCCCCGTCCGTTCGCACCGTACACGAAGGTGGAGTGCGCCTCGTCGATCAGAAGGCGTGCTCCGCGCCGGCGGCAGACCTCGACGATCGCGGGCAGATCGGCGACATCGCCGTCCATCGAATAGACGCCTTCGACGATGACCAGCTTCCTGCCCGCGAATCCGCGCAGCTTGCGGTCCAGGTCGGCTGCGTCGTTGTGCCTGAAGAAACGCGACGTGGCCTTCGAGAGGATCATCCCGTCGACGATGCTCGCGTGCGCCAGCCGGTCGGCGACGATCAGGTCACCCGGCCGCATGAGGCCCGAAATCACCCCCAGGTTCGCACCGTATCCGGTCGGGAAGACGATCGCCCTCTCCTTGCCCTTGAAGTCCGCAATCTCCTCCTGGAGCCTCTTGTGAAGATCCGTGGACCCGGACAGAATCGGCGATCCCGAGGCGCCCGCCCCGTATTCGCGCACCGCGTCGCAGACTGCTTCGATCACCTCCGGACGGTAGGACAGCCCAAGGTAGTTGTAGGAGGCGAAGTTGATGAGCCCCGGAAGCGTCTTCCGGGTCCTGGGGTCGTCGATCGCCACCCGGGTCGAGGGTGCGGAACCCATGGGCAGGCCGTACAGGTAGTAGCGTCCCTCGAACTCGGCGTGCCTGTACCACTCCCCGAACGGTTCGAGAATCCCGAACGGATCCGTTCCCGATGCGAAGAAGAAGTTGGTATAGTCGTAGTCTCGCAGCCTGCGAAGGGCTGCCGGGGTTCCCGCCTCCGCCTGCGGAGAGTCGTAGGGATGATCACCCCGCTTTCCACCCTGGCTGCCGGACCCGATGTCCGGTTCCCGGCCAACACCTTCCTGCCGCGTTGACGCCGGAACCGACCTTCCGCTAGCGTGTCGGACGTTTCTCATATGTAGCTGATGTTACTCCAACCGATCCGCTTCGGCAATTCAGGACACGTCATTGGACCTCCGCAGCGTCTTTACCGTCACCATGGTGGGTGCAGCGCTCGTGGGGCTCGATCTGATCCAGCGTCTTGTGATCGCGCCCATGGCGAGGCTGCTCCCGGGCAATCGCGACGCCCTGCTCACCCGTTGGCAGCGCGTCCCGGCCCACACCGTTCTGTTTCTGCTTCGCATTCCGGGCGGCGTGCGTTTCAGCCGGCTGCCCAGAGTCCCCTCGACCGCCGGCGTGCTCGTGCTCATGAACCACCAGTCACTGGTCGACATTCCGCTCATCGTGGCGGCGATGCACGGCACGTATCCTCTTATTGTGACGCGAAGGGGGTACGAACGCGGCATTCCTCTGATCTCCCACATGACGAGGCTCTACCGATACCCGCTGGTGGATCCGCGAGCAACCGTGCGCGGCGAGCTGGAGCGGCTGCGCCTCGAGGGGGCATCCACCCGTCATCCACTTGTCGTTTTTCCCGAAGGAACCCGTACCAGGACGGGTCGCGTCGGGCCGTTCAAGACCCTGGGGCTCACGACCATCCTGGCGGCACGCCGCTGGAGCGTCTATGTCGTTGTCGCGGACGGAATCTGGAAGTGTGCGCGGTTCAGGGACTTCCTCGGAAAGCTGTCGCTGGTGCGCGTCCGCGTCGAGTGCCGCGGGCCCTTCGACTCGCCGCCTCCCGGTACCGACACTCGTCCGTTCGTCACCGAAATGCGGCAGGTCATGACCGGCATGCTCGCCGAAATGCGCGGCCAACCCGTGAGCGAAGCGCGCAAATGACGGCCGCCCCCGAATCGATCGAGGAGCTTGCGGCGCGGTTGCGGGCGGCCGGCGGAAGCGGGGTCGCGGCCGTTCTGGCGTATGGCTCCAGGCTGGTCGCCGCGGCGCCGGACCGGCACAGCGCGTACGACATGGTGGTCGTGGTCGACGGCTACCGGGGGTTCTACCACGCCCTGCACTCGAGCGGGCACACCGCACGCAGCGTGACGTTCCTGACAACGGTCAGCCGACTGCTCGCGCCGACGGTCATCGCCTTCTGGCCGACGCCCCCCGACGGTCCCCTCGCGAAGTGCGTGGTGCTGTCGCGGGCCGACTTCGAGCGCGAACTGGGGCCGGGCCGCCGCGACCATTTCTGCCTGGGCCGGATGATGCAGCGGATCTCGGTCGTCCACGCCCGCGACGAGGAGACGGCGGCGTGGGTGCGGGCGCGGGTGGCGGGCGCGCGAGGCCTGGTGCCGGATCTGACGCTTCCGTTCCTGAACGGCTCCTTCACGGTGGACCGCTTCTGCCGACGAATGCTCGAGGTGTCGTACGCGGGAGAAATCCGGCCCGAGCGGCGGGGGCGCGTGGACACGGTCTACGAGGCGCAACGGGAGATCCTCCGCGCCATGTACACGCCGATCCTCGAGGCGAGGGTGGAAGGCGGGATGCTCCGGCGGGACAACGGAGGGTACCGTCAGGTGCGTCCGCCCGGGGCCCTGGCGCGACTCCGGTGGAGGGCATACTTCGCATTCAGCAAGACGCGGGCAACCTCCCGTTGGATCAAGCACATGCTGACCTTCGACGGCTGGATCCCCTACATCGTGCGCAAGATCGAACGGCGCACCGGGATGGCCGTCGAAGTCACGCCCCTGGAGCGCCGCTTCCCCTTCCCCCTCCTGCTGCCCAAGGCCCTCCGCATCCTGCGTTCCCGGGGCGGCCCGAGCCCGCGGTCTCCCGAAGCCGGGGAGGGACCCGTACGATGACGCGGCCCGGGTGCACGCCGCCATGAGGCCCGAGCTGGCCGTGCTGGTCGCGGCACTGGGCGTCTCGCTCGCCACCATGGCCATCTTCGCCCTGAGCCCCGCCCGCCGCGCGGTGGACGAGCTCGAGTCCTCCGCCCGCGGGAAGTTCGTGCTCGGGTCGTTCGTGCGCCGCTGGTTCTACTGGTTCATCCGTCCGGTGGTCCGAGCATCTCTCGGCCTCGGCCTGTCGCCTCTCTTCTACAACCTGCTCGGTGTCGTCTTCGGCGCGGTCGCCGGCTGGCTCTTCGCGTCGGGCAACTTCGCGGCGGCGGGTTGGGCGGTCCTCCTGAGCGGTGCCGCCGACGCCCTGGACGGACGCATCGCGAGGGCGCGGGGACTGGCCTCGCCCCGCGGGGCGTTCCTGGACTCGACCCTGGACCGCTTCGCCGAGGTGGCGGTGTTCGTCGGGCTCGCGGTGGCGTTTCGCGACTCCGGCCCGGCCCTCGCGGTCGTGGCGGCGGCGCTGGGCGGCTCGCTTCTCGTCAGCTACACGCGGGCGAGGGGCGAGAGCCAGGGCGTTCTTTGCACACTGGGGGTGATGCAGAGGGCGGAGCGGCTGCTGTTGATCGGCGTCGGCGCAATCCTGGACGGCGGCGGCTCGGCGCTGGTGGGACGCGGGCCGGGCACCTTTCTGCTGGGAGTGATCGTGCTCACGGCGGTGGGCACCACGGGGACCGCCGTCTTCCGCACCGTGTGGATCGCACGACGCCTGCCCGGCTGAGTCGGCGTCGGCGTTGGTCCGGCGACCGGCGCGCGAGCGACTCCTATATGAAGGAATCGGACCGCAGCCGGTAGATGGCAAGACCCACCCACGCTCCGAGTACCGCCCCGCCCACGGTCGCCCACAGGGTGGGGGGGAAGAAGAGGCCCGAGCGGGCCAGAAC
>CAZRQE010000134.1:0-46071 GCA_964602175.1 uncultured Gemmatimonadaceae bacterium | reverse complement strand
TGTCGACCATCCACGCGGACTTCAGCTTCTTGAGATTCCCGAACGCCGCCGGCAGCGGCCCACTCAACTCGTTCTCGAAGAGTGACAGGTGCACGAGGTTGACGAGGTTCCCGAACTCGGCGGGGATGGGTCCCGACAGGTTGTTCCCGGAGAGGTACATGGTGTCGACACTCACCATGCCGCCGATTTCGGGCGGGATCGGGCCCTCCAGCTCGTTGCTGGACAGCGACAGGTCACGAACCTTGGCCAGCTTGCCCAGTTCCGGCGGTATCCGGCCCGTCAGATCGTTGCCGTACAGAGCCAGCACCTCCAGGCGGGCAAGGTTCCCGAGTTCGGGCGGAATGCTGTCCGTGAGCCTGTTCCAGGGGAGAAAGATCTCGGTAACGTAGCCCTCTTCATCGGTTTCGATGCCCCACCACGTGTTCAGGCCCTTGTCCGTCAACCAGTTGCGGTTGCTCCGCCACTCTGGCCCGCCGGTCTCGTCATAGAGCGTGGTGAGTACCTCGCGGTCCGCGGTCTCCGGAATGCAAGGCAGGGGGTCGCGGTTGCCGAGTGTCTCGTACCATGACGCCAGCGAACGCGGGACGCACAAGCCCGTTCGGGAGTGGTAGAACCGTTCGACGTTGAGGTTGGCGAAGGTCTCGGGCAGGGGGCCGGACAGGTTGGTGTTGGTGAGGCTCAGGTACTCGAGCCCCGCCATGTTGCCGATCTCGGGCGGCACGGGGCCTTCCAGCCCGGTGTCGCTAAGGGTCAGGTCGCGGAGACGTTGCAGTCGTCCGATCGCGGGCGGGATCGATCCGACAATGGCGTTGCCGTTCAGGCTGAGGATGAGCAGATGATCCAGCAGGCCGATCGCGGCGGGGATCTGCCCGTCAAGGTTGTTCTTGCGCAGGTTGAGGTAATCGACGCGGCCGTTTGCAACGTCAACACCGTACCATTCCTCGAGCGGCTCGTCGCTCAGCCAGTTGGTGTTGTCCTTCCAGTCGTCCCCACGGGTGGCGTGGTATAGGGCTTCGAGGGCGGCTCGGTCGCTGCCGGGCAGGCTCACCGCCACCTCGGCGCTGCCGGCGGTGACAGAGTCGTAGGTGGCGGCTACGGCCGTGATTCCGGCGGCCCGAGCCGTCACCAGCCCCGTTGCGTCGACCGTCGCGACCGTTCGATCGGCGGTCTCCCAGATGACCGCCGGCGACTCCACGACATTCCCCTCGGCATCGACCACCGTCACCGAGAGCTGTGCCGTTTGGCCGGCCGTACCGAAAGTGAGCGTGGAGGGCTCGACGGAGACACGGGCGGCGCATTCGGGCGGACTGCCCTTCTGCGGGATCGCGCCGAGCCACGTGGCCAGCGAAGGGGGCACGCACAGTTCGGTACCGCCCACCAGAAAGCTGTCCAGATCGAGGCCGCCAAAGGACGCGGGCACAGGACCGGACAGGCTCGTCGCCGCCACATTGAGGTTCCGCAAGCTGGCCAGCGCCCCCAGCCCCGACGGCAGCCTGCCGGTGAACCCGTTGACGCTCAGTACCAGGTCGCGAAGGCGGCTCAGATCCCCGATTTCAGCTGGAATCGAGCCAGTGATCCAATTCCGGCTCAGGTCGAGGGTGACCAGTTCGTCCAGTTGGCCTATGGACGAGTGCAGCGTCCCCCGCAGGTTGTTGCCTGCGAGCGACAGACCTGTGACCCGACCGCTCTCGTCGGTCTCGACCCCCGCCCATTCGGAGAGCGGCTCGTCGCTCAGCCAGTTGGCCCCGTCAGTCCACCCCGTGCCGCGGGTCCGGTCATAGAGGATTTCCAGGACGTCCCGGTCGTTTTCGGGAAGCGCCACCTCCACTGCAATCGACGCCGTCACGGCATTGTAGGTGGCCGTCACCTCGGTGGCTCCCTCGCCGACCGCGGTGACCTTCCCACGGACATCCACCGACGCGACGGCGGCGTCCCTGCTGGACCAGGTGACCGACGCCTCGTACGTGCTGTCCCCTTCGGCGTCCACATGGGTGGCGGACAGGGTACCGGATTCGCCGACGGCGTAGAAGGTCAGCGACGGCAGGTCGACGACCTTGATCGCGAGGGAGGCAACGCAGTGGTCCGCGTCGTCGGTCTGCCCGATTCCGTCGAACCATTCGCTCAGCGAGGGAGGCACGCACACCCCGGAGCCAGCCGTGTAGAGGGTGTCCAGCGCCAGTTGCCGGAAGGATCGTGGAACCACGCCGCTCAATTCGTTGGTCCCGATGTGGAGATATCGGAGTGCGGCCAGGGAGCCCATGCTCGCGGGCAGCCGACCGTCCAGCGCATTGTCGTTCAGCACGAGCGTGTGCAAGCGCGCCAACTCCCCCAGCCCTCGCGGAATCTGTCCCGTGAGCGCGTTTCCGCTCAGGTCGAGCGTGGCCAGGTCGCCCAACTCCGCCAGCAGGTCCGGCATCGGGCCCGCAAGCCCGTTGTTCGCGAGCGACAGGCCGACCACCTTCCCGGCCGCGTTGGTTTCGACTCCGTACCACTCGGAGAGCGGCTCGTCGCTCAGCCAGTTGGTGGTGTCCGTCCAGTTTTCGCCCCCCATCAGCCGGTGGATGCTGTCGAGGACCTGCCGGTCGGTGAGTGTGAGGACGACCTCCACCTCGGCCGTGGCGGTGAGCGAATCGGAGGTCGCCGTGACCTGCGTCGAGCCGTAGTCGACCGCGGTCACCAGTTCCTCGGAATCGACCGTGGCGATGGTCGTGTCGGCGCTCGACCACGTGATCGTCGCGTCCTGCACCGTGTTCCCTTCGGCGCTTATCACCTTGGCCGCCAGTCTGGCAGTGTCGCCGAGGGGCGGTGCCTCGAAGTACAGCGACCCGGGATCGACGGTGATCTGATCGGTGCAGATCGAATAGTCGTCTGCCGTCTCCGGGACCGTCTTCAGCCACGCTTCGAGGCCGGCGGGAATGCAAAGGTCGTCGCGGTCGAAATAGAAGTGGGTCAATTCGAGGTTGGCGAAGGTCAGCGGGACCGGACCGGTGAGGCTTGTACTGCTGATGGAGAGGTACGCCAGTCCTCCGGTGTACCCCAGCTCGGGGGGCAGCCTGCCGCTGATCTCTGCGTTGCCGGGCAGGAGCAGGTCGCGAAGTCTCTTGAGTTTCGAAAGCTCAGGCGGGATCGGGCCCGATAGCTTGTTGTCGCCAAGGGAGAGGATGATCAACTCGTCCAGTCCTCCGAGTTCGGCCGGAATCGTGCCGACCAGATTGTTGCCGTAAAGACGCAGGTCATCCACCTTGCCCCCCGGCGCCCTCACCCCGTACCACTCCGACAGGTCCTTGTCGGTCAGCCAGTTCGTGTTGTCGGTCCAGCTGTCGCCTCCCGTGGCCGCGTAGAGGATCTCGAGGATCTCCCGGTCGGTGAGCGGCAGCGCGACCTCCACGGTGGCTTCGGCGGTCACGGCATTGTAGGTCGCCGTAACCCTGGTCTTGCCGAGACCGGTCGCCGTGACCCGACCCAACCCGTTCCCGGTCGAACTCACCGTTGCGACCGCCGCATCGGCGCTGGCCCACGTCACCTGCGGTGCAGACACCGCGTTCCCGTCGGCGTCGGTCACCCGGACTATGAGCGTGCCGGTAGCCCCGATCCTGTCGAGCGTCAGCCAATGGGGCTCGATGACGACGACCGCATCCTGCTGTCCCGGCCCCGCTGCTGCGGAGGGATCGATGTCGTACGGGGCGGTTGGGTCATCGGCGCAGGCCTTCAGGAGGACCGCGCCGAGCAATGCGGCGCAGGGACCGGCCAGAGCGAACCCGGATCGTGCGCGCCGGGCACGCCACCACGATATGTCACGGGGACACCGCGTGGACACAGAAACGCGCCTTCGCGATTGCATGTCCGTATCTCCTCGCACCGCCCGCTTTGGCGTTTCGGGCTTCCCTTCACCCCGGAGTCTGCATCCGGTTTATCACGAATAATGTGAGATTGTGATGATTTCGCGATTATCACGACTTCCAGCATGAGATTACCGTGGTCCGCCTGAAGGCTGCAAGGGGTGAATGAGGACCGGTCTTCCGGTCGCGTGCCCGGTCCAAACTTTTGCGCGATGAACCTCGTCCTGCAGGACATGGGGCCGTGATCAAGGACGTGGCACACCGGTCTCGCAATCGACAAAGTCGGAAAGGACGGAAAGCATGACGGGACGGACGAAGCGGGCAGCGGCTGCGGTCGCTCTGATGGGGGCGACGGCGATACCAGCGGGACTTGCGGCCCAGAGCCGTTGCGAGTTCCGTGACGAGATCGACCTTACCGGACCGGCCGTCGGGACACTGGATATCGATGCCGGCGCCGGCAGGCTGAACATCACGGGAAACAGCGATGTCGGCGGGATCCGCGTGATGGCGGTGCTCTGTGCGTCGGATCGCGACCGGCTTGACGGACTGGGCGTATCCCTCGACGGCGACAGGCTCCAGACCGAGTATCCGGGCCGCATCGGCGGATGGGGCAACAACTACGCCCGCATCGATCTGACGGTCGAAGTGCCGGCCGGTACGGGAATCCGCTTGGAGGACAGCTCGGGCAGCCTGGAGGTCGTCGGAGTGGGGGACGTGGAGGTGCGCGACGGATCTGGGAGCATGTCCCTCCGGGAGGTCGGGTCGGTTTCCGTTGTGGATGGCTCCGGCGGCCTCAGGATTGCTGACGTGACCGGCGACGTCGACGTGGAGGATGGCTCGGGCAGCATGGAAATCCGCGGTGTGGGCGGGGACGTGACGATATCGGATGGCTCCGGAAGCATCAGGGTGGAGGGTGTCGGCGGCACGGTGCGCATCGACGAGGTCGGATCCGGCGGCGTGTCGGTGCGGGATGTGGATGGGGACCTTGTGGTGACCGATGGTCGCCGCGAGCGCATCCGGTACTCCGACATCCGTGGAACGCTCGACCTGCCGCCGGCACGACGGAGGGGGCGCGGCAACTGAAGCTGGCCTCGCCTGGGGCCTGGCGGGCGCTGCAACGCGGGGCCGCGGGCAGGCGGGGCGCAACGACGGGTGCGGGTTCGGGAGCAGCCGGGGTGTCGCTACGTTTGTACGCGTGATCGTACCCGCTCGACACTGAAGACGTGGATGCCCCTGTGATACAACGCGTCAAATGGCCTCGACCCCGGCGGGCAGCGTTCGTGTTGGGCGTTGCCGTCACCGCACTGTCGGGCGTGCTGGCCCTTCCCGCTCCTGCGGAAGGCCAGATTGCACAGGTCCTGGAGGCCGTAAACAGCGGCGGCAGCTGGATCCGGCTTCCCGTGGAGGGCGGGCATGCTTCGTACCGGAGTCCCGCATTCCCCCTCGCAGGGATGGCCTTCGACGGTTGCGTAAAGATCTGGGAGCGCCATTCGGGTTCGTGGACGATCAGCGCCAGGGACGCCATGGGCGACGCGCGGCTCGACGTCACGGCCGCTCCGGGCGAACCCGTGAGGTTTGACTACAAAGCCGGCTTTCAGGCCCAATTGGAAGTGGACGTCGAATGGAGCGAACCGAGGGACACCACGCTTTTTGTCTGGGTCGGTGTGTCGACGGCGATGAACCAGGACGCCGACCGCGACATATGCCAGCCGCCGCCCGGGTGAAGCGGGTGCACGCCGTGATCCAGGCAGGTATTGTGGTGGACAGGGAGTCACTGCTGAACTGAGCCGGAGGTCGCACGCATGTCACCCACCAGACGACAGTTTCTCGGCGGGGCGGCGGCCGCCACGGGCGCGCTCGCGTTCTGGCGGTGTGCTGTCCCGGAGGCCCAGGCGCTTCGCATCCTCATCCTCGGGGGCACGGGTTTCCTGGGACCGCACATGGTCCGGTACGCCCAGATGCGCGGCCACACCGTAACGCTGTTCAACCGCGGACGCACCAATACGCACCTGTTCCCCGAGGTGGAAAAGCGCGTCGGGGACCGGGACGGCCAGCTGGGCGCGCTGGAGGGCGGGACCTGGGACGTCGTTCTGGACAACTCGGGGTACGTGCCCCGTCACGTCCGCGACTCGGCGCAGCTGCTGAAGGACGCGTCCGACTTCTACGTGTTCACCTCCACGGCGGGCGTCTACGCGAGCTGGTACGGTCCGGACGGGGGAATGAAGGCGACGCCGGGCGAGCCCGATTGGCCCGAAGGGGGCACTACGGAAGACGATCCCACCGTCGTGCTCCCGGAGCCCGAATCGGAGGACGTGGGCCAGTGGTACGGCCATCTCAAGGTCCTCTGCGAGGACGCGGTGCGCGAAGCGTACGGGGACGACCGGTGTGTGATTACGCGGCCGGGCCTGATCGTGGGGCCCGAGGACTCCACCGACCGATTCACCTACTATCCCGTGCGCCTCGATCGCGGCGGCGAGGTCATCGCCTTCGGCGCCCCGGACGACCCGGTTCAGTACATCGACGCGCGCGACCTCGCGGGCTGGTCCATCCGGCTGTGCGAGGAACGGGTCAGCGGCACCTACAACGCGGTCGCTCCCCTCGGCGGCATGCGCATGGGCGACTTTCTGGAGGGGATGCGCTCGGCGATCGGGGCGTCCGTCAACTTCACCTGGGTGCCGGGCGCGTTCCTTGCCGAACAGGGGGTCCCCGAGTTCTCGCTGCCGCCGTGGACGAACCAGGACGGTCCCTTCGCCGGCGCGACCAGCTTCCGGGCCGACAGGGCGTTCGCGGCCGGGCTCACCTCGCGGCCGCTGGCCGAGACGACGGTCGACACCCTCGAGTGGTGGAAGTCGCTGCCGCAGGAGCGCAGGGAGGGAATGGTGGCCGGCCTCAGGGGCGGCGACCTGGAGTTCGGCCCCGCCTCGATGGATGCGCAGGTGGAGCGGGAAGCGGAGATCCTCGCGGCGTGGAGGGCGTCGCAGGGTTGACGCGTCAAGGCGCGCGCCGGCGTGCACGGGGCCCGCCGCGACGAGGCTTGACGGTGCTGCGATGCCCTACCCGCTGATCAGCTCGTAGACCACCACGCTTTCGACGTCCATCACGTCCTTCACCACCCCGAGGACGCGGCCGCCGGCCACGTCCAGAACGCGCAGGCCCGGTGGCGCGTCCACCCTGCCCAGCCATTCCCCCGAGGAAGAGATCACCGCATAGGAGGGGTAGCCGTTGCGCTGGCTGGCGACCGCGTATTCGGGTAGCCACAGACGGCCCTCGTCATCCCCGAACAGGCTGCCGAACAAGGGTAGCGCCTCGTCCGGTTCAACCCGGTACCGCGCCAGCGACCGCTGGATCAGATCCTCGATAGCCTCGTCGGTCTGGAGATGCGGGTTGATCGGCGGCAGCGTCACGCGCAGGTAGGCTTCGAAGGTCCTCCAGTGTTCCTCGCTGGGGTAGACCCATTCGGGCTGCCACCGAACGATCTGGCTGGCCGTCCCGTCCGACTCCCGCCAGATCAGTTCCGGCGTGTCGGTACGGCCATGCACGAATCGTCCCCCGGCCGCACCGACCCTTCCCAGGTGCGCGAAGGGGTTGTCCGCTTCGTCGTCCGGGGGCACGAACGGCACCCAGTCGTAGGACCCGACCGTGTCGGGCTCCAGCGTATCGAGATCCAGGCGGACCAGGTAGCCGGGAAGCCAGTCGTCCGGAAAGCCGCGCCGATAGGATGCCGAGGACATGAGCAGCCGGCCGGACGCGTCGATTCCGCGCGAACCCAGACCCCGCGCGAGCTCCCTGTTCTCGCCGAGACTGACGGTCCTGGCGACGGAGCCACCCACGAACAGCGTGAATCGCGCGTTCCAGTTGTCGTCGACCAGCAGGCTGTCCGTCCCGACCGCGAACATGCGCGCCACGAAACCCACCTCCGACGGACCCTGCCCCGATCCGGCGAGCACCTCGTGGCCGCCCCCGTCCGGGCCGAGGACCACGATTTCCGTGTTGGCGGCATCGAAGACCGCCGCGCCCCCGTCGGGGAACAGGACGCCATGGCGGATGCTCCCGAACAGGTAGTCTCCCGGGCCGGATCCGTGCCTGTAGACCGGCTCGGGCGAAAGGGCGAACGGCGCTTCGTGCTGCGGAGTGCCGGCGTACTCGACGAGCCGCACGCCCGCGCTGTCGCGAACGACGGCCCCGACCGCCGCCCCCGTTTCGCCGTCGCAGGCAGCCATCGTCAACGTCGCGATCATCATCGCCGCCGTCGCCGCAGCATCACCCGCGGCCATCGGCAACCGTTCCGAACAACGCTTCATCCATTAACATTGTCTGCGGAAAACGTGAGGGACGGCGGGCCCCGACCCGCGAAGGACGCACCGGTCCCCGGCGCACAACCAACCACCAACCCCGAGACAAGGGCGGCATGAACCGCGACATCGAAGTCATTCAAGCGAAGATCCAGGAGGCCAGCGGTTTCGTGGACCGCCTGCTCGACGAAGTGGGCCGTGTAATTGTCGGACAGAAGGCAATGGTCGAAAGGTTGCTCGTCGGTCTGCTTGCCGACGGTCACGTGCTCATGGAGGGCGTGCCGGGCCTCGCCAAGACGCTCACCGTGCGGACCCTGGCCGACGCGATCGAAACCTCGTTCCAGCGCATCCAGTTCACCCCGGACCTGCTCCCCGCGGACCTGATCGGCACCCTGATCTACGACCCGCAAAAGACCGAGTTCAGGACCAGGAAGGGGCCGATCTTCGCGAACGTGATCCTGGCCGACGAGATCAACCGCTCTCCCGCGAAGGTCCAGTCGGCGCTGCTCGAGGCCATGCAGGAACACACGGTGACGATCGGCGAGAACACCTTCCCGCTGCCGTCTCCCTTCCTCGTGCTCGCGACGCAGAACCCGATCGATCAGGAGGGAACGTACCCGCTCCCCGAGGCGCAGGTGGACCGCTTCATGCTCAAGCTATCGGTCGGGTATCCGGAACGCGACGAGGAGCTCGAAATCATGCGCCGGATGGGCACGGGACCCATGCCCGAAGCCCGCCCCGTCGTGACTCCGGAGGACATTCTGCAGGCGCGCCGGGCGGCAGAGACGATTTATATGGACAGCCAGGTCGAGCGCTATATCGTCGAGCTTGTTTTCGCAACAAGAGAACCCACGCAGTGTGGCCTGCGGGAGCTGGACCCGCTCATCGCCTTCGGGGCATCGCCCAGGGCCACGATCTGCCTCGCGAAGACGTCGCGCGCGCACGCGTTTCTGCGGCATCGGGGCTACGTCACGCCCGAGGATGTGCGCTCGGTGGCGATGGACGTGCTGCGCCACCGCATCATCCTGACGTACGAGGCCGAGGCGGAGGAGGTGACCACCGAGGACGTGGTGACGCGGGTGCTGGATACGATCGAGGTGCCGTAGCAGTTGTTATCGGATGTATACTAAAGATGACAATATGTAAAGTATGGTTTACATTTTGCGCGCCTGAGCGCGGCGGGCGGTCGCGGCGATGATTCCCCGCGAGATCCTGAAGCAGGTGAGGCTGCTCGAGATCACGACGCGCGGGCTCGTGAACGACGTGTTCTCGGGCGAGTACCACTCCGTCTTCAAGGGGCGGGGGATGAGCTTCGCGGAGGTGCGCGAGTACGGCTACGGCGATGACATCCGCGGGATCGACTGGAACGTGACGGCTCGGACGGGTGCTCCGCACGTGAAGGTTTTCGAGGAGGAGCGCGAACTGACCCTGATGCTGGTCGTGGACGTAAGCGCTTCGGCGCATTTCGGGACCAGGGCGCGGATGAAGTCGGAGTTGGCCGCCGAGCTGTGCGGGGTGCTGGCCTTCAGCGCGATCAAGAACAACGACAAGGTCGGGCTGATCCTGTTTTCGGACCGGATCGAGCATTTCGTGCCGCCACGGAAGGGACGCCGGCACGCGTTGCGGGTGCTGCGCGAGCTGCTGTACCGTCCCGCGGAGGGCACGGGGACGGACATCGCGGGTGCGCTGGAGTACCTGGCGCGGGTGACGCGGCGGCGAGCGGTCGCGTTCCTCGTGTCGGACTTTCTTGCGGAGGGCTACGAGCGGGCGCTGTCGGTGGCGGCGCGGCGGCACGATCTGGTCGCGGTGCGGGTCGGCGATGCGCGGGAAGCGGCGATTCCGCCGATGGGGTTCGTCGAGTTCGAGGACCCGGAGACGGGCCGGCGGGTCGTGGTCAATACGTCGGGGCGGATGTTCCAGGCGCGCTTCGGGGCCGGCCGGGCGGCGGCGCGGGCGCGCGCGGACGAGGTCTTCCGGCGCAGCAAGGTGGACTCGATCGACGTGACGACCGGGGTGCCGTACGAGCGGGCGCTCAGGCGCTTCTTCGAGGAGCGGGGACGGAGGGTGCGGTGAGGGGGGCGGGTTGGTTTGGCGCGGCGGGCTTGACGGGCTTGCGGCGTGCGGCCGTCGCGGCGGTGGTCGGGCTGGCGGTGCAGGCGGGGCTGGGCGGGCAGCTGGCCGGTGGGCAGCCCGGCGCGGGCCAGGCGGGCGCCACGCAGAGCCCGCGGATCGCCATGGAGGTGGATACGACCGCGATCCACGTGGGCGATCGGGTTTCGGTTCGCCTATCCGTGGACCATCCGGACGGTTGGGCCGTGGCATGGCCCGATTCACTGGACGTCTCGCCCTTCGAGGTTTTGGACTACGTGGTTGCCGTGCCGGAGGCTGTGGCGGGGGGCGGCGGGACGCGTGCCGCGGCGACCCTCACCGTCACCAGCTTCGAACTGGGCGAATTGGAGATTCCCCCGATCGAGGTCGCGGTGGCCGACCCGGACGGCACGATCCAGGTGCTGTCCACCGATCCGTTCCGCATCGGGGTGGAGAGCGTCGGCCTGGACGAGTCCGGCGACATCCGCGAGATCAAGGGACCGTTGTCGATCGCGCGGAACTGGTGGGCGCTGGCGCCCTGGCTGCTGCTGCTGGCGGCCGTGGGGGCGGGGGCCGTGTACGTGCAGCGCCGTGCGCGGTCCCGTCCCGTGGCCGAGGTCGAGAAGCCGAAGGTGCCGCAACGCCCGTTCCACCTGGTGGCGCTCGAGGCGCTCGACGAGCTGGAGAGGTCTTCGTGGCTGGAACGCGGACAGGTGAAGCGCTGGCACGTCCGGGTGTCGGAGATCATACGGACCTACGTGGAGGGGCAACTCGAGGTCCCGGCGCTTGAAATGACCACGGGCGAAGTGGTGGCGGGGCTGCGCGGCGCCGCGCTCGGCGGGCGCGTGACGGAGGCGTTCCATGCGTTCCTGGCCCGCTGCGACCTGGTGAAGTTCGCGAAGCTGCGCCCCGGCACCGATGAGTCGCGCGAGCTTTTGGGCGTGGCGCGCTCACTGGTGCAGATGACGAGTGGGATGGGTGGGGCGGGGGCTGTGGGCGGCGGTGGCCCGGCAAACGACAACGCCGCGCCAGCGGACGACAACGCCGCGCGGCTCACGACCGCCACCGTCGAGGGGGCCCCGGGAGGCGCCGGATGATCTTCCGCTTCGAGGATCCGTGGATGCTGCTCCTGCTGGGCGTCGTTCCGTTGCTTGGCTGGTGGTACGCGTCGCGCGGGAGGACGCGGCGGGGGTCGCTGACGTATTCCGACGTGGATGGGCTCCTGCGCGCGCACGGAGGCGATGGGCAGTGGCTGCAGCACCTGCCGGCGGCGTTGCGCGGCCTGGCGCTGGTTTGTCTCATCGTCGCATTCGCGCGCCCGCAGACCGGGGTCACCGGCGAGAATGTCGTGTCGGAGGGAATCGACATCGTGCTGGCGCTGGACGTTTCCAGTTCCATGCTCGCCGAGGACCTGGCCCCGAATCGGCTGGAGGCGGCCAAGGCCGTGGCGGCGGACTTCGCGGCCGGCCGCGTCAACGACCGCATCGGGCTGGTGATCTTTGCCGGCAAGGCCTTCACGCAGGCGCCGCTGACGCTGGACCATTCCGTCGTGGCGTCGCTGCTGGCCGAACTCGAGGTCGGGATGATCGAGGACGGTACCGCCGTGGGCATGGGACTCGCCACTGCGGTCAAGCGGCTTCAGGCCAGCGAGGCCGCGTCGAAGGTGGTGGTCCTGCTGACTGACGGGCGCAACAACCGGGGCGAGATCGATCCGGTTACGGCGGCGCAGGCAGCGCAGGCGCTGGGTGTGCGCGTCTATACGATAGGGGCGGGCGCACGGGGGATGGCCCGCGTGCCGGTGCCCGACGGCTTCGGAGGCACGCGCTACGTAACGACCCGGGTCGATGTGGACGAACCGGCGTTGAGAGCGACCGCGGAGACGACCGGGGGGCGGTACTACCGGGCCACCGACCGCGAGAGCCTGGAGGCCATTTACGAGGAGATCGACCAACTGGAAACGACGGAGATGCTTGTCGAGAACTTCACGAGCTACGGCGAACGATTCACCTGGCCCCTGATCCTGGGAATGATCTTCCTGCTGGCCGAGATCGTGATGGGGCGCACCTGGCTGAGGACGCTTCCCTGATGTTCCGCTTCGGTGCCGCTTTCGCCCTGTGGGCGCTGGTCCTCGTGCCGGTCCTGGTTGGACTGTACTGGTACGCGGGCCGGCGCAGCCGGGTCCTGATGGACCGATTCGGCGAACACGACCTCGTGCGGCGCCTGCGGGCCACGGTGAGCGTCACCGCCGTCCGCTGGAAAGGGGCGCTGGTGCTCGCGTCGGTCGCGGCGCTCGTGTTCGCGGTGGCCCGCCCCCAGTTCGGTACGCGCGTCGAGACGCTGCGGCGGCAGGGACAGGACGTCATGGTGGCCCTCGACGTCTCGCGTTCGATGTACGCCGGGGACGTCGCGCCCAGCCGCCTGGAGCGCGCCAGGATCGAGATCGGCAGGATCATCCAGCGCCTGGACGGCGACCGGATCGGACTGGTGGCGTTCGCGGGCGACGCCTTTGTGCAGAGTCCGCTCACGGCCGACTACGGCGCGGCCATGATGTTTCTCAGCGCGATGGACCCGACCCTGATGTCCACGCAGGGAACCGATCTCGCCAGGGCCATCACCGTGTCCATCGATGCCCTGGAGGAGACGCCGCCCGAAAACCGGATCATCGTCGTCGTTACCGACGGGGAGGACCATGAGGGCGGGCTCGCGGAAGCCATTGCGGCGGCGGCCGAGGCCCAAACCACGGTCCACACCGTGGGAGTGGGGTCGCCGGAAGGCGTGCCGCTGCCCGATGTGGACGGGGTGGAGGCGCGTGGGAGATTCCGCCGCGACGATCAGGGCAATGTGATCACCACGCGCCTGAACGAAACCGCACTCCAGGACATCGCCATGCAGACGGGTGGCGACTACCACCGCGTGGGGCAGGGCGCGGGTGGCCTGGGCCGGCTTCTGGAGAGGATCGAAGACGGCGGCCGGGAGGTAGAATCACGAGAGGTCACGCAATTCGAGGAGCAGTTCCAGATCTTTCTCGGGGCGGCGTTGCTTCTGCTCGTCGTGGAGGTCATCGTGCCGGGAAGGCGAAGGCGTCGGACCGCAGGACTGGAGGACGTATCGTGAGATGGATTGTGGCCGCAACGGCGGCCGTGATGATTGCCGCCCCCGCCCACGCCCAGGAGGGTCGCCGCGAAGTCGAAGCCGGGAACCGGCTCTACGAGGAAGGACGCTTTCAGGAGGCGCACGCCCGCTACCTGGAGGCGCTCGCGAAGGTGCCGGGGCTGCCCGTCGCGCGCTTCAACGAGGGCAGCGCGCTGTACCGGAGCCAGGAGTTCCAGCGTGCGATGGAGGCCTTTCTCGAGGCGGCCGAGGGCGCGGATCCGGAATGGCAGGCCGACGCCATGTACAACCTCGGGAACGCGCTGATCCGGCAGCAGCAGCCCGGACCGGCGGCCGAGGCCTACAAGCAGGCGCTGCGCCTGGATCCAGGCGACCAGGACGCCAAACACAACCTGGAGTTGGCGCTGCAGCAGCTCGAGCAACAGCAGCAGCAACAGGGCGGCGAAGGCCAGGAAGGCGACGACCAGAACCAGGACCAGCAACAGCAGGGAGAGAACCAGCCCCAGCCCCAGGACGACCAGGAGGGCGAACAGCGGAACGACCCCTCGCAGGGGGAAGACGGACAGCAGCAGCCCCAGCCACAGGAGGGCTCGCCCGAAGGCGAGTCGCCGCCGGAGGACCAGCAGGATGGGGAAGGGCAGACCGAGCAGCCGCCTCCCCAGATGATGCCCGAGCAGGCCGAACGCTTGCTGCAGGCTATCACCGAGGATCCGGGAGAGGTGAACCGGAAGGCGGCCCAGGCGCGAGGTCGGCGGCCTCGGAGGGACTGGTAGGGATGAGGGTGGCACTTCACGGCGACGGATGGGCTCGGCGCCTGGCCGTGCAGGTCGTGATGACTGCCGCCACACTCGGCTCGGCGGCGATCGCGCATGCCCAGATGCCCACCGTCAGAGCTTACGTGGATCCTCCGGAGGTCGTGGCCGGAGAGCCATTCGAAGTGGTCATCGAACTCTCCGGAGTTCAGGACTTGCAGAGCGTGAGCGTGCCGGCGGATCTGGGGCTGGCTGCGACAGGTGGCCCGCTGGCGAGGACCAGGATGCGGGCGCGGGTCGAACGCTCCATGCAGCGGGGCTCCGTGTTCACGGTCAGGTACATGTTTTTCAGAGCTCCCGAGCCCGGCTCCCGGGAGATAGGCCCGCTGCAGGTGGCTGCGGATGGACATGTGCTCCAGACGGAGCCGATGACGCTGCTGATAACGGCAAACGAAGGGCTGTCCGTGCGGGTCCGTGCCCAGCCGCCCAGGGTCAAGGTCGGCGACCCCTTCGAACTGGTCGTTGAAGTGCTGGGCGGTGGTAGCTTCACCGACCTGCCGGAGCTTCCGGACGTCTTCGACTACGCCGAGGCCACGGGCGGTGGGGGCGGATCGGACGACAGCTACGGCTACCGAATGCGGGCCACTTCCGTCGGTGAATTCGAGATTCCGCCGATACGGGTGCGTGTTGACGGAGAGATATACGAAACGGAGCCGGCGAGGTTGGTCGTGACCGACGAGCCCCCGACTATCAGCGTGCGGTCGACCATCCATTCGGGAGTGATCTGGGTGGGGGGCGAATTCGTCGTGAGTGTCGATGTCGACGGCGTGACGGAGCTGGACGCCGAACCTGTCCTGCCGGCATTGGCAGGGTTCGCTGAGCTTCTGGAAGCGGACGCGGATCCGGCGCTGCTTCCGGTCCCTTCGCTGCGTCCGGTCGGCGACCGGTCCGTGGTCCGACACTACCGGCTTCGCGCGCTTGCCGCGGGGCGCTTTGAAGTCGGTCCGGTGCGATTGATGGCCGATGGCCGGGAATTCACGTCCGACCCGATCGAAGTCGTTGTAGACGACGTGCCGGCGGCTGCCGCTGAACTGCCGTTCAATGCCCGCTTCGTGGCGATGCGGGAGGGGGGTTCGGAGACACCCGTCGTCTACGTCAACGAGCCTGTCTTCCTTTCGTTCATGATCCTCCATCGGAATCCGAGGGGGCCGGATGTGAACACCGGAACCGTCTCATGGCCCTCCCTGGACGGGTTCGAGGCCGTGGAACTGCCTCACCGGGGGTGGTGGGGCGGGGGGCAGCCCATATCCTTCGATGGGGCGAACTACAATGTGCTCATCGTTCGCCGGGTCGCCGTCCTTCCGAGCGTAGCGGGCACCATCTCCATCGGTCCCGCGACCGTGGAGGCTCAGCAAAGAGCACGTTCCTTCGGTCTCCGACCCCTCGAACCCTACACAACCACCTCGACGATCCTGACTTCCGACCCGGTCGTGCTGGAGGTGTTGCCGCTGCCTGAGGCGGACCGTCCGCAGTCCTTCCGAGGACATGTCGGCACACTGGAACTCACGTCCTGGGTCGACCGCACGAGCCTGCCCGTCGGAGACACCCTGACCCTCGAGGTCGAAGTCGATGTCGCGGGGTACCTGAGAGGGCTGCCAGGTCCGGAGATCGACGTTCCGGACGCGTTCGAGGTGTCGGCGCCGGAGATCCGCGACGCCTTCCTCGGGAACAGCGACGGGTTGTCGGGGATGCGCACGTCCATCTATCGCCTCGTAGCGGTGGTGCCGGGCACGTATGAGATCCCCGCCGTGGAGATGTCCTGGTTCGATCCCGAAGCGCAAGCGTACGGCGTGTCGCGAGGGCAGCCCTTCACGATCACGGTCGTTTCCGCAGGCGGGGAGGGGTGGCAGGGGTGACTGTCGGATCACGGTTCGTGGCGGGTGCGAGGTGGTCGGGCTTTCTCGGCCTATGGATGACTACGCTTGGCCTGCCCGTTGCAGGTCTTGCACAGGACATCGGTGCGCGGGCTTTTCTTAGCGCCCCGCAGGTGGGGGTTGGCCGCCAATTCGTCCTGAACGTGGAGGTTTCGGGCACGCAGCAGCTCGACGCCGATCCCGTGCTTCCGGACATGGAGGATTTCGCCAGCTTCCTGAGCGCCGGGACTTCCACGTCGATCCAGATCGTGAACGGCCGGACGTCCATGGCGATCACGTATCAGTACCGCTTCCAGGCGCTGGCGGAGGGGACCTTCGAAATTGGGCCGGTGAGCGTCACGGTGGGGGACGAGGTGGTGCAGACGGATCCCGTCACGCTGGTGGTGTCCGACGCCCCGCCGCCGCCCGATGCCGGGGGCGACCCGGCCGATCCCGGCGCCGCCATCGGTCCCGACGATCTGTTCATCGAGACCCGGGTTTCCAGCGACCGCGTCTTCGAGAACGAACCCGTCATTGTCGAATACCGGATCTTCACACGGGTTCCGGTCCAGTCCTATGCGATCACGACCCTTCCCCAGGCGACCGGTTTCTGGATGGAGGAGCTCGAACAGCCGACTTCGCCGCAGGCGGAGCGGGTCGTTCGGAACGGCAGCGAATACCTCACGGCCACCGTACGGCGGGTGGTCCTTTTCCCCACGGGGACGGGCTCGAAGACACTGGACCCCTTGAGCGTCGAGGCGCAGGTGCGGGTGCGTGAACGGAGCGTCTTCGATCCCTTCAGCGACATCTTCGGGCGCTCGGGCCTCTTCGATCAGCGGGTGCCGGTGGTGGTGGCCTCGAGGCCGGTCGCGCTGGAGGTCCTGCCGCTGCCGTCGGCGGACCAGCCGCGATCGTTTGCCGGGCACGTGGGGACGCTCGGTGTCTCGGTTTCGGTGGACCGCACCGCCGTTGAGACCAACGAGGCGGTTACCCTGACGGTGGAGTATTCCGGGACCGGCAACTTGCGGACCCTTGCGCCGCCCGAGATCGATTTTCCGGTCGAGTTCGAGACGTTTCCGCCCGAGACCAGCGAGCGCATTTCGGAGGGCGGAGGTAGCCTTCAGGGCAGCCGCAGCTTCCAATACGTGCTGATCCCGCGGGTTCCCGGCGAGTTGACCATCCCCGGGGTCGAGGTCGCGTACTTCGATCCCGCTTCGCGGCAATACGGCAGCGCTCGGTCCGAGCCCCTGGAGGTCAGCGTCACGGGCGACGCGGTCGTGGGAGAGGCTGCGGGCGCTGTCCCCACGGCCGTCGAGACCATCCGCGACGAGATCCGCTTCATCCACGTCGGCACGCCACGGTTTCGGAGAGTGGGCCTGCCCGTGTACGCGACCGGCCTCTTCTGGCTGGTGCTGCTGCTGCCGCTTGCCGCAGTGGGGGGTGCAGTTGTTTTTCGGCGGCACCGCGACCGGCTCGAGGGCGATGTGGCCTACGCCAGGGTGAGGAGGGCGGGCCGAATGGCGAAGAGGCGGCTGGCGCGCGCACGGGGTCTGGCGGGCGGTGACCCGCGGGAGTTCTACGCGGAGGTCGCGGGTGCGCTTCAGGGGCTTCTGGCGGACAAGCTCAACATCGCCGAGGCGGGACTGGTCAGGGAGGAAGCGGGACGGATGGCGGCGAGGCGCGGCGCATCGCCGGAAACGCTGGAGCGCCTCTTTGCGTGTCTGGACGACTGTGACCGGCAGAGGTTCGCGCCCGCCGGTGCGGACAGGGAGCCGCCGGAGCGCGTGCTCGAGCGCGCGGCGGGGATCATGGGAGACCTCGCCCGGGAGCTGTCGCGGTGAAACGGGAACCGGGGGCTGTCCCGGCTGTCCCGATGAAGCGCCGCGCAATGCGGAGCCCGGCCAGTACACTCCTCGCGGCTGCCGCGCTCCTGGCCGCCGTCCCATGCCTGCCTGCGGTGCCCGTCCTGCCCGTCCTCGCCCCGGCCGTGAGTGCCCAGCAGGCGCTTTTCGACGAGGGCAACCGCCTGTACCAGGAGGGCGACTATGCCGCTGCCGCGGAAAACTACCGTGCCGTGGTGGAAGGCGGCTTCGAGTCGGCCGAAGTCTACTACAACCTCGGCAACGCGCACTTCCGTCTCGGCGATGTCGCGCACGCCGTCCTCAACTACGAGCGCGCGGCCCTGCTGGACCCCGCGAACGAGGACGTCCGGGCGAACCTGGCGCTCGTCAACCGGATGCTGCAGGACAGGATCGAGCCCCTGCCCCGTTTCTGGGTGCTCTCGGTGTTCGAGTGGTGGATGGCCCTCGTGCCGCGTGGATGGCTCGAGGCGCTCGTCGCGGTCTGCTACATCGTGCTGGGCTCGACCACTGTGGCGCTGGTGCTGGACCGCCCCGGCGGGAGGCGAGCCGCGGCACTGCGCAGAATCGCGTATGCAGGGGCGGTAGCAACCGTGGTCCTCGGGGGAACGCTTTTGGTCCGCGAGGCAGGGTGGGCGCTTCCGGAGCAGGCGATCGTCATGGCGGCGGAGGCGCGCGTGCTGAGCGCCCCGTCGGAAGAGGGGGGACTGACGGTCTTCACGCTCCATGAAGGCACCAAGGTGCGAGTCGACCGGCGGGCGGGAGAGTGGGCCGAGATCGTGCTGGCGGACGGCAAGGTCGGCTGGTTGCCGCTGGAGGCTCTGGAGATTGTCCAGGGCCAGTTGGAGTCAGATTAGCTAGATATCTAGCTAGATTGCCAAGCTAGCGAACGCTGAACTGAATCCGGAACGTGCGGCCGGGTTGGGGCAAGCCGCACTGGTCCAGGACCACGGAGTCGCCGAGGTTGGCCACGCTCACGGCCCCGTCCACTGTGCGCCCCATTCCGCCGCGACCGGCCACGAGCACTTTCCGTGCCTCCAGATCCACGGTGGCGCTGGCGTCCATTCGCTCGAGGCCGCTGACTTCCACGTTCTGGCAATACTGGACCCCGCGGAACCTGAGGAAGCCGTTGACGGTGACTTCCCTCGGGACAATGGCGCCCAGATTGAGCGTGCCCGAAACCGCCGGTGCGTACTCCGCCCTGTGATCCTCTCCCGGCACGCCGGGATCCTGGATGCGGACCCGTTGCAGCGTCAGGCCACCGCCGAAGGTGAAGGCGCCCCGGGTTCCCGCCGTGATCACTTCGAGTCCCGTGGACCGCACCTCGTCGCGGTTGACGCGCTTGAAGCGGGGCCCTTCCGTGGTCACCGTGCTGGTGCGCACGATTCCATCCCTGAGCCTGTGGTGAAAGCCGACCATCTGCAGTCGCGTGTCCCCGGCACTGATCGTGACCCCGGCCTCGCCGGCGACGAGGCTCTCGGGCCGCAGTTCGGGGTTGGGCTCGAACCGGCCCAGCGCTCCCGAATACAGTTCTCGTAATGATGGAAATCGCGTGCGCCGGCTGAGCCCGGCGTGATAGAGGGCGTTTCCGCCCGAGCCCGAGCGCGTGATTCCGGTCCGCATTCCCCAATCCCAGAGGGTGCCCAGCGGCGGCTTGTCGCCCGAGCGCGGCGTGTTCGACCCGTCCACCGAGGCTCCGAGGGTCCAGCGTGTATCGCCGCTCTGGCCTTCGATGCCGCCCGCTACGATCTCCAGTTCGCCCCCGAGACTCCAGAGACGCTGCTGGTATTCGAAGGTCGCGCCGGACGCGAAGGTCTCGGTGTGGCGGACATCGGAGACGGTCAGTGCGCTGCGTATGTCGGTCCCGCTGTTGAACAGATGGTCTCCCAGGATACGGCCCGTCAGGGTCGAGGTTTCGCCGGTCTCGCCGTCGACGACGGTTCGATATGCCGCGGTCGCGTACTCGTCGATCTCGGTGGTCGAGCGGTTCAAGCCCAGATTGGCCTGAACGTCGACCACGCCGGAGCCGGTGGTGCGCCTGCCGGTGCCTCCGGACAGCGTCATGAACAGGCGCGACTGGTAAGGGTAGCGCCAGAGCCGGGGGTCTTCGACATGGGCCTCCGGCGGTACCCCGCGCTCGATATCCGCTGCGCTGACCAGGGTCGACAGCCAGGCACCGTCATCTCCGCGGTAGCGGGTGGAAAGGAAGCCGTCGGTCAGCCGCCGGTCGGAATTGAGGCGGCGCCCGTTGGTGTCGGCAAGCAACTCCTGGTTGAGATCTTCATCCTCGCGGGCCCCGCCCGGCAGCGTCACGCCGGGAGTATTCCGGTACGCGCCACCGCCGCGCACGGTCCACGTGGATGCATCTCGCTCCAGGTGAGCGCCGACCGTCGCGCTGGCATTCCTCCCTCCTTCCTGGTCAACGGAGAGGGCTCCGACGAAGGGTGGGACCGGTGCCTCGAGCGACGTGCCCCGTCCGACGTCGAATTCGATGGCTCCGCCGAGGACGTTCGGTCCGTGGAGCATCGAGGAGAGGCCGCGCAGGAGCGTGACGTTGCGAAATGCCGTCAGGGGGATTACGGACATGTCGGTGCGGTGGTCCCATCCCACGGTGAGGGGGATACCGTCGAGCAGGATGGCGATCTGGCGGTCCTCCGCGCCGCGCATGTCGGGCTGCGCCTCGCCGCGCGAGTTCGACCGTACCTGGATCATCGGCATCCGGCGAAGGAAGTCCTCCATGGTCGGTGCGGCGAGAACCCCGGCCGAATCGAGGGAGACTTCAACGGCGCTGGTGCCCCCGGTCGTAGTCGCCGGACGCGGCACTTCCACCCTCAGGCCGCGCACCTCCATGACAAGCGTATCGCGCGCCACCGATGTGGTGTCCTGAGCCGACGCGCCGGCCGCCGTCCCGGCCACAACCAGCACAACGGCGGCGGCGACCGGCCAAACGTCGATACGGCGGGTCCCGCCACGCGGCACGCGGCCATCGATCATGTCCGTCGGTTCATCCCTTCCTGAGATGCTGACGTCGAACGGCGTCGCCCACGGCTTCCGCCGTGATGCCGTATTGGCGATAGATCTCCTGAAACGGGGCCGAAGCACCGAAGCGGTCGATACCGATTGAAATGCCTCCGCTCCCCACCCATCGCTCCCATCCCATGGTGCTGCCGGCCTCGACCGATACCTTCAGTACGTGGCGCGGCAGGATCTGTTCCTGGTAGCTGGCGGGTTGCGCCGAGAACAGGTGCCAACTCGGCATACTCACGACCCGTACGCCGATGTTTTCGTTGGCCAGTTTCGCGCGCGCTTCGAGGGCCATCCCCACTTCGGATCCCGAAGCGACCACGACGGTGTCCAGACTGGTGCCGTCCGGGGCATCTCGCAGCACGTAGGCTCCGCGGTGAAGCTGGTCGGCCGAAGGTCTTCCCGGCCCCCTCTCGATCACGGGTACCGTCTGGCGGGTCAGCGCGAGGAACGACGGCCCCTCTCGATAGGTGAGAGCCGCGCGCCATGCCTCGGCCGTCTCGGGGCCGTCCGCCGGACGCAGATCCAGAAGGCCGGGAATCGCCCGCAGCGCGGCGAGCTGCTCGATGGGCTGGTGCGTCGGCCCGTCCTCGCCCAGGCCGATGCTGTCGTGGGTGAACACGTAGGTGACGGGAAGCCCCATCAGGGCGGCGAGCCGGATCGAGGGCCGCATGTAGTCCGAGAAGATGAGGAAGGTGCCACCGAAGGGATGAATGCCGCCGTGCAGCGCCATCCCGTTCATGATCGCTCCCATGGCGTGCTCGCGGACGCCGAAGTGCACGATCCTCCCGCCGGGATTGTCGCGGAGCAAGTCCCCGCTGCCGACGATATCGGTCTTGTTCGAACCCCCCAGGTCCGCCGAGCCGCCGAGCATGGTCGGCAAAGCGCTCGCCGCGCCTTGGAGCACCTTGCCCGAGTGGTTGCGCGTGGCGGTTGCCGGCGCCGACGACAGATCCGGCAGCGCCTGGTCCCATCCGTCGGGCAGTTCGCCCGCCATCACGGCCTCGAACTCGGAGGCAAGCCCGGGGAATTCGGCGCGGTACGCCTCGAATCGCCGCGTCCAGGCCTCCTGGTGCGCCGCCCTGCCGGCTGCCGCGCGGCGCCAGTGCTCCAGGGCGGCGGGCTCCACGTGGAAGGGCTCCAGTGACGGATATCCGATGTTGCGCTTGGTCGCCTCGACTTCAACCCGGCCGAGCGGCGCGCCGTGGGTGGCCGCGGTGCCCGCCATATTGGGGCTTCCTTCGGCGATGGTGGTCCGCAGGACAATCAGTGACGGACGCCCGGTCTCGGCCTTTGCGGCGAGGAGCGCGGCATCGATGGCATCCAGATCGGTGCCGTCGTCCACCGTGAGGGTGTGCCAGCCGTACCCCTGGAAGCGTTGGGACTGATCGGTCACCGTGGCCAGATCGGTCGCGCCCTCGATCGTGATGCGGTTGTCATCGAAGATCCAGATCAGCTTGCCGAGTCCCTGATGCCCCGCGATCTCGGCGGCCTCGTGGGAGATCCCTTCCATCAGGTCGCCGTCGGAGCACAGCGCGTAGGTGCGGTGACCCACGACGTCGTGGCCTGGCCGGTTGTAGCGATTCGCGAGCCAGCGTTCGGCCAGCGCCATTCCGACCGAATTGGCCACGCCCTGGCCCAGGGGTCCGGTCGTGGTCTCGACGCCGGGCGTGTGCCCGTACTCGGGGTGGCCGGGCGTCCTGCTGTCCCACTGCCGGAAGCGCCTGATGTCGTCCAGCGTCAGATCGTACCCGGTCAGGTACAGGAGACTGTAGATGAGCATGGACGCGTGGCCGGCGGAAAGCACGAACCGGTCACGGTCCAGCCAGCCCGGGTCGCGGGGATTGTGCCGGAGGTGCCGGGTCCAGAGGGCGTAGCCGACGGGGGCCAGCGCCATGGGCGTGCCGGGATGGCCCGAATTGGCCTCCTGGACGGCGTCCATGGCCAGTGTCTTGATGGTGTCGATTGCAAGCTGTTCGATGGTCGTGGACGTGCCCGCGGCCAGGGGCATGGCTCAGCCTCGCTTTTTGTTGATCACTGGACTCTTGCGGCTTCCCTCGCGACGACGAAGTTCAGCAGGCGATCCCTGACGTGGATGACGCGCCGGACATCCATCCCCGCCAGGTGGCGCGCCACGTTCTCTTCGGCGCGGGCAAGGGCCGCCACGGCCTCCTGGTCGGCGCCCGCCGGCGCGGCGACCGTGCCACGCACCTTGCCGTTCACCTGCACCGCGATGCGGACCTGTTGCTCCACCGCCTTCGCGGGATCGAACGTCGGCCAGTTGGCGCCCTCGAAAATGCTCCCGCGGTGTCCCAGCCGCTGCCACAACTCCTCGGCCATGTGGGGCGCGAAGGGCGCGATCAGGGGCACCAGGGGCTCGACCTCGGCGCGGCAGGGGGTGCGTCCGCCGGCCCGCGCCGCGTTCAGGTATTCCATCATGGCGGCGATCGCCGTGTTGTAGCGCAGTTCGGCGATCTGCCGCGTCGCCTGCTTGATCGTGCGGTGCAGCTTCCGTTCGAGGTCCGCGTCCGGGGCGCCGTCGCGAAGTTCGCCGTCGCGCGGCACGACCGACTCCCAGAGCCGGTGGAGGAAGCCGTGCGGGCCGGAAATGCCCCGATCCTGATAGTCCCCACCGGCCATGAAGGGCCCCAGGAACATGAGGTACAGGCGGAACGTGTCGGCGCCGTACCGCTCGATGATCGGGTCGGGCACGATGACGTTGCCCTTGCTCTTGGACATCTTGGCGCCTTCCCGGATGATCAGGCCGTGGGCGCGGAACTGGTCGTAGGGCTCCTCGAAGTCGAGCCAGCCCATGTCGTGCAGGGCCATGACGACGAAGCGGGAATAGAGCAGATGGAGCACGGCGTGCTCGTTGCCGCCGATATAGGTGTCGACGGGCAGCCAGCGCCGGGTGATGTCCGGATCGAAGGGCCGGTCGTCGAAGTCGGTGGACGGGTACCGGAGGAAGTACCAGGCGCTGTCCAGGAAGGTGTCCGACACGTCCGTCTCCCGGGTGGCGTCCCGCCCGCACTGCGGACAGGGTACCTCGTACCAGTCACGCACCCTCGCCAGCGGGCTGATGCCCGACTCGTCCGGACGGAAATCGTCTATCCGGGGAAGCACGACGGGAAGATCCTCCTCGGGGACCGGCACCGGGCCGCAGTCGTCGCAATGGATGATCGGGATGGGTGGGCCCCAGTACCTCTGGCGCGAGATGCACCAATCGTGCAGGCGGTAGTTGACCTGGGCCTCGGCGAGCCCTCGGGCCGCCAGATCGGACGTGATCGCCGCCTTCGCCCCGGAGGGCCGCATGCCGTTGTAACGGCCCGAATTCACCAGCGTGCCGCGCGGGAACTCATACGCGATCTCCAGCGGCGTGTTGGCGTCGTCTCCGTCGTCGGCCACCACCCGGATGATCGGAAGGTCATATGCGGTCGCGAAATCGAAGTCGCGCTCGTCGTGTCCCGGCACCGCCATGATGGCACCGGTCCCGTATCCCATGAGTACGTAGTCGGCGATCCACACGGGCACGGGCTCGCGGGTCGCCGGATTGAGGCAATAGCCGCCGGTGAACACTCCCGTCTTGTGCTTCTCGATCTTCTGGCGCGCCACCAGGTCCATCGCCCTGGTGCGCGACCGGTAGGCGTTCACGCGGTCCCGGCAATCGTCCGACGTGACCGAGTCCACCATCGGGTGCTCGGGGGCCAGGACCATGTACGTGGCGCCGAACACCGTATCCGGACGCGTGGTGAACACGGGGATGAGGGGCCGCCCACCGCTGTCGGCACCGCCACCGGCTCCACCTTCGGCCAGGATCGGGAACCGGAGTTCCGCGCCCTGCGACCGCCGAATCCAGGCTCGCTGGGCCTTGCGCGTGGTGTCGGACCAGTCCATGCCGGGAAGATTGTCCAGCAGGCGTCCCGCGTACTCGGTGATCTTCAGGAACCACTGGCGGATGAAGCGCTGCTCCACCGGCGTGCCGCACCGTTCGCACGCGCCGACCACGACCTGCTCGTTGGCCAGCACGGTCATGTCGGAGGGGCACCAGTTGACCGGTGCCTCCTTCTGCTCGGCGAGGCCGTGCTTGAAGAACTGCAGGAACAGCCACTGGGTCCACTTGTAGTACTCCGGCGCGGTGGTGTCGACGGTGTGATCCCAATCGAACATCCCGCCCATCCGCCGGAGCTGACGCGTGAAGTTGGCCACGTTGGCCGGGATGAGGTCCATGGGGTGGATGCCGGCCTTCAGGGCGAAGTTCTCCGAGTGGATTCCGAACGCGTCGAAGCCGATCGGCTCGAACACGTCGTGACCCTGCAGGCGCTTGAAGCGTCCGTGCACGTCCGCGCCGGTGAAGGCGTAGATGTTCCCGACGTGCAACCCCTCGGCCGAAGGGTACGGGAACATCATCAGGTTGAAAAACGGCCGCTCCGCGGTGCGCAGTCGCTCCAGCGTAAAGGAGTTGGTTCCGTCACGATCCCATTTGGCCTGCCACCTGCTCTCCAGGGTGGCGGGATCGTAGGTCCTGTCGGCTTCCGTGGACATCTGTCGCTGCGGTCGGAGGATTACATTGCCCGGTATGCGGCCTAACCTTAAAAGCTAACAGCACATGGGGCTGTGCAGTCCGAGCAGTTCGAGCCCGTTGGCGGGCTCCTCTCAGCCCGGCGGCCCCGGGAAGCTCCCCGAGGGCAGAAGCTCGAATGGATCGGCGACCGTGGAAATCCGGCTCCCGAGGTCCTCGATGGCTTCCCTGAGCGAGCCGCCGCTTCGGCCCAGGTGCGCTTCGAAGTCCGGGAGGCGGTGATAGTAGCGCATCCGGCTCAGGAGCGTGGCATTGTTGAGCGGGGTGGTGTCGAAGCCCGAGAAGGTGAGCGCCCGCAGGCGGGGACGGACCTCCTCGCGGAAGAGGCGCACATGCCGAGCGAATACCGCCTCGCGCCGCCCGACCTTCTCGGAGGCCGTCGTGGCCGTGTTGCCGTACACCCCCTCGAGCTCCGCCACGAGGCCGTCGATGAACACCGAGAACCGCTGCACGTCGCGCCATCGATCGCGGGCGCGGTTGCACCAGACGGTGTCCGGCCCTCCGCCCGGGCGCGTGCAGAAGAACTCGGCCGCACCGGTCCTTCCCACCCAGCTGGCGAAACTCTCGTTGAAGCGCACCTGCCCGGGCACGAAGAGGTGGTTATGGGAGAGCTCGTGGATGATCGTCGTCACCAGCTCCACTTCGTCATAGCGCACGACCGTGGAGAGCAGCGGATCCGAGAACCACCCCAGGGTACTGAAGGCGGCCGTGGGCCGAAGGTAGGTGTCGAATCCCTCTTCCTCGAGCTTGCGTTGCTCGTCGCGCGCGTCGTCGAGCGAAAAAAACCCCCGGTAGGGGACGTGTCCCACCACGGGGAACCACCAGGTCCGCGACTCGAGTCTGTCCCGGTAGGCGGCGGACAGGACCATCGCGAGGGTGTCGCTGTCGAGCTCCGTATACGTGGTATAGCTGTCGCCGACGTCCAGACCCAGCGTGTTCATCGCGAACTCGCGGGCTTCCCTCGCAAGCGTGAGCTTGCCGCGGGTGCGCTCATCGGTGGTCGGAGCCAGGATCACCTCGGGAATCGGCTGGCGGGCACGCAGAATCTTCGCCTCCGCCCAGCCGGCCTTGATCACGTACATCGGCGAGCACGCCGTGCCCTGCCAGAGCACCGCGGCCAACACGACGAGTCCGCCAACGGCCGCGAGCCGTCTTGCCCGCGGCCGCCTGGGCGCCTTCCCGTTCACGCCACGTCGATTCACGCCAGGTGTCACCACCGGCGAACGCTACCTGCCGCCGCCCAGGTTCCGGATCAGGGGAATCCCGCCCTCGGTGGGCACGTACACCAGCGACCCCTCGGGCATCTGCGCCAACTGCTGGATGTAGTAGAACGTCAGGTATTCCTGCGACAGACCCTGCGTGATGATCCGCTGGGCCTCCGCGATTCCCTTGGCCTCCTCGGCCTGCTGCCGCGCCTGCTCCTGGATGATCTGCGTCTGGAACTCCTCGGCGGCGACCTGCTGCTCGCGTTCCAGCTTCTGCTCGATCGCCTCGCGCACCCTGGGCGGCGCCTGGATGTCGCGCACGAAGACGTCCACGACCTCGATCCTGTCGCCGGCCTTGGCCTGGATCTCCTCCTTCATGCTGCTTGCGACCTCGCGACGGTCAGGAGAGAAGATCTCGTTGATGGACTTGGTGGCCACGGCGTCGCGCACGCCGTTGCGGACAGCGTTGAGCACGATGCTGCGCTTGATCTGGTTCTCCGTACCGATCCGCTGATAGAGGTCGGGCGCATTGCCGCCGTTGATCTCGAAGAGGATAGACACCTCCAGCGCGACATTAAGCTGCTCCGAGGTCTGGGCCTCGATCTGCTCGACACCGCCCTGGGCCGGGAAGGACTGCTCGCGGACGGACATGCGTTCCACGGAAGCGAACGGATTGACGACGTGCAGGCCCTGGTCCAGAGCCACGGGATCGACGTTGCCCAGGAAGTGCTTGACCCCCACTTCGCCGACGCGGATCATCACGACGGCGTTCAGAAACGTGAGGCCCACCCCCACGAACATGATTACGTATCCGGCCAGCTTGGTCGGGACTTTCCCGCCGTCGCTCGGGAGGGATCGGACGATGGCCCCGATGGCGATCAGGACGATGGCGATGGCTGCGAAACCCATTTTGGTGTTCCTTTCCTGGAATGGTGTGACGGGTATTCGGTGTGTTTCCTTTACAGAATATGTGTGATTCCACTACGGACACGAACCAAGGGGCCATCAAGTGAGAACCGCGGCGTCGGAACATCGTCTGGAAGGGAAGGTGGCGATCGTCACCGGGGCTTCGTCCGGGATCGGCCGGGCGGTCGCCCATGCCTTGGCGCGGGAGGGTGCCGCGGTCGTGCTCGCGGCCCGGCGCATCGAGCGTCTCGAGGCGGATGTCCGCGAGTTGAGCGCAGCCGGGGCACGGGCCCTCGCCGTCGCCGCCGACGTGACGCGCATGGACGACATGCACGCCGTTGCGGACGCGGCCGGGACGGCATTCGCGCGGATCGACATCCTGGTGAACAACGCGGGGATCATGCCCCTGTCTCCACTTGCGGAAGGCCGCGTGTCGGACTGGACCCGAATGGTGGACGTCAACGTCAACGGCGTGCTGCACGGGATCGGGGCGGTGCTCCCGGTCATGCTGGAACAGGGAACGGGCCACATCGTCAACATCGGGTCCGTGGCCGGCCGCCGACCCTTCCCGGGCGGAACCGTGTACTGCGCCAGCAAGTTTGCCGTGCGCTGCATTTCGTGGGGTCTCCACCTGGAACTGGGTGCCAGCCACGGCATCCGCTCCACCGACATCCAGCCGGGTTATGCCGATACCGAGCTGATCGATACTCTTCCGGACGCCGCGGCTCGCGAGGCATGGAATGAGCGATGGGCCGACAAGAAGCCGCTGGAGGCGGAGGATGTTGCGCAGGCGGTACTGTACGCCGTGACGACACCGCCGCACGTTTCGGTCAGCGAGGTGCTGGTGCGGCCGCTGGACCAGCCGACGTAGCAGGCCGCCCGCCGCGCTCAGGCAGCCGCTACCGCGAACTGCAGCTCGTGCAACTGTCGGTACAATCCCTCTTCGGCCAGAAGTTCCTGGTGGCTTCCTTCCTCCACCAGCCTGCCGTGGTGCATCACCAGGATCCGGTCGGCACCCTGCACGGTCGAAAGGCGGTGTGCGATCACCAGGCTGGTCCTGCCGCGCATGAGCCGGTCGGTGGCCTCCTCGATGCGCGCCTCGATTTCGGAATCGACCGAACTGGTCGCCTCGTCGAGCACCAGGATGCCCGGGTCGAACGCCAATGCACGCGCGAACGAGAGCAGTTGGCGCTCTCCCACCGAGAGGCTGGCGCCGCGCTCCCCCAACTCCTGGGCCGAACCGTCGGGAAGGCGCTCCACGAAGGGCGTGGCGCCGACGGCTTCGAGCGCATCGGCCACCCTGGCCGCGCCGATGTCGCCCGACCCCAGCCGCACGTTGTAGTCGACCGACTTGCTGAACAGGAAGATGTCCTGCAGGACCAGGCCGATCCGGGCACGCAGATCCTCCAGCCGGAGGTGCTCGATCGGGATTCCGTCGACCAGGATGCGGCCGCGCTGAGCCTCGTAGAACCTCATCAGCAGGTTGATGACGGTCGTCTTCCCGGCTCCTGTGTGACCCACGATCGCCAGCTTTTCCCCAGGCGCGACCGTGAAGGACAGGTCGCGAATCACCCAGTCGGGCTCGCCCTCGGTGCCTGGACTGTCGCTCCCCTCAACCTCTCGATTCCCGTACGCGAACCACACGTTCTCGAACCGGATCTCCCCCGTCGCCCCTTCGGGAAACCGTCGCGTGACCGCCGCGTCCCGGATCGCCGGCTCGCGGTCCAGGAGCCGGAAGATCCGCTCGGAGGAAGCCATGGCTCCCTGCAACAGGTTGTACTTCTCGGACAGGTCCTGAATCGGGCGGAAGAAGCGGCGCGCATAATCGAGGAAGGCCGCGAGAACGCCGATGGTCACGGCGCCCTGGATCATCGCGCTGCCCCCGTACCAGATGATCAGCGCGAGCGCCACGGACGTGAGCTGCTGGATGATCGGGAAGAAGAGCGCGTAGTAGGTGATCGACCGCAGGTGGGCGTCCAGGTAGTCGTTGTTGAGTTCCTTGAAGCGTCCCAGGTCGGCGTCCTCGCGGTTGAAGAGCTGGACGACCCGGATGCCGGTGAAGCGTTCCTGGAGGAATGCGTTCATCCGCGCGAGACGGTAGCGGATGTCGCGGTAGGCGGACCGGATACGCGAGCGGAAGACGAAGGCGGCCCAAGCCACGAAGGGAAGCACGCTGAAGGTGACAAGGGCCAGGTCCGCGTCCATCTGCAACATCGCGGCCACGATGAAGAAGAGCATGAACAGGTCGCCGAAGACCGTGACCAGCCCCGAGCTGAAAAGCTCGTTCAGGGTCTCGACGTCCGACGTGATGCGCGTCATCAGCCGGCCGACCGGATTCCGGTCGTAGAAGCGCAGGTCCAGCTCCTGCAGCTTGCGGAAGATCTGCGTGCGCAGATCGTACATCACCCGCTGGCCGAGCCACGTCGTGACGAGCGCCTGCACGTACTGGAAGACGAAGACCAGTACGGTGACCGCCAGGTAGACGATGGCGAGCAGCGCCAGTTGTCGTCCATCGTTGGAGGGGATCGCTTCGTCCAGGGCGATCATGGTGAGGTAGGGGCCGATCACGGCCGCCAGCGAGGCCAGCAACAGGAGGACGACGGCGCCCGCGACCTGTAGCGCGTACGGGCGCAGATAGCGCAGAAGGCGCGCCATCAGGCGCGAATCGTACGCCTTGCCGAGGACCTCCTCCTCGTAGCCGTCGTTAGCCTGTGACATGCCCCTAACCGGTCGTGGCAGCATGGGACGGGTGCGCGACCACCGTCGAGCGCGTCACGGCCGCGACCTCAGCCCGTGCGCGCCGCGAGCAGGTCGAGCCCGTCCAGCAGGCGCTGCATCCTGTCCCACGGGGCGACGGTCGCCCGAAGGCCCGATCCCCGCGCGGTGACGCCCGCGAACGGACGGACGCGAACCCCGCCCGCCTCCAGTTGCCTCGTCTCCGGTTCCAGCCGGTCGTCCGGACGCAGGATGAACACGAAATTGGCTGCCGAGTCCGGAACCTGGTAGCCCCGCTGGCGCAGGCAGTCCGTCAATCGCGCGCGGTTCACCGCCGTCTCCGCTATGGTCTCGTCCAGCCACGGCGAGTCGCTGGAAATCGCCGCCGCCGCGGCGGTGCTCGTAACGCCGGAAACGACGAACGGGCCGCGCCCCTTGTCGACCTCGAGGACGAGCGACTCGCTGCCCACTCCATACCCGGCCCGCATGCCGGCGAGCCCGTACGCCTTCGACAGGGTCTTCACGCACAGGGTGCGCTCCCCCTCCAGCGCCATCTCGAAGGGAGTCAGATCGTCACGGGACCGGTTGTATTCGCCGTATGCCTCGTCGATGATCAGGACGCTTCCCACGGCCTCGGTGTGCCGGTAGACGGCCCGGATCCAGTCGTCGGGAATGGCTTCGCCCGTCGGATTGCCCGGATTGGCGATGTACACGATGCACGGCCGCGGTCCCGCGAAACGCACCGGGTCGTCCAGCGCTTCCTCCCACTCGACCGGAACCGGGTCGTGCCCGTTCATGCGCGCCAGCATTCCCGCCGCCGGCCAGCCGGGGTCCATGAAGCGCATGTGCGTCGGCGCCACCGCCCGCATGACCGCGTCCAGCACGCCGGTACCCCCCGCGCCCGTGGTCACGTTGTACGGAGAGATTCCGAACTTCGCCGCGACCGCCTGCGCGAACTCGTCCGCGTAGCTGCCCGGGTACTCGGATGCGACCGGCGTCCCCGCGCCGGCCAGGACGGCCAGGGCCGCCGGATGGGCTCCCCAGAGGTTGCGGTTGTCGCCCAGATCGGCCGCGATCGGTGAGCGGTCCGGCAGGTAGCGGCCGAGATCGTCGTAGTCGTCGCGCGGATAGATGTCCGGTTTCATCGTGTTTCTGCTGGTAGATTGGGGAAGACGGCGTGTACTTCTGTGCGGCGCGAGGCCGTTCCACGGTCGGAAAATTCGTGCCCGAAGGCAACGGGTGGCCACCCGGGAACTGTCCACTCAAGGGGCTCCGAGGTTGATGGATCGATCGATTCGGATCAGAGGTGCGCGGCAGCACAATCTGAAGAACCTCGATCTGGACCTGCCCCGCAACGCGCTCACGGTCGTGACCGGGCCCTCGGGATCGGGCAAGTCCTCGCTGGCGCTCGATACCCTCTTCGCGGCGGGCCAGCGCCGTTACGTCGAGGCCCTGTCCAGCTACGCCAGGCAGTTCCTCGACCGGCTCGAAAAGCCCGATGTCGACCGGATCGAAGGGCTGTCGCCCGCAGTCGCGATCGAGCAGCGCAACCCGACCACGAGCAGCCGCTCCACCGTGGGCACCGCCACCGAGGTGTACGATTTCCTCCGGCTCCTGTTTGCGCGCGTGGGGCGTACGCGCTGTCCCGCCTGCGGCGACGAAGTGCGTCCGGACAGCGTCTCCGATGCCGTCGACCGGGTGGCCTCGCTGCCCCCCGGTGCCCGGTTCCTGGTCACCTTTCCGCTGAACCGGAGCGGTCGCGTGTCCCACGAACTCGTCGTCGAGAACCTTCGCGCCCTGGGCTTCGTGCGCGTCCTGGCGGACAGCGTGTTGGCCGAGCTGGCCGACGCCGCCGTCCCCGATCTCGCGGCGGCCCGGGAAGTCATGGTCGTCGTCGACCGTCTGAAGGTGCCGTCCGCGCCCGACCGGAACTGGACGGACCGGCTCGCGGACTCGATCGCCACCTGCTTCCGCGAAGGCGAGGGCGAAGCGGCCATGGTTCCGGCCGACCCCGCTCACGAAACGATCCGCTTCTCGGAGCGGTTCCGCTGTCCCCGGCATCCGGAGAGGGTCTTCCTGAAACCCACACCCCGCCTCTTCTCCTTCAACAACCCCTACGGCAGCTGCCCGACCTGCACCGGTTTCGGCGCGACCCTGGAATACGACCCCGCGCTGGTGGTGCCCGACGAAGACCGATCGCTGGACGACGGGGCGGTGGATCCGTGGGCGAAGCCCCGCTACGGGCGGGAACGCGCCCTGCTGCGCCGGTTCGCCGACGAGCACCGCGTCTCGATCCATGCCCCCTGGAGGGAGCTGCCCGAACCCTTCCGCGAGGCCGTGCTGTATGGGCGCGGGCCGTTTCGCGGGGTGCTGGACTTCCTCGCCTCGAAGGAGCGGAAGCGCTACAAGCAGTACATACGGATCTTCCTGCGCCAATACCAGCGGCCTCGGCCCTGCCGCGCCTGCGGTGGATCGCGTCTCAGACCCGAGGCGAGGCACGTAGCGGTGGGCGGTCTCGACATCGGCGAGGTCTCCGCCATGCCCATCGAGACGCTCCCGGCGTGGATGGACGGCCTGGAGTTGCGCTCGATGGAGGCCCGGATCGCGAGTACAATCCTGCGCGAACTCTCGGCGCGGATCGGGTTTCTCGTCGATGTCGGCCTGGGATACCTCACGCTCGGCAGGCAGATGCGCACGGTGTCCGGAGGCGAGGCGCAGCGCATCTCTCTCGCCAACTCCCTGGGGTCCCGCCTCGTGGATACGCTGTACGTCCTCGACGAGCCCTCGATCGGGCTGCACCCGCAGGACATGGACGCCCTGATGGTGCTGTTGCGCAGGCTCCGCGACGGCGGCAACACCGTGGTCGTCGTCGAGCACAACGCGACCGCGATCCACGCCGCGGACCACGTCGTCGAACTGGGCCCGGGCTCGGGGGATCTCGGAGGTGAGGTCGTTTTCGAGGGCACACCCGCCGATTTGGCCCGGGCAGCGACAAATACCGGCAGGTATCTGTCAAAACAGCGCGCGAGACTTCGCGACAACGGCAAGGATGGCCGTGACCCGCGGAGCGGATGGACGACGGGCGGCCGCCGCCCGGTGGATGGAGCGCGCGTCCGCCTGGAGGGAGCCAGGCTGCACAACCTGCGAGGCGCGGAGGCCGAGTTCCCGATCGGCGCGCTGACCGTCGTGACCGGGGTGTCCGGTTCGGGCAAGTCGACACTTGTGCACGACATCCTCTACCGGGCGCTGGAGCGCGAGCTTCGCGGAGGCCGCACGTCGGCCAAGGAGCACCTGGGCGAGGTGGTCGGCGCCTACGGCTCCCTGACCGGCACCGAGCACCTGGACGACGTGGTCCTGATCGACCAGAGCCCCATCGGACGCACACCCCGCTCCAACCCCGTCACCTACATCCGGGCCTGGGCGGAGATCCGCCGCATCTTCGCCCGCCAGCGCGCCGCTGCCACCGCCGGCCTCGACGCCCGCAGCTTCTCGTTCAACGTCAAGGGCGGCAGGTGCGAGGAGTGCGGTGGCGCGGGCTACGTGCGCGTGGAGATGGTCTTCATGGCGGACATCCACGTGCCGTGCGAGGTGTGCGGGGGAAAGCGCTACCGGCCCGAGGTGCTGGAGGTCGGGGTACGGGGCCACAACGTCACGGACGTGCTCGACATGACCGTCGATCGGGCCATTCGCTTCTTCCTGCGCGAACCGCGGCTGGGCCAGGCGCTGTGGCATCTGCAGCAGGTCGGGCTCGGCTACCTTCGCCTGGGCCAGCCGGCCACCACGCTGTCGGGCGGCGAGGCGCAAAGGCTCAAGATCGCGCGCGAACTGATCGGCGCCGCGGCCCGCAAGGGCGGCAGCAAGGCGTACATCCTCGACGAGCCGACGACAGGCCTGTCGGGAGAGGACGTGGCGCTGCTGAACGAGGTGCTCCGCAAACTGGTCAGGGCGGGCCACACCCTGGTGGTGGTCGAGCACGACCTGGACGTGGTCAGGGCGGCCGACTGGGTGGTGGACATGGGCCCCGGAGCCGGAGCCCGCGGCGGAGAGGTCGTCGCGATGGGGCGTCCCGAGGACGTGGCCACGGTGCCCGAGAGCGTGACGGGACGATTCCTCGGAGAGGCGATGGGGTTTGGAGAGCGACGCTCCGGTCCCGGGCGTCCGACACCGCGCGACCGTCAGGCTTCGGATTCCGGTGCGCCTGCGGGAGCCGCGTGACCTCGTCCCCGCTCCGGCCCGCGCCCCTCGTCACGGTCGTCCTCCCGGTCAGGGACGGCGCCGCCACCCTGGGCGCCGCACTCCGGTCGCTCGGCGCACAGACGTTCTCCGACTTCGAGGTCATCGTGGTCGACGACGGATCCCGCGACGACACGGCGCGGGTCGCGCGGCGGCGGGAGCGACGCGACGGCCGCTTCCGCCTGGTCCGCAAACCGCCCGGCGGCATCGTGCCGGCGCTCCAGCGCGGTCTGGCCGAGGCGCGCGGGACGCTGGTCGCGCGCATGGACGCCGACGACGTCTGCCATCCGGCGCGGCTTGCGGCCCAGGTCGACCTCCTGGAGCGCCGTCCCGACCTCGCCGGCTGCGGTACCTGCGTCCGCTATGTGCCCACCTCCGCCGTCACCGCACGGGCCGCCGAATACGCGGCCTGGCTCAACGCCATGACCACATGGGAGACGGTCGTGGCGAACATCTTCGTCGAATGCCCCCTCGCGCACCCGACCATCATGTTCAGGGCATCCGCGCTTTCCGTCGTGGGCGGCTACCGCGACCGCGGGTGGCCCGAAGACTACGACCTCCTCCTGCGGCTGTGGCGGAACGGACACCGTTTCGTGTCGGTGCCGCGCGTGCTCCTCGACTGGAACAACCGCGGGGACCGCCTCAGCCGCACCCATCCCGCCTACTCGCTGGACGCGTTTCGCGCGTGCAGGGTGCACCACCTGCGCCGCAGCCTGCTCACCGGAAGGTCGGGCGTGGTCATCTGGGGTGCTGGCCCCACCGGCAAGAAGCTCGCGCTGGAGTGCGGCCGCCAGGGGATCGCGGTACAAGCGTTCATCGAGGTCGACCCGCGGAAGATCGGCCAGGTGATTCACGGCGCTGCGGTGCGGGAAGCGGCGGCAGCGAAGGGGTTTCCGGACGCGCTTCATCTGGGTGCCGTCGCGCGGTCCACGGGCCGGAAGACGGTGCGGGTGGCGGCGGTCGGCGAGGGGCTCGTGGACGGTGTGGACTTCGTGGCGATGGCTTGACGGCGGCCCGCTGCCCGACGTGTGCCCGAACCGGTCCCGCCTGGCGCCCGAAAACGTGTGCGGGAGAGTGCCCCGAGCGGGCTTCACTGGACATTTCGCGAACGCTCTGAACAGGCTTGAATTAACTGCACTTCCGAGCTTGAAATCCCTTCGAAAATCGGCTACTTTTAATGGCTGTCCGGGGCTCGTTTTTTGACGCCCTGGAGCCAGCCGATCCAACCCTCCAGCGCCCGCAGGATCAATGGCCGAAAACGAGCACACCACCGCAGGCGAACGGGTCCTCGAACGAATCCTCGAACAGGAGATGCGCGAGTCGTTCATCGACTACTCGATGAGCGTCAACGTGCAGCGTGCGCTCCCCGACGTGCGCGACGGGCTGAAGCCTGTTCACCGGCGCATCCTCTACGCGATGTCCGAACTGGGCCTGTCGCCGGGGCGGGCCTACAAGAAGTGCGCCACGGTCGTCGGCGAGGTGCTCGGCAAGTATCATCCGCACGGTGACTCGGCGGTCTACGACGCGCTCGTGCGCATGGTCCAGGACTTCTCGCTGCGGTATCCGCTCGTCGACGGCCAGGGAAACTTCGGCTCCATCGACGGCGACTCGGCCGCTGCGTATCGCTATACCGAGGCGCGCCTCCAGCGGCTCTCCATCGAACTGCTGGCGGACATCGACAAGGACACCGTCCGCTTCGACGAGAACTTCGACGGCCGTCTCAAGGAGCCGTCGGTTCTGCCGTCGAAGGCGCCCAACCTGCTGATCAACGGAGCGTCGGGGATCGCCGTGGGCATGGCGACGAACATTCCCCCGCACAACCTCCGCGAGGTGGTCGCAGGGCTGCTGGCGATGATCGACGATCCCTCGCTGCCACAGGACCAGCTCGAAGAGATCATCCGGGGACCCGACTTCCCCACGGGCGGCCTGATCTGCGGCACCGAGGGCATCCAGGAAGCGTATCGCACGGGACGGGGCCGGGTCGTCATCCGGGCCCGGGCGGACATCGAGGAGGACGACGACGGGCCCTCCCGGATCATCGTCACCGAAATCCCGTTCATGGTGAACAAGGCGCGCCTGATCGAACAGATCGCGTCGCTGGTGCGCGACAAGAAGCTCCCGGCCATTCGCGACCTCCGGGACGAATCCGACCGCGACGGCATGCGCGTCGTCATCGAACTGAAGCGGGACGCGGTGCCCCAGGTCGTTCTCAACCGCCTGTACAAGCACACGCCGATGCAGTCGACCTTCGGCGTGATCTTCCTCGCCCTGGTCGACGGCGTGCCGAAGATCATGCCGCTGCGCGAGATGCTCACGCATTTCATCGACCACCGCCACAACGTCGTGGTGCGGCGGAGCCGCTTCGACCTGGCGGCGGCAAGGGAGCGCGAGCACATCCTCGAGGGACTGCGGCTCGCGGTCGACAACATCGACGAGGTCGTGACAATCATCCGCGGATCGCGCGATGCGGCCGAAGCGGCGGTGGGACTCCGCCGGGCATCGAGGTCGTGGCGCAAGCTGGTGCTCCCGGGCGAGCCGGTCGAGGATCTGACCGATGTGGCCGACGATGAGCCCTACGAGCTGTCGGAGCGGCAGGCGCGGGCCATCCTGGACATGCGGCTGGCCCGTCTGACCGGGCTCGAAATGGAGAAGCTCGACGACGAGTTGCTGGGCGTCCGGGCACGCATCGCGGAGCTGGAACACATTCTCGGCGACCGCGGCGTGCGCATGGGCATCATCAAGGACGAACTCAGGGACGTGGCCGCCCGCTACGGCGACGACCGGCGTTCGGCGATCCGGGGCAGCGTGTCCTCCTTCGACGTGGAGGACCTGATCGCGGACGAGGAAGTCGTGATCACCATGTCCCGCCAGGGGTACGTGAAACGCATCCCGATCGACACCTACCGTGCGCAGCGGCGCGGCGGACGGGGCCTCCGCGGGATGAACACCAAGGCGGAGGACTGGGTCGAACACCTCTTCGTGGCGTCGACCCACGACTACCTGATGGCCTTCACCGACCAGGGCCGGTGCCACTGGGTGAAGGTGTGGGGGATTCCCCACGGCGGCCGCTACGCGAAGGGGAAGCCCATCGTCAACTTCCTCCACCTGGCCCGGGGCGAGAAGGTCGCGTCGGTGCTGCCCGTGCGGGAGTTCAGCGGTGACCGGTTTCTCCTCTTCTGCACCAAGAACGGGGTCGTCAAGAAAACGCCGCTGTCGGCGTACGGAAACGTGCGCGCGGTGGGGCTTTACGCGATCAAGTTCCGCGAGGGCGACGAGCTCATCGACGTGCGCATCACCGACGGGACCAACCAGGTGGTGCTGGCGACGCGCCTCGGCAAGGCCATCCGCTTCAGCGAATCGGACGTGAGGTCGATGGGGCGCAACACCGAAGGGGTGATGGGGATCCGGCTGGGCAAGGACGACGAGGTCGTCGGGATGGTGGTGGTGCGCCGGCCGGACGAGACGCTGCTGACGGCGACCGAGCACGGCATGGGGAAGCGGAGCGAGATCGGCGACTATCGGTTCCAGGCCCGGGGCGGGCTGGGCGTCATCAACCTGAAGGTATCCGGGAAGACGGGACCGGTGGTCGCGGTGAGGGCCGTCACGGACGACGACCAGCTCATGGTGATCACCCGCAACGGGGTCGTGAACCGCCAGCCGGTCTCGGACATGCGCGTGATCGGGCGAGCGACCCAGGGGGTGCGGCTGGTCAACCTGGACGAGGGCGATTCAGTGGTCGATGTCGCGCGCGTCGTGGGCGATGACGAGGACTGACGCACCTTCGCGCCGAGGCGCGGCTGCCGGCGTCGGATCCGGGGCGGAAGCGGGGCCGGCCGGGGACGATACGGCGGCCCAACTCGTCTCGCTGGCCGAGATCCGGGCCGCCGCCGCGCGCATCCGCGGCACCGTGGTCCGCACGCCGCTGATCCCGGACGCCGACCTGTCGCGTGAGGTTGGCGGCGAGGTCCGCCTCAAGTGCGAGTCCCTGCAGAAGGCCGGCGCCTTCAAGGCGCGGGGGGCGTGCAACTTCCTCGCGCAGCTGCCGGAGGAGGAGCTGGCCCGCGGCGTCATCACCTATTCCTCGGGAAACCACGCCCAGGCGGTTGCGTTCGCGGCCGGACTCAGAGGGGTGCGCGCCGTGGTGGTCATGCCCACGACGGCGCCGCAGGTCAAGAGCGACGGAGCCCGCGCTCTGGGCGCCCGCGTCGAGTTCGCGGGCACGACGTCCGAGCACAGGCGGGTACGCGCCGAGGAGATCGCTGCCGAAGAGGGCCTGGTGATGGTCCCGCCCTTCGATCACCCCTGGATCATTGCGGGGCAGGGAACCGTGGCGCTGGAGGTCCGCGAAGACTGGCCCGAGATCGACACGCTGCTCGTCCCGATCGGAGGCGGAGGACAGATGGCGGGCTGCGCGGCCGCGCTCCGGCGCCTTAACCCGGATGCTGCCGTGATCGGCGTCGAGCCCACGGGAGCGCCCACCATGCGGCGGGCGCTCGACGCGGGGGGCGCGTCGACGCTGGAACGCATCGACACGATCGCCGACGGCCTCGCGCCCACCCGCGCCGGCGACCTCACCTTCGCACACGCGGCCGCGTTCCTGGACGATGTGGTGCTCGTCGAGGACGACGACATCCGGCGCGCCGCCGCCCACCTCATCACGCGGCGCAAGCTCGTGGTCGAGTACTCGGGCGCCGCCACCGTCGCCGCGCTCCTGTCCCGCCGCGTCGACGCCACGGGACGCAAGGTCTGCGCGGTCCTCTCCGGCGGCAATCTCGATACGTCCCTGCTGGGCGAAATCCTGGACGTGGATCCGGCGGCGTAGCGGCGCCACACCAGCCCAACACGACCCTGTGCTGATCCTTTTCGACATCGACGGCACCCTCACGACCGGCGGCCCTGCCCGGTCGGCGTTTCAACACGCGCTCGAAGAGACGTACGGCACGGCCGGACCGATCGCCACACACGACTTCTCGGGCAAGACGGACCCCCGCATCACACGGGAGCTTCTGACCGCCGCCGGCCGCCACGCCCGCGAAATCGAGGCCGGACTGCCGCGCTTCTGGGCGCGCTACCTGTCCGAACTCGAGGCGCGGATCGATGGACACCCCGTGACCGTACTGCCCGGGGTCCACGAGCTGATCGCGGCGCTCGCCGCGCGGCAGGACGTGCATCTCGGCCTCGTGACCGGCAACGTGGCGGGCGGCGCGCGGTTGAAGCTCCTGTCCGCGCGGCTCTGGCACCATTTCCCCGTCGGGGGCTTCGGCTCCGACAACGAAGTGCGCAACGAACTGCCCCGGGTCGCGCTCGACCGGGCGTCTGCGCACTGGGGCCGCGCGTTCCGAGCGAGCGATGCCGTGATCATCGGCGACACGCCCCGCGACGTGGCGTGCGGGAAGGCGGTCGGCGCGGCCACCGTGGCGGTCGCGACGGGCCGGTTCTCGCGCGCGCAGCTGCTGGACACGGCCGCGGACCGCGTCCTGCCCGACCTCGTGGACACCTCGGCGGCCGTCGAGGCACTGACCGCCCCACGCTGCTGAACAGCCCACCGCACGATACTCAACAAGTTTGTTTAGTATTGTCCCGTTACCGCGGTCTGCCCATTTTACCATGTTTCCGCCCGCGCATCCGCGGCATCCGGAGGACCGCGGACATCTCAAGATCTGGAGCGCAGCGACATGAAGAATTTCTACATCATTATCGGGGTCGTGGCGGTCGCCGGGATCGCGATCATCGCCCTGGTGTTCCGGGGCGGCGGCTCCGCGGCAACCGAGCCCGTCGACCTGGGGGAACTCGCGGACGCGGAACTGCTGGGGCTGGCGCAGGGAATGGTCTCCGGCGACCCGGACGCACCCGTCACCATCATGGAATTCGGCAACTACCAGTGCAATGCCTGCCGGCAGTTCGCGCTGCTGATCAAGCCGCAGGTCGACATGGCCTACATCGACACCGGGCAGGCCAAGTTCGTCTACTACGACTACCCGTCGTCCGGTTTTCCGCACTCGTTCCTGGCGGCCCGGGCCGCCCGTTGCGCCGGTGACCAGGACCGCTACTTCGACTATCACGACGCGTTGTACCGCACGTTCGACGACTGGACCCTGCAGCGCAGCGCCGCCGGCCATTTCCAGGACCTGGCCGACGACATCGGTCTCGACACGGGCGCTTTCGAGGAGTGCCTGAACAGCGACCGCTTCGCCGATGTCGTCACCGCCAACATCACCCTGGGCCAGAGGCTGGGCGTGCCCGGCACGCCGGGGATCTTCGTCCACCACGGCACGGGCTCGGCGCAACGGCTGGGTGGTTTCCAGTTCATCGACATCCAGCAGGCCATGGAAGCCGGCCCGGGGAATTGACTTGATCCGGTCGGCGGACAGCGGCGGACATGCCGCCGCCGGTGGTGAGCCTGCGGGGGCACCCGTAGCCGGCGGCCCTCCCCGCAACCGCATGGTCATCGCCGTCCTCTCACTTGGCGGGGTTTTCCTGGCCTTCTACCTGGTGGCGTACAACATGGGATGGGTACCGCCGATACCGTGCGGCACCGGCCAATGTGCCACAGTGCAGTCGTCCAGGTACGCGTGGGTGGGTCCCGTGCCGGTTTCGGCGATCGGTCTGGGCGGTTACCTGGCGCTCTTCGGGCTGTCGATCGCGGGACTGCAGGGGCCACTCGCCGCCTCGCGCGCCACGGCCTTCCTGCTCTTCGGCGGCGCCCTCCTCGGCGTCCTGTTCAGCGCCTACCTGACGTACATCGAAGCGGCGGTCCTTCGGGCCTGGTGTCGCTACTGCGTCGCCTCTGCGGTCCTCATCACGATCGTGTTCCTGGCCACCCTTCCCGAACTGAAGCGCTTGCGCCAACTCCGGGCCCGGTCCATCACCGGCGACGACTCGTGAGCGGCGAACGGATCCGTGTCCGGCTGCTGTACGCTGAAGGCGGCGGCTACCACAACGAGGTGATTTCGGTCCCCGGCGGCGGGTTGCCTGACTACGAGCGCCTGATCGATTTCCTGCGGGAGGACGAGGCGGTGGCCGCCGAGTGCTACATCGACGCGGCCAGGCTCTGCTCCGCACAGTTGCTCGAGGCGGACGAAGAAGCCTGACCGCCTGGGACATCGCCGCGGCCCTTGGTCGCCCCTGTCCTAAAGGGAATGCAGGACGCTCAGCGCCCGAGCCAGCGACCACTCGCCCACCACTGGCGGTGGCCAGGCATTCGCGCTCCGGGAATGCACAAGCGAACCTGCTTCGGCGCGGGCCCGCTCCGCCGTCTTGCCATCGACCTGCCCTGCTTCCTCCGCTTCGCTCAACTCGTCTTCATCCAGGATCCGGACCGAGCCCCAGCGCGGTACCCATACGTCAAGACACAGGTCCGTGGTCTCCCAGGTGTGGACATCGATGAAGTCTACCGGGGTGAGGACATTGGCGTACATCCCCGTGTGCGCGCCGTTGTTGCGGAAGAAAAGGCCTATGTCGTGCCACTTGCCCGGGAACGTGAACCAGATGATCGGCGAACGCGGTTCCAGAATCGTCAGCTCATCCACGACGATCGGCTGATCGATGGGCGTGCGGGGCTGAAAAGTGACGACACAATCCGGATTGCTGTCCAGTACAAGGAGACGATAGGTATCCTGCGGCTTCCCGATCCGGCGGTACCGGATGTCGACGAAATCGCCGTCCCGCGGCAACGGGCCGGGCCGGTCTGACACGGAGCCCTTCGCCGGCGCGGTCACGAGTCGTCGAATCGTTCGGGGTTGGCGCGCTCGATGAACACGTCCATGATCCCGCCGCACACCGCCGGGCTCCATGTCGTGAAGTCATCGGTGAGGTCGACGCGAACGGTCCGCGGCGGCCCGCCGGCGAACAGTTCCTCCGCGGCCGCGATCACTTCGCCTTCGCCGCAACCTCCCCCCACGGTCCCGGCGATCACGCCGTCCCGTCCCACAAGCATCCGTGCGCCGGTCTTGCGCGGCGTGGAGCCCCTGGCGGACACGATCGTAGCCAGTACAGCGGGCTCGCGCAGCGTGGTCAGTTGGCCCAGCAACTCCTTCTCGTCCAACTCGGTCCTCCCCTGCATGCGTTGGTGATTTCCTGTGGCAGCTGCTCAGTCCTCGGCGGCTCGCCGTGCTCCCCGGTCGCCGAAGAACCGCTCGACGACCCGTTCCTTCTCCACGAGTGGCACGCCCGTGCCGCCCGCGTGAAACAGAATGATCTCCGCCACGACCGAGACCGCGATTTCGGCCGGGGTCTGCCCTCCCAGATCCAGGCCGACCGGGGCGCGCACACGGCGCATTTCGTCGGTCGTAAAGCCTTCTCGAACAAGCTGCTCGTGGGTCGCACGCACACGGCGGCGGCTCCCGATCATACCGATGTAGCCGGGCCGTGCCGACATGCGCAACAGGCGCACAAGGCACTCGTAGTCGAAGCTGTGTCCCCGCGTGACCAGCACGACGTGGTCGGAGGGGCCCAGGTCCATGTCCGCAAAGGGGTCGCGGAAGTCGATCACGCGCACCGCGGTGGCCTCCGGGAAGCGGTCCGCCGAGGCAAAGTCCGGGCGGTCGTCCAGCACTTCCACGCGCATCCCCAGCATTGCTGCCATCCGGGACAGGGGAATGGCTATATGTCCCGCCCCCACGATCACCATGCGCGCGGGCGGGCCGTGGAGTTCGATATAGACCGTGGCCGTGGCGGCCCGGTCCCCGTCCTGGTAACGGAAGTCGCGGCTGAGCGCACCGCGGGATTCCCTGGGGGGAAAGAGCGCCGGCACCGCCGCGGCGACCGCTTCGTCGAGCGCCGGGCTCCCGAGCGAGCCCCCGTGTCGCCTGCCGGAGAGCCACCACCGCCGCCCGATCAGCGCGGGGTCGCGCGCGCCGGTCACGACCGCAGTGTATATGCGTTCACCCCGTCCGAGCGCCTCCAGGACGCGGGCGGCTACCTGCGCGGCGGAGGGATTCATGCGGAAGCGCCGGGCTTCCCGGTACGGGATCGTGGCCGCGGCGAGGGCTCCCGCCGGAATCGCCGCCGGTATCGCGCGGGCGTGTCGATGTCCTCCACCGCGCCCGGGTCCTCGACCTCGACCTCGACCACCCGGCCGGGATCGCGCCGCACCACCGTGCGCGCCCCTTCCGGGAGGCCGGGCTCGTGGAACTCGTGTGCGATTCTCATGTCGGCCAGCACGGGATGCCCGCGCCGATTCCCCGAGCGGGGCAGAACAATGGCCACACGGGCGGAGCGGGCGGCACGGTCGGCGCGCCACGCGGCGATCAGCGCCTCCACGGTCGCAGGCGCGACGGCCGGGTTGTCGACCGGGGTGAACACCACCGCGGCGGGAGGATCTTCACCCTGGGCCAGCCACAGGAGCCCTGCCCGCAGCGAGCCGATCTGACCGCCCGCGCCGCCCGGGTTCACCGCGAGGCGCGCGCCTGTCCGGGCCGCCTCGTCGGCCACGCCGCCGGTTCGGGCGGATGCGACGACGACCACGGGGTCGCACCCCGCGCCCGCCAGCGTCTGCACCAGCCGCCCGACAAAGGTCATCCCGCCGGCGTCCAGGAGCGCCTTCACGGTGCCCATCCGCGACGATCCGCCGGCGGCGAGTATGAGGCCCGCGACGCGCGGCGCCGATCGCCGGCGTGGTCGGGCGGGCGGGCGCACCCTGCTCATTTCCGTTCCGTGCGTGCGCCGTCGGCGGGTGGAAACGCGCCGTGGAAGGTGTCGCCCGCCTCGGCCAGCTGCGCGAGGAGGGCACTCGGCTCGAAGCGGCTGCCGTGCGCGTCGTGGAGGGCCGAGAGCATGGTGGAGATCTCATGCACGCCGCGATCGTCCGCGTACTTCAACAGGCCGCCCCGGAAGGGCGGAAACCCCGCACCCATGATCATGCCCAGATCCACGTCCGCCGCGCTGGGCACGATACCGTCCTCAAGCACTCTGGCGGCCTCGTTGACCATGGCCAGAATCGTCCGGTCCCGCGCACGGGCGGGGTCCAGATCGGAGCGCGGCGACGACACGCCCATGTCTGCGTACACGGAGGGGTCGATGCCCTTCGGCCTGGCGCCTTCGTACAGATAGAACCCTCTGCCGCCCTTCTGGCCCGGCCGATTCGATGTCGCCAGGGTCGTGAGGGAGCGGGCGGGCGCCAGACGGTCACCGAACGCGGCCGCCAGCGCCTGGCCCGCGTGGTACGCCACTTCCATGCCGATCGTGTCGATCAGGCGGCAGGGGCCCATCGGCATGCCGAACCGGGTCCAGACGCGGTCAAGCGCGGCCGCGTCCCAGCCCTCGTCGAGCAGATGTCCGGCCTCGTTCAATCCGGGTCCGATGATGCGGTTGACCAGGAAGCCGGGTCCGTCCCGCGTGATGACGGGGACCTTGCCGAGACGCACCGCGAGCGCGGCGATGGTCTCGATCGTGTCGGCATCGGTCTTCTCGCCCGCCACCACCTCCACGAGGGGCATGCGGTGAACCGGGTGGAAGAAGTGCATCCCGGCGAACCTGCCGGGCCGTTCCAGGACGCTCGCCATCTCGTCGATCGACAGCGACGACGTGTTGGTCACGATCACCGCCTCGGGGCTCACGACCGCTTCGACCTCCCTGAGCACGGCCTGCTTGACGTCCATGCGCTCGACGACCGCCTCGACCACCAGGCCGGCCAGCGCCACGCCCGAGTAGTCGAGTCCCCCCGAGATCATCGCCATCTTCCTCATGGTGTCCCGGCGGCGAAGCCTCCTGCGCTTCACGGCGCCGTCGAAGACCGAGCGCGCGTAGGCGAGCCCCCCCGCCACGGCCTCGTGGCGCACGTCCTTCATCCGCACGGGGAGATCATTGTACGCCGCCAGCTGTGCGATCCCGGCGCCCAGCTGGCCGGCCCCGACGACCGCGACCCTGTCCACCCCCCGGTCGCGGCCGCCATTCGACCACGGTCCCTTGCGGGCCGCCTCCCGCCAGCCGAAGAGACCAAGCAGATGGCGGCACACGGGCGATGCGATCAGGTCTCCGATCGCTTCCGCCTCCGCGCGGAGTCCGGCTGCCGGACCGGCGCGCAGCCCGCGGCGCACCACGCTCAGGATCCTGAGGGGTGCGGGGTACCTGCCAGTGGTGAGCTTCAGTACGCGCTGGCCCGCCATCCGCAACACGAGCCACCTGCCGGGCGCCGTGCCGTCCAGCAGGCGGGCCACGGCCCCGCGTCGCGCCCCGGGACGGCCGGACGGCACGCGCCCGCGGCGCCCCCGACGGCCGGACGCGACACCTGCCTCCCGCCCCTGTCCGCCGCGATCCGCCACGGTGCGGGCGAAGCCCAGGCAACGCTCGCGGAACTGATGCCGCGGGAAGACCTGGTCCACCAGCCCGATTCGCTTCGCCTTGGAGACCCGGGCGGGCTTGCCGGTGAGGAGGAGATCCAGGGCGGCGCGCAGCCCCACCAGGCGCGGCAGGCGCGTCGTTCCGCCCCACCCGGGCAGGATGCCCAGCTGTACTTCCGGCAAACCCATGCGGGTGCCGTCACCGTCGTCGCTGACGCGGTAGTGACATGCCAGCGCCAGCTCGGTCCCGCCACCCAGGCAGATTCCCCGGATGGC
>CAZRQE010000133.1:0-11394 GCA_964602175.1 uncultured Gemmatimonadaceae bacterium | reverse complement strand
CCCGAAACCCCCGCCCCCACCGTCCTGCCGCACGAAGGTGAGCGAGGCCTCCATCTCGGTGTTCTCGGGAAAGTTCATGACCATGGGCAGGTACACCGCGCTGCGGCTCGCGTCGAGCCGGTAGGTCCCGGGCCGCATCCTTCCGGCAAAGCCCGCGATGTCCTGCAGCAGGAACGGCGTGAAGTCCACCAGCGCGCGGTCGCCCGTCTCCGCCCCCACCGTGAACCCCCACAGCGTCGACGGCGCAAAGGCGTCCTCCACGGCCTTGCGTTCGGCCGCGTTGTCGCTCGATGCGCGGAACCGGTAGTTGGGCTGGATCATCAGCACCTTCGGCCCCACCCGATGGAAGCGCACCACCCGCGAGCCCGCGAGCTGTCCCCGGTCGATGCCGATGTCGTTCGAGCCCAGGCCGGCGCCGATCCCGGAAGCGTGGAGCACATCCGTGTCCCACTCGCCGATCTCCAGCCAGACCCTGCCGCTCGCCTCCTCCCAGTAGAGCGGCATGAAGCCGTCCATCAGCTCCATCGAGGCGGTCCTGTCCTCGATCGTCGGTACATCGCCCCCGCCCTGCGCCCCCGCCTCTGCCGGGATCGAGGCCTGGGCCAACGCCAGGAAAAGGGTCATGGCCGCGGCGCGGCCCACGCGAATGCTCGTCATCGTACTGTACCTCCAGGGTTGAACTGCTGGTTCGCGAACTGTTGCTACGTGCCTAACTGCCAAGCTGGGCGCGCACCGACTCCGCCACCAGCTTCATTTCCTCCGCCGTGTTGTACAGGTGGGGCGAGACCCGGATGCGGCCCCTCCGCAGCGACACCACGACACCCGCGTCGGCAAGACCCTGTTCCAGTGTCTCTCCGTCGATGTCCGGATGGCGGAACGTGAGTATGTGCCGGCGCTGTCCCGGGTCGGGCGCGGTGACGCATCCCAGTGCTTCGAGCCGCCCGGCAAGATCGTCGATCAGGCCGCCCACGTGCTCGGCGATTGCATCGACCCCCGCCTCTTCGAGCAGCTCCAGCGCGGCCAGAAAGCCCGCGATCAACGGGTACGCCAGGCTGCCCTCCTCGAATCGGCCGGCATCGGGGAGCAACTCGTAGTGCACGCGGTCGAAGTTGAACGCGTCGGTGGTGCTCCTCCAGCCGATCAGGGGCGGATGGACGCTGCGCACGAGCGAGCGGTCCACGAAGACGGCCCCGATTCCCATCATTCCGAGCATCCACTTGTGGCTGTCTGCCGACAGAAAGCGAACACCGTCCTTCCTCACGTCGGTCGGAAGCGCGCCAACGGTCTGGATGCCGTCCACGCACAGCAGCACGTCGTGCTCGCGGCACAGCTCGCCGAGGCCGGTCAGGTCGGTGACGGCGCCGGTCGCGTATTGCGCCGAGCTGACCGCCAGCACCCGGGTCGCCGGTGTCAGGACGCGGGCGGCCGCATCCACGGTTACCGTGCCCGCCTCGTCGGCGGGAACGACGTCGAGCGCCGCTATCCCGCGCCGGTCCAGATCGATCCACGGATAGACGTTCGATGGGTACTCGACCGAGGCTGCCGCCGCGACACGGTCGCCGGGGCGCCAATCCAGCCCCGCCGCGAGAAGCGAGAGGCCGTGCGACGTGTTGCGCACGAACGCGACTTCGTCCGCCTCGCAGCCGATCAGCCGGGCGAAGCGCTCGCGGCACGACTGGGCCAGCGATTCCCAGTCGTCGAACGACGGCCGCCCCATCCGCGCCATCGCATCCATGAATCCGTGAACCGCCTCGACGACGCGCGTCGAAGTGGGCGAGACGCCCGCATGGTTGAGAAAGATGTGGGTGCGGGACACCGGAAACTCGTCGCGATACGACTGCGGGAGGGTACGCAGGGGCATGTTCATCGGTTGTGACGCCTCCTGACTGCCTCGCGGTACACCTCGAGGTTGCCGTCCACCATGGTATCCACCGAGAAGCGGCTTTCAATCCGCTCCCGGGCACGCCCGCCCATGGCCCGGGCGGCCTCGGGATCGGAAAGCACCGACGCGAGCGCCGTGGCGAGGGCGCCGGCGTCGCCGGGAGGACAAAGCACCCCCGTGCGGCCGTCCTCGATGATCTCCGGAATCCCACCCGCCCGGCTGCCCACCACCGGCAGGCCCGCAGCGCCCGCCTGCAGCACGGACACGCCCAGGCCTTCGCGCAACGGAGGGTGCACGCAGAAGTCGAAGGATCCCAGCCATTTGTGCAGATCGGTCCGGAAGCCCGCGAAACGGACCTGATTCTCGACGCCGGCGACCCCCGCCAGCTTCGTGACGTTTTCGCGCATCGGGCCGCGGCCGAAGAGGACCACGGAGGGGGTCATGCCCCGACGCTTCAGGATGGCCAGCGCGTCGACGAGCACCCAGTGACCCTTGCGCGGGATGAACTGGGCCACCATGGCCCCGGCCGGCTCGCCCGGCACGAGCCCGAACTCGGCGTCCGTCTCCTTGCGCGCGACCGGTTCCACCCAGTCGCCGGCCTCCACCGCCGAATGCACCAGCGAGATCTTGTCACGCGGCACGCCCTGATCGACCAGCACCTCGCGCACGGCCGACGAGATCGCGACCACGCGCCGGTACAGCCCGTACTTCGCCCCCACGATCCACTCCACCTCCGGGTTGTCCACGCGGCGCGTCACCACGACCGGCACGCGGGCGATCGTGGCCGCCACGGCCCCCAGGGTGTCGGCGCCGCGGCGCGAATGCAGGTGCACCAGTTCCACATCGGCCCGGCGAAAGCGCGCGGCCATCCTGGCCAGCGCCATGGCGTCGGCCTCGCCGCGAAACGGGAACTCCTCCACGCGCAGCCACCGATCCCGCCCCGCCGCCGCCACCTCCGAGCCGCGCGGGACCATGAGCACCGACTTGATGCCGCGCTCCTGCAACCCCTGGGCCAGGTAGAGCACCTGCAGCGCCCCTCCGTAGAGGTGCCGTCCGGTCTCGACATGGACGACGCTCACGAGGCCATCACGACCGGCCCGGGCAGGCGCAGCACCGCCGCCACCGCCCGCACCACCTCGTCGACCGTGATGTCCCTCATGCAATCGACCCGTCCCTCACACGTCAGCTTGCCGCGGCACGGCGAGCAGCTCCTCCCCGAATGCAGGATCCTCACGCCCGGGCCCGGCGGATCCAGGTACGGCGTGTTCGACCCGAAGAGGAGCACCGCCGGGCGGCCGTAGGCGTGTGCCATGTGGCTCAGTCCCGTGTCCACGCCCACCAGCGCCCCGCAGCGCGACACCAGCGCGGCCGCCTCCCCCAGCGCGGTCCGCCCCACCAGGTCCGCCACGGGCACACCCACCCCCGCCAGGATCCGGTCCGCGGCCTCCCGGTCCGCCGGACCCCCGAGCATCACCACCCCCACGTGCATGTCGGTGCAGAGCCTGCGGATCACCTCGGCCCACCGCTCCTCCAGCCAGTGCTTGTGGAAGCGCGTCGTGAACGGACACACGGCCACGAACCCCGCCTCAAGCCCTTCCCGCTCCACGACGCGCGCGGCCATCTCCACCTCGTCGGCCGAGCGCGGAATCTCGAGCGGAAACGACCGAGTGTCCAACCCCAGGACTTCGGCAAGATAGAGGTACTCGGAGGCGATTCGGCGCGCATCGCCGCCGCGACGCACGACCTCGGTCATCAGCGCGCCCGACCCCTCCCGCGATCCCAGCCCGATCCGCACCGGAGCCCCGGTGAGATAGGCCAGCAAGCCGCTCCGCAGGAGTCCCTGCACGTCGATCGCAACATCGAAACGAGCGCCCCGCAGGCGGTCGAGCAGGTCCGCCACGGCGCGTGCCAGCGCTCCCCAGCGGCCAGTTCGCAGCATGCGTCTCCACGCCGCGCGCTCCCAGACGATCACTTCGTCCAGGTGCGGGTTGTGCCGGATCACGTCCGCCGTGTGCGCCTCGGCCGCCCACGCGATGTGGGCATTGGGGTAGCGCCGGCGCAACGCGCCCGCCAGGGGGGAAGCGAAGACCAGGTCGCCGCGCGCGGACAGGCGCACGATCAGGATCTTCCGCACGGTTCGAGGAATCATCGAATGAAGGTTATGATTGGCTGTTGCCGTCACAACTCCCCAACCAGGCATGAACGGACTGTTTCGCGACCTCGCACTGGGTCTGGGTCTTGTCGCCTACGCCGTGCGCAAGCGCACCGGCAAGGGGAGCTGGCCCGCCGACCTGCGCAGCCGCAGCGGCCGGCTGGCCGGACCGGTGCGCCGTGCACCAGGGCCACGAATCCTGATGCACGGCGTCAGCGTGGGCGAGATCCACGCGCTGGAGCCGCTGGTCGAGGCGCTGGCGTGCTCTCCCGCCGCGCCGGACGTCGTGGTCAGCGCCACCACGGCGACCGGGTTCGAGCGAGCGCGCCGGGTGCACGCCCCGGACCGCGAGGTCGTGCGCTTCCCGCTGGATTTCACGTGGATGACCGCCCGCTTCCTGGACACGGTCCGTCCCGAGCTCGTCGTCCTGGCCGAGCTGGAGCTTTGGCCGTCCTTCCTCGCCGCGTGTGCGCGCCGCCGCATTCCGGTCTGCGTCGTGAACGGCCGGCTCTCGGAGCGCAGCTTCCGGGGCTACCGGCGGCTGCGCGCGCTGGCACGCCCCGTGTTTCGCCAACTGGCCCTCGTGGTGGCCCAGACGGCCACCTACCGGGACCGGTTCACGGCCATGGGCGTGCCGGCCGACCGCGCCGTGGTGGGCGGCTGCCTGAAGTGGGACGCCGCGCGCACCGCTCCCGATCCCTCGGAGGCTGCCGCCCTGGCGGCCGCGCTCGGGATCGAGCGGTCCAGGCCGCTGATCGTCGCCGGGTCGACGGGGCCGGGCGAGGAGGAGGCCCTGCTGCGCGGCCTTCCCGACGGGTGCCAGCTGCTGCTCGCTCCCCGGAACCCCGACCGCTGGGACGCCGTCGCGCGCCTGGTTCCGGGAATGCCGCGCAGGTCGCGGGCCAACGCGAGCCGGCCGGCGGCGAAAACACGCCGGACGCCCGAACCGCCCCGGGTCTTCCTCCTCGACACCATCGGCGACCTGCCGGCCGCCTACCTGCTCGCGGACGCGGTTTTCGTGGGCCGCAGCCTCACCCCTCGCGGCGGCTCCAATCCCCTGGAGCCGGCAGCACGGGGGAAGCCGGTCGTGACCGGCCCCCACCACGAGAATTTTGCCGGTGTGGTGGACGCGCTGAGAGCGGAAGGGGGCATCGTGGTGTCCGCCGATCCGATGGCGGTCGTCCGCGGCTGGCTCGCCGACCCCCCGTCCGCCGCCGCAGTGGCCGAGGGCGCGCGACGGGCGATGGCACGGCACCGCGGGGTGGCGCGATCGACGGCCGACCAGGTTCTGGGACTGCTGCCGCGTGCCGAAGCCGCTTCGGCAGATCGACCTCGCCGAGGCGCCCGACGAGGCCGGCCACGCGTCGTCTACCAGAAGAACACGCTCGCCGACAGGTAGCCCACGCGCGGCAGCGCCCCGAATTCGGACCCCAGCGACAACTCCGTGCCGTCCAGCGACGGCCCTTCGCCCACGCCGAAATACGCGCCCGCGCTCAGCGACATGCTCTCGCTGACCGAGTAGCCCAGGCCGGGAGCAAAAACGAACGAGCCGTCCCGGAGGCTGCCCAACACCAGAGCGCTGACGGAAACCAGCGGATGCACCGGATACGACATCTGCAGCGCCCCCACGTCGCGGCCGAGCCCCTGCATCTCGCCCTGCTCGAACGCGCGGCTCCGGACGACATCCACCAGCCCATCCGGGGTGGTGGCCCCCAAACCGTCGCGCTGGTACTCGACCACGACGTACAGATCCGCGTCCGCCACGGGGAACGTCCGGTCCAGACCCACCGTGCCGCGCACCACGAGCCTGTCTTCCAGGTCGCGCACCGCGCCCTCCGCCCGGAGCGCCCACAGGCCCACGGAACCGCTCAGGAACGCGGCCGCCCCGAACGTATCGTGCACCACGCCGCCCCACGCCCCCAGGTCCCAGCCGCCCCGGTTCGAACTGACGCGTCCGAGCATCGTCAGCGTCTCCCGGTCGCCGGGGCGCGCGGGGCGGACGACGACCTCCAACTGCGTGAACGAACCGCTGTAGTAGCGGAGCCGTGCCGCATCGACGCCGGTGCGGTACTCGCGAAAGGGGTCGGCCGGATCGAAGGGCGAAAAGGGGTCGGCAGGCGTAAGGAACAGCGTCGTCGCCCACGATATCGGCTGGCGCCCGATCACCAGGTCGGCGCTGCCTCCCAGGTCGATCCGCGCGCTCAGCCGGTCGACCCGGTGTCGCCATAGCGTTCGCGCGTCCGACCGGATCTCGCCGCCGAGGGAGAGCCAGTCCCCGCCCGACGCGGTTCCCGCCGCGGTGAAGAGCTGAGCGCCAAGCACCCCCTCCTGCCGCAGCGTCAGCGTGTGCTCGTAGGCCGCGTCCAGTCGCATCGGCCCGGCCGATCCGTTCCACATGAGCCGGAGCCGCTGGAAGTCGGTGACCCCGGCGGGCGCAAGCACACTCTCCCCGACGCCCGTGAACAGGTTCAGGTAGTATCCCGAGAGCCCCGGCTGCTGGGCTGCCATGCCGGAGGGCGCCAGGGTCGCAAGCAGTGGAGCCGCGAGGACCGCGCGCCAGAACCGCCAAAGGCTACCCGGTGTCATCGGACACGATCTTTTCAGCGACACGCCCGTCGACCAGCCGGATCAGCCGGCTCGCCCGCTCCATGACCCTGGGATCGTGCGTGGAGAACACGAACGTCGTCCCGTTGTCGCGATTGAGCTGTGCCATCACGTCGAGCAGTGCGTCCGCCGTCGCCGAGTCGAGGTTCGCCGTCGGTTCGTCGGCCAGCACGAGCGCGGGTTCGCCCAGCACCGCCCGCGCCACCGCCACGCGCTGCTGCTCGCCCCCCGACAGTCTGGGCGGACGCCGGTCCTCCAGTCCCTCCAGGCCGATCTCCCGGAACAGGCGCCGTACCCGCCGCCGCCGCTCCGCCACGGGCACGCCCTGCAACAGCAGCGTGAACTCCGCATTCTCGCGCGCCGTGAGCACGGGAAGGAGGTTGTAGGATTGAAAGACAAATCCGATCCGCGAAAGCCGTACCTGTGCCAGCGCCTTGTCCGGAAGCGCCGATATCTCGCGGCCCTCGATCCACACCTTCCCCCGTGAAGGGCGGGTCAGTCCTCCCAGCAGGTTGAGCACGGTCGTCTTCCCGGAACCGGACGGTCCGGCCATCACCACGAATTCGCCCGGAGCGACCACGAGGTCGACACCCCGCACCGCCTCGACCGGATGAGGCTCCTGCGGATAGATCTTCCAGAGGTTTTCGGTGCGGACCGCGTGCTCGTTCATCTATTCCACCTTCACGGATTCGGCCGGGTCGAGCCGGGCCGCGTGCCACGCCGGATACAGCGACGCGGACAGCCCGATCACCGTGGTCAGCACCACGCTCTGGACCAGGTGTGTCAGTTCGATCGAGGGATGCATGACGGGATTGAAGACGATGCCGCCGAAGGTGATGTCCGCGGGCATGATGTCGGTCAGGTCCAGCCCGTTTCGGAAGAACACCCATACCAGGGCGAATCCGAGCGCCACCCCCAACAGGCCGCTTGCGACCGTCAGCAGGACGCCCTCGGCGAAGACCACGAGTCCCGTTTCGGCCCCGCTCAGGCCGAGGGAGCGCAGCAGGCCGAGTTCGCGCTTGCGGTGCAGCACGGAAATGAACACGGCGTTGAGGATCGCCAGAGTCACGATGGCGAAGAGGATGAGGTGGAAGACCCAATCCCCCGCGTCGTCGATCCTCACCGCGGAGTAGAGCTCGCGGGCGGTTTCCGGCCACCCGGCCACCTCGATCCCGGAACGCTCCAGGGCGGCCCGGGCCTCCGCCAGCACCGGATCAGTGAACGTGGAGTGGGGCAGGACCATGGAGACGCTCGTGGCGCCCTCCACGCCGAGCCAGCTCCGCGCGACCGCCAGCGGGATGTGGACCAGGGCCTCGTCCAGTTCGTCGAGTCCGGTGCGGTATGTTCCCGCGACGCGCACGAGCTGGCCCGCGATATCGCCCGAGGCGACCTGTGCGGTCAGCACCATTCTCGACCCGGTGCGCAGACCGAGCCTGGTGGCCATTCCGGCCCCGATGAACGCGTGCAGGCGGTCGCCCTCCTGCAGGTAGCGCCCGGCGGCGGGCTCGGCGCCGAGCCGGGAGAACGCGAGTTCGGAGGCTGGATCCACACCCACGATCAGCGCCGGCAGTGCGCCGTCGGCGGACGATGCGAGTCCGCGCGTGGCCACCCGCACGGTAGTGACCGCCGGCTCGGTCAGGGGAGCCAGGGCGGCAGCCTTCAGCGACGCCTCGACCTGTCCGGCGTTCAGGCGGTGGTCCAGGCTCTCGCTGTCACGGTAGCCGGGCGCGTTGAACGACACGTGACCCGACGCGAGCCTTACGCCCGAGTCGATCCAGTCCTCGTGCGCGCCGTCCGCAAGGGTGCGGGACAGGATGAGCAGGGCAAGACCCACGGTCATCGCGGCGGCGGTCAGTGCGCTCCGCCGCAGTTCGCGCCCGAGGTTGCGCAGGGCCAGCCAGACCAGCGTGGGGAAGCGAATCATCGGTCGGCGAGCACGTCCGCGGGTGGCAGGCGCGCCGCCCGCCAGGCCGGGAGAAGTGCCGAGACGATGCCGGTCCCCAGAAGCGCCACGGCGCTCACCAGCGGCTCCTGGAAGGAGTATTCCACGGTCAGCTGGGGCCGGATCGCCGAGCCCATGAACGAATAGGTGCCCACAAAAGCGCTCAGGTCGATCGGATTCGCGTGGACGTGGGCCAGGAGGGGGAACGCCAGGGCCGCGCCCGCCGCCAGGGCGACCACGCCGAGCAGGAGCCCCTCGTAGACGACGATCCGTCCCAGGGCGACGCCCGAGGTCCCCAGCGCCCGCGCGACGGCAAACTCGCGGCGGCGCTCGAAGGTCGCCAGGAGCATCGTGTTGGCGACGCCGAAGATCGCCATGCCGAAGATGATGAACGCAACCACCGAGTTCATCGCACTGGCAAGACTCACCACGAAGTACAGCTGGCCCAGAAACACCGACCACGGCTCGGTAACCAGGTCCGGCGACAGTCCCGCGACGGCGGCCGCGACCCTCTCGGCCACGGGGTCCGCATCGCGCACGCGGTCCACCGAAATCGCCACCTCGTGAATCCGGCCGCGATCCATCACCAGGAAGTCCTGCAGCGTGCCCAGTTCGAGCAACGCGTAGCTGTCGTCGAAGCCGCCGAGGTCCAGGCGGTAGATGCCCGACACGGTGAAGAGGTCGTTGCCCGTCGAGCCGTCCGCCGCCGGGGCGACCAGCACCACCTCGTCATCCACCGCGATGCCGATCTTGTCGGCCAGCGCAGCCCCGACCACCACCTCGCCCGGCCCCGGCATCCTCCCCTCCACGAAGACGCTCGCAAAACGGCTGACGCCCGGCTCGCGCTCCGGATCCACGCCCATCAGCACGGCCCCCACCGTCTCGTCGCCGGAGCTGACCAGCCCTCCCCCATAGAGGCGCGGTGCGACCCCCGCCACGCCCTCCTGCGCTTCCGCCGCGGCGACGAGCGCGCCTACATCCAGGCCTTCGCGGCCCCCCATCGTGTCATGAATGCTGCGCTCGGGACGATACGCCTCGGCATGGATCTGGATCTGCCCCGTCACCACCTCGGTGCCGTTGGAGACCATCTCCTCCATCATGCCGTTCATGAAGCCCATCATGAGGACCGCGGCGACAAAGCCGAACGAGAGCGCGGACGCTGTCAGGAACGTGCGGCGGCGGTTGCGCCACAGATTCCGCCACGCCATCCGCCACCAGATGTCCCGGGTACCGCGGCTCACGGCGGCGCGGCCCTGCCCGTCATTGCCGCGCGCGCAGGTTGCGGAGACTGAAGAACTCCTCCTCGAGGCCGACATCGAACTCGATCCCGACGTAGGTGATCACGGTGCGCTCTTCGCCGTCCGCGGGTTCGATTACGATCCGCGTGGGAATGGTCCGGCCGCCCATCGCCCGGATGTCTGAAAAGGTCATCGTGCGGGCCAGGGTGCCGTCCTCGTCGTAGTAGTGCGCCCAGAGGGGCATCCGGTCGCGCTTGCGGATCCGCTGTTCGATCCGGCCCCAGATCACCGGCGCCTCGGGTCTGGGCGTCATCGTGAACTCCCAGACGTCCTCGCCGTCCCGGTCGCCCTCGTAGGAGATGACGATGTCGTAGTCCTCGATGAGCCGGCTCTCCTTGACCAAATCGTCGTTGGTCACGTGCGAGCCCATCCAGGAGCCCAGCATCATGGAGGGCGGAATCTTGATCGTGCGGTCCGCCCGCGGCAGGTAGTTCCAGACTTCGTTTTCCACCTTGAGGGTGGCGGTGCCGGCCTCGCGCGCGGGGCTCTCGACCCGGATCAGCGAGTACTCGGTCCCCAGCGACCAGACCTGCATTTCCAGCGAACGCGACCAGTGCTCGGTGTCGATCTCCATGCGCATGCTGCCGGCGCTCGACGCACCCTGCATCATCCGGTCGACCTCGTCTATGATCTCCAGGATGTCCGGAGGGGTCTGCGCACCCGTCGGCGCGGCCGCAAGCACGGCGCCCGTCGCAAGCCCGGTGCCCGCAAGGATGATCAGGATCGCTGCCTTCTTCATATCGGCCTCCTCAAACCCCTCAATCGACCCCCGTAAACTGGCCCCTGTCCGCCGGAAACACTATTGTGCCGCGCTGTCGGGAGCCAGACCGACGGGTTGACGCAGGGTGGACAGGGGGTCGCGGCGATGCCCGGCAGTTGCCCGCCCATCGATGACTGTCTCTGAAAGTGGAGAGCATTCATGGTTACGATTACGGCCCTGTGGGCCCCGATCCTTCTCTCCGCGGTGGTCGTCTTCGTGGTGAGCGCCATGGTCTGGATGGTCATGCCGCACCACAAGAACGATTTCGCGGCGGCCGATGACGAGGACGGCCTGATGGACGCCGTGCGCAACGGCACGGGCGGCCCGGGCATGTACATGTTCCCGCACGCGCCGGACAGCGAGATGAACAGCGAGGGCTACCGGGAGCGGCTCAAGGCCGGACCCGTCGGAATCCTGCGTGTCCGGGATCCGCAGAGCGTCCTCGACATGAAGCCGGCCATGGCCAAGTCGGTCGTACTGTACCTGGTGGTCGGCGTGTTCGTCGCCTACCTGGCGTCGGTCGCGCTCGACCCCGGCGCATCCTACCTGTCGGTATTTCAGGTCACGGGCACCGCCGCCTTCATGGCCTACGGATTCATCGGCTACCAGGAGGCCATCTGGTTTGGACTGCCGGGCTCCGTCGCCTTCAAGCACAGCATCGACGGCCTGGCCTACGCACTCCTCACGGCCGGCATCTTCGGCTGGCTGTGGCCCACCTGAGGACCGCCGGAGCCCCCGGACCCCGCCCCACTTACC
>CAZRQE010000132.1:0-21709 GCA_964602175.1 uncultured Gemmatimonadaceae bacterium | reverse complement strand
GCCCCATCCCCGGCACCTCCGAAACGCTGCCCATCGTCGGCTTCGGCTCGTCGAAGCCCGTGCTGGAGATACCCACCGAAGGAACCGACCCCGTGGCGGCGGTGATCCGGGTGCTCCTCGAACACGGTGGCCGGGTCGTCGACACCTCGCCGCGTACGCCGGAGATCGACGCCGAGTTCGGCCCGGTTCTGACCGCGCCCGAGTTCGCTGACCGTCTTTTCGTCGCTACGAAGATCAACACGGACGGGGAAGCGGCGGGCATCACGCAGATGCGGCAGAACCAGCGGCTCGTCGGGCACCGGACGCTGGACCTGCTCCAGGTCGAGAGCATGCGCGATCTGGACGTGCACTGGCCCAACGTGCTCCGGTGGAAGGATGCGGGCGAGGCGCGCTACATCGGCGTCACGGTGTCGAGCAACGCCCGGCACGACGATTTCGAGTCGGTCATGCGGTCGGAGCCCCTCGACTTCGTGCAGATCAACTACTCGGTGATGGAGCCGGGGGCGGAGGATCGGCTGCTGCCGCTCGCGCAGGACCTGGGGATGGCCGTGCTGATCAACCGCCCCTTCATGAACGGCAGCTACTTCGGGCGCGTGAGCGGGCAGACGCTGCCGGCGTGGGCGGCCGAGTTCGACTGCGCAACCTGGGCTCAGTTCTCGCTGAAGTACATCCTCGCACATCCCGCCGTGACGTGCGTGCTCACCGAGACGACCAATCCGGAGCACATGGCGGACAACGTCGGGGCAGGGTTCGGCCGTCTGCCGGACGAGGCGACGAAGCGGCGCATGCGGGAGCTGGTTCGGGACTTCTGACGGGTTGACCAGTCCCACGTAGTGTGTACTATACACACGCTACCGGCAGGCCAACTGGGAATGGGAGAATCGCTGATGCGCTTCCCAATCGTGATTCACAAGGACGCCGACAGCGGGTATGGAGTCACCGTGCCCGATCTGCCTGGTTGTTTTTCGGCCGGCGATACCCTAGACGAGGCGATCGAGTCCGCCCGCGAGGCGATTGCATGCCATATCGAAGGCCTGCTCATGGACGGCGAACCGATTCCGGCGAGGGCCTCGCTCGAAGCCCATCAGGTCAATGACGACTTTCGCAAAGGCGTCTGGGCGATTGTCGCGGTCGATGTCTCGAAGCTCTCCAGCAAGACCACACGGATCAACATCACACTGCCAGAGCGGGTGCTAGCCATCGTGGATCAGGCTGCGGTTCGCGAAGGCCAGTCGCGCTCGGGACTGCTGGCCCAGGCGGCGCTGAGCTACATCCGACGCCGGGCGGAGCGCGATCTCCCCGTGCTCCTGACGGATAAGCACGAATCAGGTTCTTCATACCAGGCTGGCTCCCCACGTCCGGGCCGTCGCCGTTTCACGGGTGGGGAATAGGGTTGCACGCATCACGTTATTCGAGAAGGAGGACCCCCATGACCCGTCACACCATCACCGCGCTACTACTGCTGACCACCGCCTGCACACCCGCCCCCGACCAGCCCGCCACCATCGACAAGTCCAAACTCCACGGCGTCTGGCAGATCATGACGGTCAGAAACCTCGAGACCGGCGAGGTCGACTCCATCGCGAACGACCGCACGATCTGGACCCACTACACCGACTCGCACTGGACCTACGTCTGGATGGACGCCGGCCGCGAAGGCAGCACTCCCGCCGAATTCGCCGCACTCGCGCCCGAGGCCCAGCACGCCGAGAACCGCGCCAAGATGCTCGACGACGACGGCGAGTGGCGCTTCTGGGGCAGCGGCGGCGAGTGGTGGCTCGACGGCGACATGATGGGCTACACGAACGTCGTCTCCATCGAGCCCTACCAGGTCCAGATGGGCGGCCTGGAGAAGGTCGTCTACGTCAACGACACCGCCTACGCATACCACACCGTGCCCGCCGACGGCGAGGCGGTCCAGGAATACACGCACCGCCGGCTCGACACGATGGGCGAGCTGGCCGTAACCCGTCAGGGCGACATCGATCCGGCGGACTTGCGGGGCAATTGGCAGATCACCTCCACGCGCAACCTTGCGACCGGGGAGGTGGATCAGGTTTGGGAGCACCGCACGGCCTGGTTCCACGTCACGGACACCCACTGGACATACGTCTGGATGAAGAAGGGTCGGCCGGTCGTCACTCCCGGCGAACTCGGGCGCATGGCCCCGGAGGCACGCGTATCGACCCGTTACGCCCAGATCTGGGACGATCGCAACGAACCGGTCTTCTGGGCGAGTGGCGGCACCTACAGCATCGTCGACTCGATGTTCGTCGTGGGTCCGCGGGTCCTCTCGATCGAGCCGCACTGGATCGGCGTGGAGGGCGAAGAACCCATCACGCGACTGGACCGGGACGCGTACGTCTACCTGTCACCGCCCCGCGCCGACGGGACCGTCATCGAGACGACGCACCGGCGGATCGACTGAGTCAGGCCCTGGCCGGCGCCCGGCGGTTGAACTTCCGCCGATAGTGGCGGGTCCAGATGGCGATCGCCGGCAGGCCGATGACCGTCGGCAGGATCCACGGCACGACAGCGAGCGGTCCCCCGAGCTGGTAGTCCCACAGGCGCTGAACCCCGAACACGGCGAACGCGGTGTGGAAGGCGATGCCGCCGCCCAGCATCGATCCCAGGTGGCTGTAGAACCAGCCCATGCGCTCCGCCCGCGGGTTCCGCATCAGCCGCAGCATGTTGCGGCCGGTAAAGATGCCGATGGGGCTCAGCCCGAGCAGGACCGGCGAGACCTCGGACCATACCGTGAACGCGAACGCGATGAGGGCGGCGCTGCTGCCGATCGACGCCCAGCCGAGCGCCTCGTGGACCGGGGTCCGCAACGTCTCGGGTGCCCTGCGCGTGGCCAGAACCCGCATCGCCTGGCGGACCGTCGCGAACGTGACCAGGCCGAGATAGCCCAGAAACAGGGAGATGCCGTACAGGGCGGGGTCGTCGGCGAGACGGATCCCCTGGACCTGGTAGGAGACAATCCGCCCCGCCGCCGCGGTGACCGCCGACAGGGTCACGACGTAGGCGCAATAGACGAAGACGCGCCCGGCGCGCACGTGCGTCCGGCCGCCCTTGCGCGCGAACACCGGCACCCAGAACGCCGCCAGACCGACGAAGCCGGTCGCGACATGCACCAGGATCAGGATGTCGAAGAGCAGGGTCGCGATGTTCATGACGGAGGGCCCTCCTCTCGGCCCGGCTCGCCGCCCACTGCGGCCGCGGCGAGCGGCGCGCCGGACGCAAGTCTCCGGTCGATCGCCGCCAGGGTCTCGTCACACCAGGCCACCTTCGCCCCGATGGAATGGATGCCCATCCGGAGAGCCGCGAACTGGTGAAATCCCGCGTCGGCGTAGCCCTCCGGATCTCCGTAGGTGGCGACGATGTCCCGTTCGATCGCGCGGAGCTGGGCCAGCCAGCGCGAAAAGTGGTCGCGAAGCTGCGACATGAAGGCCTGGGTCTCGTGGATGTCCCCGATCGTGTCCATGAAGTACAGCTGGGCGAGATACGCGAAACGCTCCGTGCCGACCGCCGGGTCGTCGCGCAGCCAGCGCAGCAGTTCGGCGCGGCCCGCGTCCGTCAGCGTGTAGACCTTGCGGTCGGGTCCCTTCGGGGACGGTTCCCACCGGCTGTCGAGCATTTGCCGCTGCTCGAGACGCTTGAGGGTCGGGTAGATCTGGCTGAGCCGGGCAGACCAGAAGTGCTGCACCGTCTCGCTGAACACGTTCTTGAGGTCGTACCCGGTGGCCGGCTCGCGGAGCAGGCCGAGGAGAATGTGATCGAGGCTCATCTCGCCATGTCGCTCCCTATGACTATATCAATGCCGATATAGTAACTATATAAGGATTGTCATAGCAATGCAAGGGATGGGGTCTGCCGGTTCAGCTTGCGAGCCCGCAGATTCGTCGCGACCGCTGTCAGCGTCCTTCCGACTATCGGCCCGAGAGCTCCGCCTCCAGATCGTCGAGCGCTACCGGCCAGCGCGGGTGTCGCGCGGCACGGATTCGCTCCAGGGGTCCCGCCACGGCAGTGACGAAGGCCGACGGATCCAGGTATTCCCGCGCGACCGCCTTGACGTCCTCGGCGGTGACGGCGCCGACAGCCGCGGGCCACGCCATCAGTCGATCCGTGCCGCCGCGCCGCACGTGCTCCACCGCCAAGGTCTCGCTTGCGCCGGTCGCCAACTCCAGCGACCGCCGCCAAACGGCCTCCACCAGCCAGCCCCTGGCGCGCGCGACCTCGGCCTCGGTCACCGGCTCGCCCGGGTCGTGCATGCGCTGGATCTCATCGAGGCTGTAACGGACGAGGGGCGCGACGGCCTCCGGGCGTCCGCCCGTGCGTACGACCAGCAGACCGCTGCCGGACCCGGTCACTGGGATCTCGAAGTCGTCCCTGTTGGCCAGGCCGCGTATCTCCCGCGCCGCGATGTTCAGGCGCTCGGCGAGAATGAAGCGGAGGACGGACAGCGCGGCCCGATCCGATTCCGGAACGGCACCCACGGCACGGCCGATGGCGATCCACCCCTCGAGGCTCGGGACATCGACGCCGTGGAATCGGCTGGCGGCACCGCCGGGCTCGACCATGCCAACCTCCACCCCGGGTCCGCCGCTGGCCGCCCACCCACGGGTCGCCGATTCCAGGACCTCTTCGACCTCATCGCGAGAGACCGCTCCACCGATTCCGAACACCACCCGGTCCGCCGCCAGACTTCTGGCGGCCAGCCCCCGCACAGCCGCGGGCGAGACCGCCGTCCCGGGGTCCGGGGGCGCCAGGGGATACCCGCCCAGCCGCCGCTCGAGTTCCACCTTCGGACGAAAACCGTCCCCCCCGATCCCGGCCATCGGCATGCTGTAGCCGGGACCCGCGCGGTAAGCCCGGATCGCCGCAGCATCCAGGTCGGGATTCCGCACGAGTTCAACGAGAAGCTCCAGCCCCCCCCGCCAGTCTTCCGGAAGCACGTGAAGTGAGATGTGGGTGGCGTCCAGGGTCTCCACGGTGCTCAGTGACGTACCCAGCTCGGCAAGGCGAAGCGAGAGCGGCTGCCCGGATCCGGCTGGCCCTCGCGTCGTAAGCAGTTGCGTCACAAGCGCCGACGCACCCGCCTCTCCCTCGGCCTCATGGAGGCGGCCGAGCGGCAGGGCCGCTGTGATCCGCACCAGCGGATCGGCGGCCCCGCCAGGCACGACATACGCCTGCACGCCGCTCGCCGTCTCGAAGAAGGCTGCCGACGGATCGGGCGGTGTGAACGCCGCGGGTCCCAGGGCGAGCTCGCCAGGGTCCGCCCAGCCATGCTCGAAGATCGGCCGCGAGCGGCCGGGAAGGGTGTCGCCGCCGCTGTCGCATCCGCCAAGCGCGCCCACCACCAGCCCACCCGCCACGAGCCTCATCGATGCCACCCCAAACCGGGCGACCGGCTTCCGTCGCGAGCCTCTGACGAACCCCCGCGCCCTCATCGTCCGTCTCCGGGCAGGTCCGCCCACAGGAAATCGAGCCAGCTGGGCCCGCTTCCCTCGGGAGGCTGGGCGCGCGCGGTCGCGATGACCCGGTTGGAGGGCACGAAATACCTGCCTGCGACGCGCTGCAAGTCCGCCACTGTCGCCCCGTCCCGTGCTTCGATCAGGTCCGGCAGCACACTCCAGTGGTTCATCGTGTGGTGGTGCCCGATCAGGAACGCGAGCTCCTGGGGGTTGTCGAGGAACTCCGCCCACTCGACCCGCAGCCGCTTCCGCGCCCGCTCCAGCGCACCCGGGTCGATCCGCCCCTCGCGCAGGTCGGCCACGACGCCCAGCAACTCCCGCTCGACCGCCGCCAGATCACCATCACCCGCGGCCTGCGCCACCAGGTTGAACGCGCCCGGCGACCCGAACCTGTGCGTATGGATCACGCGAAAGTCCGCCGACACCGCCGCCGACACACCGCTCGCCGCCACCGCCTGGCCAGCCATGCCGTGAGGCCCGCCCAACAGCGCGGCAACCAGGTCCAGCACCGGCCGATCCGGATGTCCCATCCCGGGAATCCGGTACCGCACGTGCACCTGCGGCGACAGCGGCTCCGTCCAGTCCAGCCGCACCGATCCGCCCGGCACCTGCTCGGGCTCGACATCCAGGTCGGCCGGCGGCTCGGGGCCCCTCTCCAGCGCCCCGAAATACCGTTCCGCGAGCGGCACTACCTCGTCCATCGTCATGTTGCCGACCAGCACCAGCGTCGCGTTGTTGGGGACGAAGTAGTCGTCGTAGATCCGCCACATCGCGGCGCGAGTGAAGTTCGCAAAGTCGGGCAGATGCCCGCCGTCCGGCGTGTAGACCGGATGCGACTGCGCCGTGACGCCGTCGATCGCCTCGTTGAAGCGCGTCCGCGGCCGGCTCAGTCCCCCGAGAACCTGCTCCAGCACGGTAAACCGCTGCGCCTCCCAGCCGCGCAGGACCGCGTTGACCATCCGTTCCGCCTCGAACCGGAAGAAGAGTTCCATGTGCTCCGGCGGGAGCGCCATGTTCATCTCCATGTAGTCCTGCTCCGTACTGGCCGGCACCGGATCGGTGTGTCGCACGTACCCGCCGTGCTCCATGTACCACTTGTAGGTGGTCCAGAAGTCCCGGTACTCGTTGTCCCGGTCCTCGAGTTCGTAGAGCCGTTCCCTCAGCGCGTCCATTTCGGGCGTGGTCGGCCAGCCCAGCTCGTCGAAAAAGACGTCCCGCTCCCGCAACCGGTTGCGCGCCCGGTTCCGCGCCGCGATCAGCTCCTGCTCGGTGTCGTGGATCTGCTGCAGGATGGGCAGTTCAGCGTCCAGATCACGGGTGCCGAGCGTCGTCGTCCCCTGGTGGATCACATGCTCCAGAAAGTGAACGATGCCGTGCAGCCCCTCGGGCTCCAGCATCGACCCGACCCTAACCCACAGGTTGGCGGCCACCCGAGGCGCCCGGTGATCCTCGACAAGCAGGATCGTGAACCCGTTGCCGAGCACATGCTCCTGGACCTGCAGCGGTGGGGAAGGGGTTTGGGGGATCAGAGCGGCCTCCGGCGGGCCCGCGGACGGTCCCGCCTCCGCGTCAGGGGCCGTTGGCCACGCAAGGGCACCGATCGTGCCCACTGAAACGATAAAGAGCAGGGTCTTCATAACTGCGGCCTTCCGAATCCCCGGTGACGAACGGTGCTGCCATGCAGAATGCGGCACGGTGCTGCGTCGGGCCAGTGGGGGCGTTCCCGGCGAGGGGATCCTTCGCTCTGTTCCTAACATTTTAGTTGCCATCAGCTGACGGCGGGGGTAGTCTCACGCATGGTGTTAGCTCGAATGGGCCGAACGGCCTCCGTCATCTTCGTCGTCGCGGGGGCGTCGTGCACCCAGTCGACCAACGTCGACACGACCGTAGCCGATTCGGCCGGGGTCGCGATTGTTACGAACGTCGGGGCGCCCACGGTACTCCGGTGGACGCTCGACACGATTCGTGTCTTCGGGGGAGAGGAATCGGGGCCGGCCACCTTCCACCTTGCCAAGCCATCCCTTGTGGATGTCGACGCTCACGGCCGGATCTATGTCCTGGAGCCCTTCGAGTACCGTGTCACTGTCTTCGATTCGACGGGCGTGGCCCTCGGATCCATGGGGAGACAGGGCCAGGGGCCCGGCGAGCTGGAGTGGGCGATGTCCGTGTCCGTGCTGGACGATGGCCGCACCTACGTGCACGACGGTGCAGGGCAGATCGTGGAGTTGCGGATGGGGGACATGACTGGCACCGAATCCGCGTTCAACTATGCGGTCATCTACGTCTACCTGCGCCATGTGGAAGCGACTTCCCGCGGGTTCCTCATCTGGGCCCGGAGACGAATAAACCCGACGGGACCGAACATTGGCCATGACGACTGGGTGGAACGACTCCTTTCCGTGACGGGCCGCGACACGGTCGAACTCATCAGCGGCAAGTCCTCATACAGTACTACGGCATACTATCCACGCTGCAGCTTCACCTTCTCGATCCGCCAGCCGCTGGCCCCCCGAAACCGCTGGTCGCAGTGGGGAGACCGGGTGGCCTTGACGGCGTGGGGCGGGTTCCGGATCGACATTCTCGACGACCATCGGCCCGTCAGAAGCGTGCGCTGGGCCGGAGTCGGGGAACGAGAGCTGACGCGCACCGAGGCGAAGGCACTCCTTAAGGCCCGCGGATACCTGGGGCCGTGCGATGACGATCTCGATGAGACGCTCGAGAAGCACGGGTTCCATCCGCGGCCCCAATTGGTGGGCGAACTGGCGGTCGCTCCGGATGGCTCCGTGTGGGTACAACTGCTCACTCGCAACAACGCCTTTCGCGTTCTGCTGCTCGATCCCGAAGGAACGATCGCCGGTGTTTTGCCAAACGGGTTCCCGATGCCGTTGACGTTCCTGCCCGATGGTCGCCCGCTGATCGCCGTGGTGGACTCACTGGATGTGGAACGAATCGGGGTGGGCAGCGTCATCAGGTAGCGGGTCCCCGCGGGAGCAGCCCCGTCCTTGCCCACGTGTACCGCATGGCGGTACATTCCCCTGTGATCCGATCACTCCGGCACAGGGGTCTGCAGCGGCTCCTTGAGTGTGGCGACGGCCGGAGACTCCGGCCCGATCTGGTCGGACGGGTTTCGTTGATTCTGGCCGATCTTGAAATGGCCAGGAAGCCCTCGGATCTCGATTTGCCACGGTATCGAATACACCCCCTGAGGGGTCAACTGGAGGGTTGTTGGAGTGTTGTCGTTTTCCAGGAATTGGCGAATCGTCTTACGCTTTTGGAACGGCGATGTCTACGATGTCGACCTGGTCGACTACCATTGACGAGAAGGGAGAGTTGCCAATATGCCGATGAAGGATCCTCCCCATCCCGGGTTGAGCGTCCGGGATAACTGCCTGGAGCCCTTGGGCCTGACTGTAACCAAGGCATCTGAAGTCCTCGGTGTGGCCCGTCACACGCTTTCCCGGGTGCTCCATGGTCACGCGGCGATTTCTCCGGAGATGGCGATTCGTCTGGAGAAGGCCGGCTGGTCCAACGCCGACTTCTGGATGCGCCGTCAGGCCGCGTACGACCTCGCCCAGGCTCGAAAAAACGAGGACCAGATCAAAGTGCAGCGGTACTCGCCGAAGATGGTTAGCTGACGGAGGAGACTATTGCCGGTTCGCCTTGCCCCCGCCCGGCTGACCGTTAGTCCACGCCCTCCACGCCTCGACATCCGTTCCGAAGTCCTCGCCACTGATGGCCCTCAGGAAGCTCACGGCCGGCCCGTCAGCTCCCGATCAGCCATGCCAGGAGACCCGTGGGAGCCACCAGCAGGTCGGGGTCCTCCAGATCGAGCGCACCCCGGGAGGCCATGATTCCACGCCAGCGCGACGCGCGCAGGGTTCGGGCGCCCCTGCGCCAGCGATCGCCGTCCACATACTTGGATTCGATGGCGACGTCTCCGAACCCAGGTCCCACGAAGTCGATCTCGCTGCGCGAGCGCGTCCGGTGGTGCAGGACGGAGTCGAAATCGGGATAGCCGGCGGGGTCGCGGCGTGCGAACGACCGCAGCAGCGTCATTCCCAACTGCTGTTCTGAGAGCAGGCCGTGATCGATGACCACGCTCCGGCGAGGCGACAGGTGCGCGTACACCGGATCGGTGAAGTAGGTCTTCGGCTGCGCCCGGAGCAGGGGCCGGAGGTCGCGCTCAGGGTAGCACGGCCAGACGACGAACGCCTCCTGAAGCGCGACGATGCGGCGCCGGACGGTCTTGGCCTGCCCGCCGATGTCCGTGGCCACGTCCTGCAGGTTGGTCGGCGCCGCGAGACCCCTGGTCAGACGCCGTAGGAACGCGATGGTCTGCGACCGGGGCCATCTCGCCTGTCGGAAGGCCTCGCCTTCGATGACGTGCAGCAGGCTCTGGCGGATCGGGTCGGGATCGCCTCGGTCGCGAGCGGCCACCGACTGCGGGAAGCCGCCGATCTGGCAGTACGCCTCCCACTCGTCGATCAGGCGCGGAAGCCAGGGCGCCAGCGCGCGAACGGCCTCCTGCAGGACGGCCTGGTCCAGGTCGCGCACCGCAACGGGCCCGAGGTGGTCCAGGGGCGCCGGACGCGGATTCCGGTCGGCGCTGAGGCGCACGCGGAAGAAGTCTCGAAAGGACATGGGCAGGAGAACCCGGTCCGAATCCGGCGCATCGCCGCGCCTTCCCGCCAGTGCCTTCACCGCGTCGGACAGTCCGGCGGCGGACGAACCCGTGAGCACAACGGTGTCGAAAGCAAACCGGGAATCGTTGTCCCGGAGCCACTTGACCACCGCCGGCCAGTCGTCCCGAATGGCCGTGACCTCGTCGATGAACCAGTGGCGGTGTCCTGTGGGTGTGATGTCGTTGGCCGCTCGGACCGCCCTGCGCAGATCGGCGGCCGCGAGGTCGTCGGCCGCGAGGTGAACGATCCGGGCGGGGTCCGTTCCGCCTTCAATGAGGCTCCGGATCTTGATCTTGACCTCGACGGACTTTCCGACCCGCCGAGGGCCGCGCAGGATGTAGAGTCCGCCCCGGACAAGGTCGGCCAGGGCCCCGGACGAGTACTCGAACGGCGCGTCGGCGGCTCTCCGGAGATCGATGTCCTGGAGTGTCCACGCGTCCGGCCGGATCCACCAGCTGGTCTCGGCGAGGATTGCGCGCAACTCCCGTGTAGTCAATGGAGTCTCCGATTACCGGGTTTATGGGACATATTATGTCCGATAATAATAGCATTATGGGACAAACAAATCCTACAACCCCCCCGGCCTTCTCGCCCGCACCGGCGGATCCGGCTCGGCCAGGATCTCCACCGCCTCCGTCTCCAGCCGCCGCAGCGCCTCGGCTACCGCGGCCTCGAGCTGCGGATCCCGCCCCGCAATGACCTCCGCCGGGATCTGCCGCACCTCGATGTCGGGCGCGACGCCCTCGTTCTCCACCTTCCATTCGCCGTTCAGGTCGAAGAACCCGCCTCGCGGCGCGGTCACCAGCCCGCCGTCGATCAGCGGGGGCACGTCCCAGACGCCGACCAGGCCGCCCCACGTGCGCGTTCCCACGAGCGGCCCGATCCCGCGGAACCGGAACATGTACGGCAGCAAGTCGCCGCCCGATCCGGCCGCGTCGTTGATGATCATGACCTTCGGGCCCCAGATTCCCGCCCCGGGTAGCCGGAACGGCGTGCGGTCGCCGGCGGGGTTGTTGAAGTAGCCCATGAGCGGCCGCGCCATCAGGTCGACGATGTAGTCGGCCGCCGAACCGCCGCCGTTGTAGCGCTCGTCGACAACCGCGCCCTCCCGGTCCTGCTGCGCGAAGTAGTAGCGGTTGAAGTAGGTGTAGCCACCCTGCGCGGTATTCGGGAGCCAGACGTAGGCGAGCCTGCCGCCGGACATCTCGTCGACCTTGCGGCGGTTGTCCTCGACCCACTCGCGACTCCGGAGCGCGCCCTCGTTGCCCACCGGGACGACCTGCACGACCCTCGACCCCTCGCCGTCCGCCGTCGCGCCCACCCTCAGCGCCACCTGCCGCCCCACCGTGCCCTCGAACAGGCTGTAGGGATTGGTGGGCGCGCGCAGATCCACCCCGTCCACCGCGATGATGTAGTCGCCCTCGGCGACATCGATCCCGGGCGCGCTCAGCGGGGACTCGAGCCCCGGGTTCCAGTTCTCGCCGGTGTAGATGTGGGCGATGCGGTAGCGCCCCGCGTCCTCCTCCAGGTCGGCGCCCAGGAGCCCGACGGGCACGGTCTCGACGTCGGGGTTGTCGCCGCCGAACACGTACGAATGCCCGATCGCGACCTCGCCCGCGAGCACGTCCAGGAGGTAGTTCATGTCGGAGCGGTGCGCGACGTGCTCGATCCAGGGCTCGTACATGTCGTGAACGGCCGGCCAGTCGGCGCCGTGGACGTTCTCGACGTAGAGGAAATCGCGCTGGTAGCGCCACGCCTCGCGGAAGAGCTGCCGCCACTCCTCGCGCGGGTCGACGCGCATGCGCACCGCGGTATCGAGCGTGCCCTCGCCGACGCTCGGGCTCCCGGAGGTGCCGACCACGCCCCATGACGGGCCGCTCCGGTAGAGCAGCTTCTGCCCGCCCGCCGAGACGCTGAACTGCTGCACCGGCGTCAGGAACGGGGTCGCCTCGTCGTCGTCCAGTGAATAGCGGTAGAGCGTGCCCGCGCCGGGACCCGTCAGGGCCGCGGTGGCCGACTCGCCGCCCGCGCCCGGGCCCGTGAAGAACACGACACCGGCGGGCCCCGCCGTGAGGCTCGAGTAGTTGCGCGCCGGGACCCCGGCCGCGAGGATGCGCTGCCCCATCCCTTCGAAGTCGATGCGGATGTCCTCCCCGCCCGTGTCGGCCGCGTCGCCGCCGCCCATGTCTCCGCTCTCATCCCCCTCATCCTCGTCCGCCGTGTCGTCCGCCGCCTCCTCGTCACTGACCGGCAGGAACGGAGAGGGCTCGTCGGCCTGGAGCACGGCCAGGTAGAGCGCGCGGCGCACCGGACGCTCGTAGGACGTCATGTCGAGCCAGCCGCTGCTCAGCGCGTAGTCGGTGCTGGCGAGGAAGTAGAGGAACTTGCCGCCCGCGTCCCAGGCGGGGGCGAGCGCGTCCGAGAGGCCGTCGGTGAGCTGGCGGGTGGTGCCGTCGGCGAGCGAGTGGACCATGACCACGTGGAACTGGCTGTCGAGGCGCTTGGCGTAGGCCAGCCAGCGGGAGTCGGGGGACCACACGGGGTCGATCGTGCGCAGCGGGTGCGCGTACCGGTCGGTGTCGACGAGGGTGACGTCGCCGCTCGCGACCTCGACGCGCCAGAGGTTGAGGTCGGTGTCGGTGAAGGCGAGGTGCTCGGAGTCGGGGGACCAGGTGGGCGTGAAGAAGAAGGTCGGGTTGGGGATGACGATTTCGCGCGCCTCGCCGAGGCCGTCCTGGGAGCCGATCATGAGCCGGTACTCGCCCGACGCATCCGAGAACCAGGAGACGTGGCGGCCGTCGGGGGACCACGCGGGGCTGCGGTCGGCAACGCCCGAGGTGCGGGTCAGGTTGCGCCAGTCGCCGTCTTCGGTGGGCACGGTGAAGATGTCGCCGCGAGCCTCGAAGAGCGCGCGCACGCCGGTGGGGGAGAGGGAGGCGTTCTGGAGCGCGCCGCCGACGTCCTCCCAGTGGGCGCGCAGCCAGGGGAAGTCGCCGCGCACGGTGATGTCGACCTGCTCTGTGGCGCCGCTCGCCGGGTCGAGGAGGTGGATGTAACCGCCCTGCTCGTAGACGACCGCGCCGCCGCCCGCGTCGAGCCCCTTGACGTCGAAGTCGGCGTGCCGGGTGACCTGGCGGACGGCCTGCGAGCCGGTGTCGTAGGCCCAGATGTTCGTCGCCCAGTCGCGGTCGGAGAGGAAAAAGACCTCGTCGCCAAGCCAGACGGGATCGAGGTCGTTGCTGTCCTCCCACGGCACCTCCTCGAGCGCCCAGTCGTCCGTGTCGACGATCCACACCGGATTGACCTGCCCACCCCGGTAGCCCCGCCACTCGGCGTCGTTGAGCTGCCGCTGCTGGTAGGCGAAGCGCGACCCGTCGTCGGAAAAGTCGCCGGTCTTCCCGCGCGGAATCGGCATCTCCTCGGGCAGCCCGCCGTCGAGCGAGACCGTGAAGAACCGGGGGTACGCGATCGGCGCGCTGGTGCGTCCCGAGTTGAAGACGACGCTGCCGCCGTCGGGCGTCCAGCCGACGATCTGATCGGCTCCGGGATGCCAGGTAAGGCGTTTGGGGTTCCCTCCTTCGGAGGGCAGGACGTAGACATCGACATTGCCGTCGTACTGGGCGCTGAAGGCGATGTTTCGGCCGTCAGGGGAGAAGTGAGGGTCGGTCTCCTGGCCCTGGAAGGTGGTCAGCCGCCTGGCCTCGCCGCCCGCCCGGTCCACGATCCACAGGTCGTTGGCGTACGCGAACGCGATGTGCGTGGCGCTGACGGTGGGCTGGCGCAGGAGGCGGGTGGACTCCTGGGCGGTGGCGGGGGGTGCGGCGAGGGCGACGGCCGTGAGCACGGCGAGCCCGGTGCTCAGGGCGCAGAGGGTCCTTGAAGTCATTGGTCGGTTCTCCTCGAGTGACCGGGATTCGGTACGGGGATTCCAATGCTAGAGCGGACGCACGCCGTTGGCGAACGCTTTGTCCGCCAGATTGCCCCGGCCTAGCGCTCCCTTCGGATCACCGGCAGCACGACGTGCGACGCCCTCTCACCCCCGTGATACACGCGCTGCGTCGCCACCACGGCCTCATCGGCGGTCACCATCGCCACATTGTCCGCGCCCGCGTTGAGATTGGGCAGATAGTACGGGTACCAGCTCGACGAGATTTCGATCCCGATGCGGTGCCCCTCCAGGAAGAGGTTCCCTGTCCCGCGCCAGAACCGCAGCGTGTATTCGTAGACCTCGTCCGGCTCGATGGTGCTCAGCTGCGCGCTGTTGAAGCGCCCCTCGTTGTCGGGGTCGCGGTTGCGGGCGCGCATGACCGCCTCGGTGAGGAGCGCCGAGTACCCGTCGGGGCCGATGTCGACGAGGCGCACGAACCAGTCGGTGTCGCGGGCCGAGGTGGAGGCGTAGAGCTTGATCTCGATCGGGCCCGTGACCTCGACGGCCTCTGCGAGCGGCGGCGTGCGGTAGACGAGCACTTCCTCGCCGGCCGCCGACGCGCGGGTGTCGAGCGCGCCGTCGATGTGGCCGTTCTTGTTGGGCCAGGTGTCGAAGGGGTCGCGGGTGGGGTTGAGGGGGTCGTAGGCGTAGGCGTCGTGGCCTTCGTCGGCCGGGGCGTCGGTGGTGAGGAGGCCGTCGCCGGCGGACGAGTTGGCGCCGGTGGCGCTGGTCAGGTAGTAGTTGGTCCACTCGGTCTGCGGCAGGGGCCAGTCGTCCTCGGCGTACCACCGGTTCTCGCCCATGACGAAGACGTGGACCGGCGGGTCGTCCGTGACGCCGTTGTCTTCGCCCTTGAGGAAGTGGTCGAACCAGCGGACGACGTAGCCGTCCACGTCGATAACCGCCTCGGGGCCATAGTCGATTCCGCCGGACGACTGCGTGTTGATGCCGTGCACCCAGGGGCCGATGATCATGCTGGGCCGCCGGGCCTCGGGTGTTGCGCCGTGCTCCTTCATCCCCAGGTAGTTCATCGGGGACCCGGGGTAGTTGGCGTCGAACCACCCGGTGAACGAAAGCGATGGCACCGTGATGCTGGAGTACGATTCCGGCGTCTGATAGGCGATGCCCTGCCAGTAGTCGCCGGTCGAGAGGTTGTTGCGATACCACTCCTCGAACCAGGGGCCGGCGCGAAGCCCCCTCGACGCATTGATCTCGATGTAGGGCGTATGGGGCGGATCCTGGCGGTTTTCCGACCAGCCCAGGTACCCGCCCACGCCGGCGATCTGCTGGGTGCGGCCGGACAGCATGGCTGCCCAGTCGAGCATCCAGCCGCCCACGAGCACGCCGTTCTGGTACGGCAGGTTCTCGAAGTGGTCGGGCGGCGCGACCTTGGGCGCGATCGCAGCCAGGTGGGGTGGCGCAGTGCTGGCTGTCCACCACTGCGTCCATCCCAGATAGGAGCCCCCGATCATGCCGACCCTGCAGGTACACCATGGCTGGGCCGCGATCCACTCCACGAGGTCGTATCCGTCGGTCTTGTGGAGCGCGTTGAAGGGATCCCAGTCGCCGCCGGAGTCGTAGCGCCCGCGCACGTCTGCCGCGACGACGACGTAGCCACGCTGGGCGAACCAGATGGCGCTGGACCGCGATCCGTTGTTGTCGTACGGGGTAGAGGTCAGGATTGCGGGAAGAGGATCAGAAGTCCCGCGGGGAGTATAGATGTCTACGGACAGGCGCACCCCGTCCCGCATGGGCACAAGGACGCCGCGGGTCACGTCCACCTCGTAGTCGGCTCCCGAGTAGTCGCCTGCGTCGGGCATCTGAGCGCCGATGTCGCACGATGCCGTGGCGACGACGAGCAGAATCAGTGCTGTGCGTTTCCTGGTCATGCGTCTCTACCTTTCCCGCGGAATCACCGGCAGCAGGATGTGTGAGGCCCGTTCCCCTCCGTGATGAATGCGCTGGGTGGCCACCACCGCCTGGTCCCGAGTGACCATCGCTACGTTGTCGGCCCCCGTGTTGAGGTTGGGGAGGTAGTACGAGTACCAGCTCGACGAGATCTCGATGCCGATGTGGTGTCCCTCCCTGAACAGGTTCCCGGTGCCGCGCCAGAACCGGATCGTGTACTCGTAGACCTCGCCGGGCTCGATCGCGCTGAGTTGCGCGCCGTCGAAGCGCCCCTCGTCGTCGGGGTCGCGGTTCCGAGCCCGCATGACGCCCTCGGTCAGCAGGGCCGAATAGCCATCAGGGTGGACATCGACGAGGCGCACGAACCAGTCCGTATCGCGGGCCGAGGTGGAAGCATAGAGCCTGGCCTCGATCGGGCCGGTGACTTCGACTGCCTCTGCAAGCGGTGGCGTTCGGTAGACCAGCACTTCGTCCCCCGACGCCGAGACGCGCGTGTCCAGAGCCCCGTCGATGTGCCCGTTCGTGTTGGGCCAGCTGTCGAAGGGGGTGCGGGTGGGGTTGAGCGGGTCGTAGACGTAGGTGTCGTGGCCCTCGGTCACGGGAGGTGTGGTCGTGAGGAGGCCGTCGCCGTTCAGGGAGTTGGCGCCGGACTCGGAGGTGAGGTAGAAGCTGGTCCATTCAGTCGCCGGAAGCGGCCAGTCGTCCTCGGCGTGCCATTTGTTCTCGCCCATGACGAAGACGTAGACGGGCGGGTCGTTTTCAACCCCGTTGTCGATACCCTTGAGGAAGTGGTCGAACCAGCGCATCACATATCCGTCGATGTCGATCACGGCGTCCGGGCCGTAGTCGATGCCACCGAGATGGCGGGTGTTGATCCCGTGCGTCCACGGTCCGATCACCAGGCTGGGCCGCCGCGCCTCGGGAGTCGCGCCGTACCGCTTCATGCCCACGTAGTTCATGGGGGATCCAGGATAGTTGCCGTCGAACCAGCCCGTGAAGGCGAGGGAGGGGACCGTGATTCGCGAGTACGATTCGGGTGTCTGGTATCGGATCGCGCTCCAGTACGGGTCGGTGGTCCTGTTCTGACGGTACCACGTCTCGAACCAGGGGGCCGAGCGCAGCCCTCGCGACTCGTTGATCTCGATATACGGAGTGTGAGGCGGGTCCTGGCGGTGCTGCGGCCAGCCGCTGTAGTAGCCGGTGTCGGCCAGTTGTGCGGTGCGGCCCGACGATCCCGCCGCCCAGTCGAGCATCCAGCCACCCAGGAGCACGCCGTGCTGGTACGGCAGGTTCTCGAAGGGGTCGGGGGGCGAGACCCTGGGCGCGATCGCCGCGAGGTGGGGTGGGGCCATGCTCGCCGCCCACCACTGGGTCCACCCCAGATACGAGCCGCCGATCATGCCCACCTTGCCGGTGCACCACGGCTGGGCCGCGACCCACTCGACCAGGTCGTAGCCATCCACGCGGTGCAGCGCCCCGAACGGATCCCACTCGCCTTCCGAGTCGTAGCGCCCGCGGGCATCGGCCGAGACCACCACGTAGCCACGCTCGGCGAACCACGTTGCGGTCTCTCGCTGCGCGTTGTTGTCGTACGGGGTGTGCGCCAGGATGCCGGGGAAGGGGCCGGCGGATCCGCGCGGGGCGTAGATGTCGACGGACAGACGTACACCGTCCCGCATGGGGACGAGCACGCCTCTGGTAACATCGACCTCGTAGCGCGCCTCCGAGTAGTCGCCCGCGTCCGGGGCCTCCGGACCCGCGGGCGTGGCGGGAGCCTGCGTCGCGGTCTCGCAGGCGGCTGCCCCAAAGAGGGCGACCGCCGTCGCGAGGTGTACGGCCGGCACGGCCAGTCGCGCCCACGCGCTTCGGTCACCGTGCCGGCCCCGTTCCATGCTCTCCGTCCGGGTACTCTTCACCGCCTTCATCGCACTGGCGCTTCCTACAGGTTCGGGTTCGAGTCCTTCTCCCTGCGCGGGATCTGCATGCACGTGGTCGTACCGTACGTGTTCCCGTCGTATGGGTGCGTTCCCGTCGCAAAGGGCAGGTCATGGCGCAGGAAATCGAACAGCCTGCGGCCCTCCAGGTACAGTTCGCGGTACCGCTCCTGCATTACCTGCGCCATGACTTCAGCACGATCGTTCACGTCGGCGGGTTCGTACGCCGGCAGCCCCGCGGCCGCATGGAAGCCGTTGATGATGTCCACCGCGGTCTGCCCAAGCTCGATCTCGGCGATGATCAACTGCGCTTCCGCCGCGTTGGCAATCGCGATGGGGCTGGTCCACGAGGGGTACTTGTGGATATGCCGGAGCGGCGAGCCATCCTGCCCGATGCCCGCGAGCGTGCTTTCCACCCGTGGATCCACCACCCCGCCGAACGTCAGGTTGTCTCCGTCCACGGTGGGCTGTCCGCTCTCGTCGTTGAACTCGGGCGAGAGGAACCCGTCCACGTGGTTGTGCTGGTAGATGCGGTTGTAGCGGTAGAGGTCGGCCGCCGAATAGTTGGCGTCGTAGCGGAAGCCCGCCGGTACTGCCGATGCGTCCGACATGGCCCCGGAGTTGTCGCCAAGGTACAGGCGTACTCCCGCGCGCCGGATCTGCGCCGCCGTGGCAAGGTCGCTGCGTCCGGCTGCCTGGGCCAGTGACATCGCCTCGCCCAGCGCCGATTCGGCGCTCTGCAGCATCTCGGTCTGCGACATGAGTGGACCGACGTCGATCGTCATCTCGCAGAAGGCCTCGCCCAGGATGGCGCGCGAGAACGCGCCGTAGGTCGCAACCGTGGCGATCTTCTCGGCTCGCCCGGCAACGTCGCCGTCGCCCCACTCCTCGAGTCGCGTCCGGGAGGATTCGGCCGACACGCGGGCCTTCTGCACCGGCGTGAACACCCCGTATCCGAAGTTGCCGTTGCAAAGGGCCACGTCCCGGTCCTGCCCGATCTTGCGGTGGTCCCACTCGGTCATCACCAGCCAGCCGGAGCTATGTCTGAGCTCGTCGGTCAGCTGTCCGCTGGCGGCCACGAACTGGCTGAATGCGCACTCGAACTCGCCGATGGCGCTGTTGACCAGCACTTCGGCCACCGACGGATTTTCGAGGTTTTCGGCCGCGACCTTGGTGGGCAGGTCCACCTGCAGGAGGTCTTCGCACGCCGTGTTGAAGGAGGCCAGCAGGAGCGTGATCACGGCCACGCTGACCTTTTTCTCATGGGTCAACATCATCTATTCTCCCCGTTGTGTGCGGTATCGGTCAGTAGCTGAGTCGCAGGGTCACGCCCACGGTGGTTGCGGGCGGCATGGACGTCTGGTGGTAGGCTCCTCCCTCACGCAAGGCGTGCCACTGCCGCGTGAGTTCGACATCGATCTCCCTGCGTCCGAAGGTCCCTGACTGGGCTTCCCAGAGGTTGAAGAGGTTGCGCGCCGCGATGGTCAGCGATCCGCCCGAGCTGCCGGCCAGACCTGCGATGTCCTCGGACAGCGTGTAGGAGAGCGAGAGTTCGCGCAGCTTTGCCAGCCCGCCCTCGAGCACGCCTGCCTGGAGCCAGTTCCCCACGATCTCGCTCATCGCCGCAAGTTGCGCGTCCTCGCGTTCGAGAATCTGCTGCGAGTTCTGGAAGAGCAGGTGGGACGCGGCCAGGTCGCCGCTGATCTTGGTGAAACCGCCGGAGAAGTCGACGAGCGCGAAGAGCCGGAAGTTCTGAAGGAAGCGCAGCGATGTGTTGACGCCCCCGAACCATGTCGGGATCGACGGGCCGCGATAGACCGGTTGGGCCATCGCGCACGGAACCGTGCCGCCGCCCTGCTCGGGCGTCGCCTCGCATTGGTCGTTGACGATGTTGCCGTTCGCGTCGAACTCCGCCGAAACCACGTTCTCGACGAAGATGCCGCCGATCGGCAGCCCCTCCTGGTGCCGCTGTCCGAAGAGGAAGATCGTGGGGAGGCCGCCCAGGTCGACCACTTCGCTGTCGTTCGTGGCGTAGTTGAAGCCGATGTCCCAGTCGAGAAGCTCGCTGCGCACGAGTGTCGCGGTCCCCTCCACCTCGATCCCCCGGTTGTTCAGCTCGCCGACGTTGACGAACTGCGTACCGGCGAATCCGCTGGACGGCGCCACCGGGCGTGCGATGATGGCGTCCTTCGTGTCCTTGTTGTAGAAGGTGAATCCGAGCCCGATCCGGTCGTTGAACAGGCTGGCGTCGAACCCGATCTCGAGTTCTTCGCCCACTTCGGGCTGAAGGTCGGGGTTGCCGACCGCGTCGGTGGTCAGGCCGGGCTGATCGCCGCCGGCCGTGATCGGAGCGTACAACCGGCGCGCCGCGAAGACATCGGGCTGTCGTCCGGCCTGTCCCCATGCCGCCCTCAGCTTGAGGTTGTCGACGAAGGAGGCGTTGAAGAACGATTCTTCGCTCAACACCCAGGAACCGCTGACCTTGGGATAGAGAACGAAGTCGTAGTTCGTGCCGAAGGCGCTGTTGTCGTCACCCCGCATGGCCGCAGTAAGGAAGAGGCGGTTGCCCCAGCTGAGCTGTTCCTGCACGTAGACGCCGAGCGTCTTGTTCTCGATGAAGTCTTCCCAACCCGTCTTGACCGCGGCCGACGAGACCGTGCCCGGCCCGGGTGCGGGGAACTGGTCGCCCACCGCGCCGAACTCGTGCGTCCTTTTCACATAGTACTGGGCCCCGAACGAGGTCTCGGAGATTGTGCCGAACAGGGGAAGGTCCACCGTCGCCGTAGCTCCGTAGTCCACGTTGGCCTGGGTGACCGCCCGATCCGTCGTTTCCACGTGCCCGAGACTCATCGAGCCGAAGAAGTCGGCGGAACCCAGCGGCGATCTCGGCACCATGCGCCCGGAAACGGTGCTTCCGAAGTCTGCACCGCCGGTGATCCTGTGAACCAGCCAGGGGAACGGATTGTGGCGTATCGTAGTACTGGCGATGATCCGGTCGATTCCCTCGGTGACGTCGACCGTTTCCATCGCCCAGGGCGGGGTCCAGTTCCAGCCCCGGCGGCGCTCGTCCTCGGCCGCCGCGGGTGTGCCCCAGTAGATCGAGGATACGAACTCGATTGGGAAGGGGCCGCCCCCGTTGAAGCGCGACTTGGAGCGCACGAAGCCCATGTTGGTGGAGATGCTGAGCTGTTCGTTCGGCGTCAGTTCCAGGTTGGCACGTGCCGAGTACTTGTTCTGGTGGTTCCAGTCGACGAATCCCTCGTCCCGGTCCATCTGCGCGGACACGTAGTAGCGAACGAGGTCGGTCCCGCCGCTGGAGGAGATCCCGTAGGTCTGGTCGTGCCCGTAGGTAAACGGGATTCCATGGCCGAGCGCCTGCTCGGACTTCAGCACCTCGAACTTGCGCACACCGCTCGGGAGCATCTCACAGTTTGGGCACGCGGCCGTGCCCTTGTCGTATACGGCCGGCCAGCGACCGACCGCGTTCGACAGGTAGGACACTCCCTGCCTGACGGTCACTTCCCACTGCGGAGCGCCGGCACTGCCGCGCTTGGTGGTGATCTGGATCACCCCGGCCGAAGCTTCGGTTCCGTACAGTGTGGCTGCCGCCGGACCCTTGATGACCTCGACGCTCTCGATCTCTTCGGGGTTCAGGTCGTTGAGACGGCTGACCGCGCCCCCGCGCATCGTCCGCGTGCCCTGGTCGCTTCCGATGCGCGCGTTCGAGTTGTTGTCGATACGGACACCGTCCACGTAGACGAGTGGTCCGCTTCCCAGGCT
>CAZRQE010000131.1:0-12188 GCA_964602175.1 uncultured Gemmatimonadaceae bacterium | reverse complement strand
CTGCCGAGCGGCTCGCGGAGGCGGCGGCGCTATGGCGGAACCTGCGGGGCGCACTGCGGCTTATCCCGGAAGATGGGTTCGCAACCGACACGGCTACGGCCAGGGTGAAGACCGCGATTGCCGAAGCCTGCGGGCTGGATGATTTCGATGCCTTGGCGGCGGAGCTTCGCGATACCGCGTCCAGAACTGCCGCCGACCTCGACGCTCTGGCTCATGGCTCGGCTCGTTAGGACGGCTCGGCATCGGAAGTCGCCGGGCCTTGCATAGGCAGCGACCTCCTACCGCGGGCGGTGTGTTCGAACGTGCCCACGGACGAGAACGGGACCCGAGTAACTCCTGCGCCCTGGAGGAGTTCCTGGCGGCGAGCCGGGAGCGTGTCGATTCCGACCTCGACGCAGCGCTGCCACCCGCGACGCGGCACCCCCCGGAGCTGCACCGGGCCATGCGATATGCCGTCTTCCCCGGCGGCAAGCGTCTGCGTCCGGCGCTGACGCTCGGCGCTGCCGTAGCTGTGGGTGCGAAGCCCGAAGCAGCCATGCCCGTGGCCACCGCGGTCGAGTTGATCCACGCCTGTTCACTCGTGCTGGATGACCTCCCGGCCCAGGACGACAACGCCGTCCGCCGGGGACAGCCGGCGGTGCACGTCGCCTTCGACCACACGATCGCCGTTCTGGCCGGAAGTGCCCTGCTCGCCGAGGCGTTCGCTCAGTGCACCCGACTCTCCGACCCCTCCGCAAGCGTTGCCGTGGCGGCTCGTCTGGCCCGGACGATCGGACCCCGGGGCATGATCGGTGGACAGGTCGATGACCTCGCATTCACCCCGGCGAGAACAAGCGTGGATGTGGAGTGCATCCATCTGAAGAAGACCGCCGCGCTATTTCGCTGTTCGGCGTGGAGCGGCGGCGTTGCCGGAGGACCTGCGGGCGAGCAACTCGGTCACCTCGACGCGTTCGGACGCGCGTTCGGACTCGCCTTCCAGATAGTCGACGATATGCTCGATGAGGATCCGGGTCAGTGCTCGATCCTGCATGTGCTCTCGCGGGAACGGGCGCGCGCGCGCATACACAAGCTGCTTGACGAGGCGGTAGCCGCTAGCCAGGCGTTCGGGCCGGACGGTTGGGTGCTCGCGGGTCTGGCACGTCGACTGGAAGGGTTGCTGCCATAGGCGTTCGCAGGGCCCTCGCGCCGCATGCCGGGGCGAAACGCTAGCGTGCGTTCAGGCCCCGGAGGCGGCCCGGTCGCCTACATGGCGACCAACGATGCGGCGGTCAACGCCGTGATGCTCGTGCTGTTGGTCGGCGGCCTGTACGCGGCTGTCGGTCTCGTGCGGGAAGTGATCCCCGACTCCTCGCTGGATCGCGTTCAGGTCCTCGTGCCCTACCCGGGCGCCTCCCCCGAGGAAGTCGAGGAGTCCATTCTCCGCCCGATCGAGGAACAGGTCCGGAGCGTGGAGGGGCTGGAACGCGTGGCGGCGACCGCGTCCGCCGGGCTCGGCCTCGCGATCGCCGAATTCAAGGTGGGGACGGACATGAGCCGCGCCCTCAACGACGTGAGGGCGGGCGTGGACCGCATCCCCACGTTCCCCGCCGGCGCGGAGCGGCCCGAGGTGCGCGAGCTGACCAGCCGTCAGAGCGTGTTGCGGCTGATGGTGTACGGCGATGTCCCGGAGCGCACGCTCAAGGAGGTGGCGTACGGGATCGAAGAGGGGATTTCGGCCCTTCCCGAGGTGTCACTTGCCGGCACGAGCGGGATTCGCCCATACGAAATCTCGATCGAGCTTCCCCAGTCCAGGCTTCGTTCCCTGGGCCTTACGCTCGAGGACGTCGCACGGGCGGTGCGGCGGGGGTCGCTGGAGTCTTCCGCCGGCAGGATAACGAGTCCGGAAGAGGAGTTCTCCGTCCGCACCCTGGGACGGAACTACGACCAGGGCGACTTCGAGGACATCGTCGTGCTGAGCCGCCTGGACGGAACGCTGGTACGGCTGGGTGACATCGCAGAGGTGCGCGACGGCTTCGCGGACACCGATCTCCGCGTTCGCTACAACGGCCGCCCCGCGGCTCTCGTGGAAGTGTACCGTACGTCCGACGAACAGTTGCTCGACATCGGCGAGGCGGTGCGGCGCTGGGTGGCCGAGGCCCGGCCGGACCTGCCCGCCGGCGTCGACATCGCGATTTGGAGCGACGACTCCTCCCTGGTGGGTGGTCGACTGCGGCTGATGGTGAAGAACGGACTGTTCGGGCTCCTTCTGGTCTTCCTCGCCCTGGCACTGTTTCTGGAGATCCGGCTCGCGCTGTGGGTCACCGTGGGCCTGGCCGTCTCCTTCACGGGAACCTTCCTCGTGATGGGCTTCGTGGGCATGTCCATCAACATGTTCTCCATGATGGGGCTCATCCTTGCCATGGGGATCGTCGTGGATGATGCGATCGTCGTGGGGGAAAGCGTCTACTCGGAGCGGGAGAGGGGCGCGGGCGGGCTGGCGGCGGCAATACGGGGCACAAGGCAGGTCGGCGGCCCCGTCATCTTCTCGGTCCTCACAACGATCGTCGCTTTCTCGACCCTCCTGACGGTCCCGGGCGCCCAGGGGAAACTGGTCCGCGTCATTCCCATCGTCGTCATCTCCGTCCTGCTCATTTCGCTCTTCGAGTCACTGCTGGTTCTACCGAACCACTTGGCGCACCTCCCTGCGCCCGGCCAGCCGGCTCGCCACCGAACTGCCGCACTCCTGGGCGCGATCCGCGCGCGCGTGGACCGCGTGATGAAGCGTCTCGCCGACGGGCCCCTCGACCGCGGGCTGCGTCTGGCCACGGAGCAGCCGCTGGTGGTGCTCGCCTCGGCCGCCGGGCTGCTCGTCATCTCGTCGGTCCTCGTCGTCTCCGGCATCGTCCCGAGCCGATTCAATACCCCGCTCGAGGGCGATATCGTCTCGACGGATCTGGAGTTGGCAACCGGGGCGCCGGGGGAGTTGACGCGTGAGGTGGCCGACCGCGTGGAGGCCGCTGGACACCGGGCCGCGGCGCGTGTTGCCGCGGAGCGGGGAACCGCCTCGAGTGGCCTCCCGTTGGAAGTCGATGCAGCCATCACGCTGGGGCAGCGGGCCGAACTCTTCGATCCTCTGTCCGGCGACGTGTTTCGCGCGACCCGCAGTCACGTCGCGGCGGTCCAGTTCAAGCTCATCGACTGGGAACGCCACGGCATCCCGGTGTCCACGTTCCAGGAGGCATGGCGGGAGGAGATCGGCACGATCCCCGAGGCGAAGGCGGTGTCGATGACGAGCAGCATCGCCGGCGGGGACCGGCCCGTCCACTACGACCTCTCCCATCCCGATCCGAACCGGCTGCGCTTGCTCGCCGATGACGTCGTGGCGGAACTCGGCGGCATCGACGGCGTTCTCGATGTTCGAAGCAACATGGATGAGGGATCCGACGAGCTACGGCTACAACTCGAGCCCCTCGGCCGATCGCTCCAGCTGACGGTGGGTGACTTCGCCGGGCAGGTCCGAGCGGCATTCTTCGGCGTCGAAGCGGTCAGAGTCCCCCGGGGTCGCGAGGATGTGCGGGTCTACGTGAGGCTCCCGGAAGAGGAGCGGAATTCGGCCGTCGACATCGAGGAATACATGGTGCGCACACCGGGCGGCGGCGAGGTGGCGCTGGGACAGATCGCTTCGGCTCAGCTTGCACGGCCCGCATCGGCTATCCACCGGCTCGACGGGCGGCGGGCCGTGACGATTACGGCGGACGTGGACGCCGTGACGACGACGGGCCGACAGGTGGATGACCGCATCGAGCGGAATCTCCTCGCGCCTATAGCGGAACGGGATCCGGACTTCGATTACGCATTCGGGGGCGAGCGCAAACAGCAGGACAATGTCAATGCCGCGCTGGCAAGATCGGGGTTCTTCGCCCTCATTCTGATGTACGCGCTGCTGGCGATCCCGTTTGGATCGTGGTTTCAGCCGCTGATCGTGCTGGCAGTCATCCCTCTCGGGGCGGTCGGCGCACTGATGGGACACATGCTGCTGGGACTTGATCTCAGTGTCTGGTCGCAGCAGGGACTCGTCGGGGTGAGTGGCGTCGTCATCAACGACTCACTCATGATGGTCAAGTTCATGAACAACTTCAGAGAATCCGGCATGTCGGTGCGAGAGGCCATCATCGCCGGTTCCAAGATCCGTTTCCGGGCTATCGTCCTGACGTCGCTCACGACGTTTCTCGGCGTGGCCCCCCTGATGTTCGAGACGAGCGCCTACGCCCGGCACCTGGTCCCGGTGGCGACCTCCGTCGGTTTCGGTGTCCTCGTCGCTACCTTCCTCCTGCTGCTCGTCGTGCCGGCGCTCGCCACCCTGCAGTACGCCGTCCGGGAACGGCTCGGTCACGCGCTGGCGGGCATACCGCGTCGGCAGGCATCATGACCGGACCTTGCCCGTACGTGGTACCCGTTGCAGGTCAGGCTACCTGGCGGCTCATCAGGTCCTGGAATACGCCTGCGGTCGCGGTCAGCTCCGCGAAGGAGCCCTCCTGCACGACCTTCCCCTTCTCGAGCACATATATGCGGTCAGCCTGACGCAGCGTGGAGATACGGTGTGCGACCACGATCCGCGTCGATGTGAGGCCCGCCAGATTGGCCAGAACCTTGGACTGCGTTTCGTTGTCCAGCCAGTTCGTCGCTTCGTCGAGCATCAGAATACGGGGATCGCGAATCAACGCCTGGGCAATCCGGATACGCTGACTCTCGCCCCCCGACGTTACGGCAGCGCCCGCGCCCACCGGAGTCAGCATGCCCATCGGCATCGCCGCGATCTCGCGATCGACGGCGGCAAGCCTGGCCGCCCGCCATGCAGCCTCCGCAGTCGCGCCCTCGTGGTCGCCAACGATGTTGTCCCAAAGATCCTGTGGGTGGAGTCGCACCACCTGCGGGACCACGCCGATCTGTCGGCGTACCCCCTTGAGATCGAGTTGCTGAAGGTCCCGGCCATCGAAGTAGATCGATCCACCCGAGGGTCGTTCGAGCCCGAGCGCGAGCCGCAGGAGCGTACTTTTGCCCGCCCCGGAGGCGCCCGCGATGGCGACAAACTCACCCTTGCGGGCCCGAATTGAGACTTCGTCGAGGATCACGGGCCCGTCCGGTTCGTGGCGGAACGAGACGCGGTCGAACACGACTTCACCGCCCAGCTGCTCCACGAATTCCCCTTCCGCCCTCGTCTCGGCGGCCTCGGCGAGCAGGGGCCGCAGTTGATTCCATGCGGGGACGACGGCGGCCAGCGCACTGAACGACTCACCCAGTCGGTTGACCGCCCGCTGATAGAGCAGGAACAGAATGAAGATGACGATGAAGTCGCCGGCCGTGATGGAACCCGGGCCGGACAGCGTCGCGACCAGTATTACCATCGCTCCAGCCAGCAATGGCAGGGTGGCCCCGAATGCCCGCAGGTGCGTCTCCATCGAGCCGAGTTGCAGTTCGGCACGTTTCTGCTCGCGGTAACCCCGCGCCCAGGCCGCGAAGGCCGAGCCCTCGGCGCCGTCCACGCGCAGTTGCGGGATGCCGTTGATGAGTTGGAACAGTCTGCCCGACAGACGCCGAACGGCCCCCAGCCGGCGGGCGTGTGCGGGGATCTGCCGTCGCCCGAGCACCACGGTCACCAACAGCGACAGCAGCGCGAAGGCGGCCGTTGACGCTCCGACGCGGGCATCGCGCAAAGCGATGAGCAGGAACGCGGGAGCCAGGAACAGGATCGACAGCACGCCGTTGCCGATCACGCCCTGCGCGGCGTCGCGTGCGTTCTGGAACGTCATGCCCCGCATCGCCATATCGCTGGCCGGATACCGCCGCAGGATGCTCGACGGCAACTTGAGCAGACGGTCCCAGAACGCGGCCTCCATCCGGGAAGTGGCGCGGCCGTCAAGACGCATCAGGGTCATGCCCTGGAGGATGTGGAGCAGAGCGCGGACGACACCGAACACCACCAGAGCCGCGCTGATCCCGTATAGGAGCCCGACATCGCCGGTGGGGATCACCTCGTCCGCGGCGAAGCCGATGGCCACGGCCGGCAGCAACATTATGGCGCCCCCCAGCAGCCCGGTCACCACGAAACGCGCCAGGTCGGCGCCCAGCCCCGTTCGGGCGACGCTCCACAGATCGCGCCATTCGACACCGCGGGAGTTGAGCGAGGGATAGAAGACCCAGGCGTCCGGACTCAGCGACGCGGCGGCGGCCGGCGTGATCCGCCTTGTCTGTCGGCCGAGGGGGTCGATCTCCCGGTAGTTTCCGAGCACGCTGGGCAGCAGCGCGACGGGCCTCCCGTCCTCGGCTCGGAACGCCAGCATCGCGCCGCTGTCGCCGACCCACCAGCGGTCTTCGGGAGCGAGCCGCACCTTTCGGCCCCGAATCCCGGACGCATTCAGAATCCTGACGAGCCTGACGTCGGGCGTGGATTCCGTGTCGGGCGAATCCGGCAGCCGTTGGAAGACGATTCCCGCGTGTCGGCCGATAACCTTCAGGACATGGTGCAACCGCGAGTCCGCCGTCTGTTCGGTCCCCTCATCCCGGAGACCGTACAGGTCAAAGAGTCGGCGCCGGGCGCGTTCCTCGTCACCCCGGCGGGTGGCCACCCGTGCCCGCGCCAGATTCGCCTGATCGACGACGGCCAGTTGGCGATTAAGCCGCTCGAGCTCAAGCGCGACCCGGTTGAAGGCGTCCAGGGCGGGGAGTAACAGTCGGCGCTCGGCGAGTTCCGCGGAGGATGCCGTGGAGACGCCCACGTCGTGCGTCAGCGTGAGCCAGGTGGCGGACGTCAGCGGCAGCGCCCGCTCGACGCCATCAGATTCCGCCTTGCCTTCGGCGGGGTCGATCAGGCCCATGAACAGACCCGCAGCGGGCGGCACCCCCCAGACCCACACGACGCCTCGACGTGCGGCGAGGGTGCCGCTCCTTGTGCGTGTTGCCTGACCGGGTTCGAGGAGCGCGTCTGCCCGTGGATGAAGCGTGACGTCGCGGACCAGCATGGCCGATATGTCCAGCAGCCACTCGTCGACCTGCTCGGTCAGTTCTGCAGCGCGAATCGTGCCGAGGCGGGACGCGGGAAGACGCCGCAGCACGGCGCCGGACACCCCCTTTGCGATCAGCGCCAGCGAAGTCACGTCGTCGTGTGGCGCGACGCCGGGCAGAAGACGACCGGTGTCGGCGCGCAGCACGTGCTGCGGGGCGGATTGATCGACCCCATCCTCACGCTCGACCAGGAACAGATCGACCGGGCCTGATTCGATGAACCAGACGAACTCGGGATCGCTGAGGTCGACGGGCAGATTTCCGGCGCAGGGTACCGGCGTGCCCGATTCGGCCGCGATTCGGGCGAGCGCCCGCTTCTCCTGCCCGGTCATCCGGCGAGCTCCGTCCGCACGAGGCGGTGGTAGACGCCGCCCGTGTCCGCCATTAGGTCGTCGTGGGTGCCGCGCTGCACGGCCACGCCCCCGTCGATCACGATGATCTGATCGCAGTCGCGCACCGTGCTCAGCCGGTGCGCGACGATCAGGCAGCTGATGCCTCGGCGGCGCAGCGCATCGTCGACATACGCCTCTGTTGCGGCGTCCAGGGCGCTCGTCGCTTCGTCGAGAATCAGCACTGTCGGGTTCCCGGCCAGCGCGCGGGCGATTTCAAGGCGCTGCCGCTGTCCGCCGCTGAAGTTGCCCCCGTCTTCGTCCACCGGAGTCGAATAGCCGAGGGGTCGGCTGAGAATGTCGTCGTGGATGGCCGCGTCGCGGGCCGCGGCGACCACGTCGTCGTCGAGCACCGCGGGGTTCCAAAGGGTGAGGTTGTCCCGCACGGTGGCGGAGAAGAGGACGATGCGCTGGTCCACCATTGAGAGGGAGCGCGAAAGCACTTCGTCGGGAATCTCGTCTCGAGGGTGGCCATCGAACAGGATTTCCCCCGACCAGGGGTGCAGGATGCCCGCAACGAGGCGGGACAGGGTCGACTTGCCCGACCCGCTTGGGCCGACGACCGCGACGCGCTGCCCCGGCTTGAAGGCAAGATTGAAGTCCTTGATCAGTGGAGGGCGATTCCGGTTGTAGCCGTAGGTCACACCGCGCAGCTCGACGTGCCCGGCCAACCGCAGCCGCCCGTTGAGGGTAGCGATCGATTGTGGGGCTCCCGCCCGGCGTGCCAGGCCCGGATCCACCGGCGTTTCTGTGATGTCGTCCAGGCGTTGCATGTCGGTCAGAAGCGTCTGGCGTTCGCGTGCGAATTCGACGAAGCGCCCTGCGGGTTCCAGAAACATGACCGCCACGAGGTAGAACGCCAGCAGTGCGCCCAGCGTCAAATCGCCGGCCATGAACTTCGTAGCGCCCAGCGCCAGCACCGCGGCACTCCCCAGGATCATGACCAGGTCCGGCGCGGCGGCCATGAGGTTGTTGAGTTCGGAGAATCGCTGGCGCGCCTGCAATTCGCGCGCCTGATGGCCGCTCCAGCAGACGAACATGCGGTCTTCCGCCGCCGTCATGCGAAGGGCGTCGGCCTGATTCAGCATGATCGTGCCGATACCCATCAGCAGGCCCTGCTCACGGCCGAGGGCGGAGGCCTCGTCGGAACGGACACGCTCGACCGGGCGCAGGAGCAGCACGTTCAAGACCGCGAGGGCCAACACACCCAGCGCCAGGGGCAAGTCGTACGCCATCATTACGGCGAGGAACACGAAGCTCGTGACGATGTCGATAAGCAGGCCGAGAAACCGTTCCGACAGGTTTTGCGCAATCTTGTCGATGGACAGGATGCGTCCGGTCAGGTCGCCGACCAGCCGGTGACTGAAATAGTCCGTCGGGAGACGCAACAGCTGCGATACGGAGCGGTTGGCGAACACCACGGAAATGCGGATCGCCAAGCGCCGCAGGAACCGCTGCTTCAACCACGTGATGCCATACACCAGGATTCCGGCGACCGCGAGAGCTCCAGCCAGGAGCCCCCCCCATGGCTCGCCGCCCGCCACCGCACGGTCGACGAACAGGCTGGCCGCAAACGGAACGGCCAGCGCCAGCACGGCCAGCATCAGGCCGCACCCGATGACCCACGCCAGCCCGCCCCATGTGCCGCTCAGCCAAACAGGGAGGCGCCGTATCAGACCGGAGGGAGCGCCGCCCGGCTGGAAGGCCGGACCCGGCCGGAACTTCAGCGTAACGCCCGTGAATCCCGCCTCGAACTCCTGCCGAGACAGCTTGCGGTGACCGGTGGCCGGATCGTTCAGGTAGAACCACTTGCGGTCGAACCCCTCCAGGATCACGAAGTGGTTGAATTCCCAGAACAGAATCATCGGCAGCGGCATCCGCTTGAGCCGACTCAACGGCACGCTCCAGCCCGAGCACTCGAGGCCGTACCGCTCGGCGGCTCGCTTCAGGCCGGCCGCGGTAGATCCGTCCCGCCCGACTTCACAGGTTCCACGCAGTTCCGTCAGGGGTACCCAGAGTCCGAAGTGGGCCAGCACGCTACCGAGGCAGGCCGCACCGCACTCGGTCGCATGCGTCTGCAGAAGGAGCGGCGTGACGACGCGTCGTCGTGGCTTACCGTGGAGTTCCCCGCCACCTCGCGAGATCCCCCGAGAGCCGCGCAGCGCCATTTCAGCTCGATCCAAAGCCGAGGAACGAGGCGAGCGAATATCGTCCGCGGACGATCCGAATGCGGCACGGTGACCCGTCCGGCAGGGCCAGTTCGGACCCCGGTGGGAGGTTGATATCGATTCGTCGTGCGGAGTCAGCGACCGTCGCCGGCGACTCCGAGGGCCGAACCGGCGACTGTCCGGTGGCGACGGCACCGACCCTCCCTTCCAGCCGGCGCCTCGAGCCGTCGGGCAACTGCACTTCAACCGACGCTTGCATGCCGGGCCGCAGGCGCCGCGCCACCTGCGCGGAGACGTGCGATCTTGCTTGCAGGTGGCGATCCCCGGCATCCCGCAACTCCGCAACGGCAGCCCCGGCTGGCAGGTATTCTCCCGGGGAGGCCAGCAGGACCATGACCTCGCCTCCCGCCTCGCTCACGAGGAGTTCCCGCACGGCGCGTTGTCCCTCCGCCCGAAGCAGTCCCGCACGGGCCGCGGCCAGCTGAGCCGCGGCGCTCCCCTTGTCTCCGCCGCGCTGCGCGACCTCCAGTTCCAGCTGTTCCACGCGATCTCCGAGGGCGGCGGTCTGGCGCGCGATCGCCGGAACGGTCCGGCGCGCGATCGCCGATCCGGGCACGACGTGGTCTCCGGGCGCGACGAAGTACTCCACGAGGTACGCCGGCTCCTCGGTCACGATCTCGTAGTGCTGCCCCGGTACGACCAGGACGCCGCCAAGCTCGATCTCTCGTACGATGGTGCCGAAAAGCACCCAGCCGCCGATTCCGGCGAGGATCAACCCGACCGCAACCAATACGATGCGTTCGTGGGGGGCCGTGACGCGAAGAAGGCGGTCGAGCTGTTGCCGGTTCGCGCTGGCGGCGATTGCTCGTTCGCGAAACGGGTTGTTGAACATGAATCGCGGCCCTTCCTGTCGAGTTGCGGCGGGCGCGTCCGGCCGACCTGTGCCCGTGCGGAACGGCTGTTCCCAGGCAGCCTCCGTGCCGCCTCCAATGAGAGGGGGTGCTGATCTGCGTACGCGGGGTACAAAATACTGCCAAGTGTTATTACCTTGGAACTTGTAGCCTCAAACTCCAACGCAACCACGGAGGATGCAATATGAACACGATGGTGCAGTCGGCGATTCAGACATCGAACGAGATGGTGGGTCAGTTGATCGCAAAGGCCAGCGAGGATGCCGAGTTCCGTGCACAGCTCGTGGCAGATCCCAGAGCCGCCGTCAAGCAGGAGTTCGGCATTGATGTGCCTGACAAGATCAACATTCAGGTGCATGAGAGCGATTGGAACAACCTGCACCTCGGACTGCCCCCCGGTGCCGATTCCGAGGCGGAGTTGGATGAGGAGAGGCTGGAGGCGATCGCGGCCGGCCTTTCCTGCTGCGGGTGATCGTCCCTCTCTGCTGACGTGCAGGCGCCGCCGGCGGGCTGCCCCCGGCGGCGCTTCGCCATCCCGCCATCCCCTCGTCCCTCTCCTCGGGGGCCAATGATTCAACCCTCGTCCGCGTCCACTATTTTACGGCTGCGGAGGCCAGGGCGGCAGTCTGCAGCGGGGGGAACACGAGACAGAACACGTAGGCCTTGACCGCCTCGAAGCGGTCACTCACCAGCGCCATCTTGAAGTGGTGAATGCCCCTGACGACGAGCAGCATGCCGCGGCGCCCGAACACCGATTCCACCCCCGCCCATGACTCCTCGAGCGCGGCCAGTTTCTCCGGTACGACGAGGCCGGGTACGCGGAGACCGTCGATGATCCCCATCCAGGGCTCGATGTCCTTCAACCACTGCGTGTCCTCGGCGTAGTAGCTGACTCCGAGCTCAGGCCCCACGCCGCCCGCATGGATGTCCAGGTGCGCCGCCAAGTGAGAGAAGGCCCCTCGTGCCTCGAGGTCCGCGACGAACGGAGCGAAGGTCTCGGTCCGCCCGGGCCAGTCGGCGCGCTCCAGGAAGGACGTCAGCTCGCGCGTGCTTCGGATGCCTGTGATCGCCACCCGCAAGGCCCTCGTTCGGTCCGGGAAGGCGCCCACGGCTCCGACCTGCGAGCCCGGCGGTCTGGCCATAAACAGGCGTTCGGCGTGTCCCCGTTCCGCGCTGTCCGGCCCCCAGCCGCACGCCGTGACGACCGCGTCGGCGACGACGCCCAGATCTCCGGGCTCCTGGACCGAGCCAGGGTCGGGCAGCGCGTCGGCGGTGGGATAGAGGAAGATGCCTGGATCCGGGAACGGGCCATGGTGCGCCGGATCGACGTCATACTCGAGCAGCAGCTTCGTGTCGGCGATTCGGTGCAGCGCGGTTCCTTCCCGTCCCAGCTCCTGCAGGAGCCGGACGACCGCCCTCGCGGACGCATCTTCAGGTCGCGACCGGGTCCACGCCTCGAAGTGAGCCGCAGACAGGCTCCCATGGAACAGCGCGAGACCCAGATCGGCTCTCGGTTCGGGTTCGTGCAGCCGCAGCTCGAAGCCGAAACCGGGGGTTGCGAGGCTGATCGGCAACCCGCTTGTGCGCTCCAGCAGTTTGTCCCATCCGGCGCCGTCGATCAGCGCGGGGGGGAACCGGCTCTTGAACTGCTCCAGCAGTTCGCCGACAGAATCCGCCTG
>CAZRQE010000130.1:0-10665 GCA_964602175.1 uncultured Gemmatimonadaceae bacterium | reverse complement strand
GGTTGGTGAACGCGAAGGCGTCCGGGCCGGTGATTTCGACCTGCCGCTCGCCGTACTTCGAGGCCACGCTGCGCGCCGGATGCCGCAGCTATACCGTCTACAACCACATGTTCCTCCCCACCCGCTACGACGACCTCCACGCCGAATACGAGAAGCTGCTCACGGGCGTCACGGTGTGGGACGTGAGCGTCGAGCGGCAGGTCGAAATCACCGGCCCGGACGCCTTCGCGTTCACCAACCTGCTCACCCCGCGCGACCTGTCGAAGTGCGCCGTCGGCCAGGGCAAGTACGTCCTCATCGGCGCCGACGACGGCGGCATCGTGAACGACCCGGTCCTGCTCCGCCTGGGCGAGAACCACTTCTGGCTGGCGCTGGCCGACAGCGACGTGCTCCTCTACGCGAGGGGCGTCGCACTCAACTCCGGGCTCGACGTCGAGATCCGCGAACCGGACGTGTCACCCATGCAGGTGCAGGGCCCCAAATCGAAAGAAGTCGTGCGCAGGCTTTTCGGCGACGATGTCCTGAAGCTGCGCTACTACCGGTTCCTGGAGACGGATCTGGACGGCATCCCCGTGGTGGTCACGCGCACCGGGTGGAGCGGCGAGGTCGGTTACGAGATCTACCTGCGCGACGGCAGCCGGGGGGTGGAACTCTGGGACCGCGTGATGGAAGCGGGGCGCGACGTGGGGATTTCACCCACGGGCCCGTCCGACATCCGCCGCATCGAGGCCGGCATCCTCAACTACGGCATCGACATGACGCTTGACAACAACCCGTACGAGGTGGGGCTGGGATGGCAGGTGGACCTGGGTCAGGAAGGTGACTTCATCGGGCGGGAGGCGCTGGCCCGGATCGCGGCGGATGGGCCGCGCCGGTTCCTTGCCGGGGTGGAAATCGCGGGCGACCCGCTCGACCTGAACATGACGCGCTGGCCGGTGCACCGGGGCGGACGGGAGATCGGCTTCGTGACGTCGGCCGTGTATTCGCCGCGGCTGGGCCGCAACATCGGCTACGCGCTGGTACCGACCCCGGCGGCGGAACCGGGGACTCGTCTGCGCGTCACCACACCGGACGGCGAGCGGGACGCCACGGTGGTGCCGCGCCCCTTCGTGGATCCCGGCAAGGAGATCCCGAAGTCGTAGGCTCCCCAGCGCGCAGACGGAATCCCCAGGCATTCGACCGGCAGCGGGATGACCCGGTTCAACGGATGACAACGATCTTCACACCGCGCAGGTCAATCCGTTCCCACACCCTGTCCGCCGTCAGCGCCGGGAGCCGAAGCCGCCGGGCCGTCGCCAGACAGGCGCGGTCGCCAAGGCCCAGGCCGAGGTGGCGGGTCCGGGGGCGATAGGCACCGCTCAAGAGCGCGGTCTCGCGGTCGAAGGGCACGATCTCGATGCTGAGGTCGTCGAAGACGTCCGCCACCTGCCCGGCGCTCCAGTCATTCGTGCGAAGATGGGCCGCCACCTCGCCCGCGTTGACGGCGGAGATCGCCGCCCCCTCTCGCAGCGCGTCGCGGACGCGTGTGAATCCGGGCTCTTCGTAGAGCCCCGCGAGAATCGCGGAGGCATCCAGAAGGGTCGCCGCCACGCTATTCATTGGCCGCCTGGGCTCGCCGGTCCTCGATGAAATCGTCCACGGCCCGCGCGGCATCCGGATTCTTGCGTCTCGCGATTCGCTGGAGCCGTTCCAGCGCACTGTTCAGGGTGCGCACCCGCAGGCTGTCGCCGCTCAGGCCTACGACAACGGTCTGGCGACCGCGGATGCCCAGCGCTTCGCGGAATCGCGCGGGGATGACAAGGCGTCCGGCTCGGTCGATCGGGACGCGTTCGGTGTCTGGCTGCCAAGTCGATGGTGTCATGGTAGAGATGGGTAGCTAAGGTGATTGCCGTGATTCACACCAAGCTTACTACTGAATGGTATGCACATGCAAATCTACCATAATGCGGAACTCTCCCCTGCAAGCCGCCGGATCCCGGAGGCCGCGGCATGGAGGCGCCAACAGACCGCTCCCCGCCTGCTGGTGCCGACTGTCCAACGCTACAGCGGAGCGATCTCCGTCAGTATGTCGCCTCCGCTGACCGCGCGAATCCCATCCGCCATGGGAAAGGTGTGGTCTCCCACGTGAACCACGTCGATACCGCTCAATCCGAGGATCTTCCGGGCGGAGCGCATGGACGACGTGACCTTCGGCGAGTCCGTTCGCTTGAACTCGAATCCGCGCCGGCGGTGCCCGCGAACGACCAGGAGATCGAGTTCCGGACCACCGTGCACGGCCCAGAAATAGCACTCGCCGGGCCGGGCTCCGATTCGGCGCACGACCTGCTCCAGCGCGAATCCCTCCCAACTGGCTCCCACCTTGGGATGTCTCGCCAGGTCACGGGCGTCGGCAATGTCGAGCAGCACATGCAGCAGGCCGCTGTCGGCGATGTAGGTCCTGGGGGACTTGACGATTCGCTTGGCGACGTTCTCCCGCCAGGGGCGAAGCAGTCGCATCAGGTATGCGCCCGTCATCCTGTCCAGGTAGCGCCGCACCGTGGTGTGCGCGAGCCCGAAAGCACGAGCCAGCTCCGATCCGTTCCAGGTCTGGCCGTGGTAGTGGGCCAGCATGGTCCAGAAGTCCTGTAGCAGCACCGGCGGCAGCGAGATGCCGAGCCCGGGCAGGTCACGCCCGGCCAAGGATCGCACGAAGTCCCTCCGCCACTCTTCGCTGCGGGCATCGTCCACCGCGAGCCAGGATCTCGGAAAGCCGCCCCGCAGCCAGAGTTGCCGCCAACGGTCGCCACCGACTTCGGCCAGGTCGAAACCCGTCAGTTCGTGATACCCGATGCGGCCCGCGAGCGACTCCGAACCCTGGCGCAGCAACTCCGGGAACGCGCTGCCGAGCACCAGGAACCGGGCGGGCAGGGGACAGCGGTCCGCGAGTACGCGAAGGACCGGAAACAGGGCTGGGCGGGTCTGAATTTCGTCAAGGATGACAAGGCCGCGGAGCGGCTCCAGAGCCAGCATCGGTTCGTCGAGCCTCGCCAGGTCCCGGGGATCTTCCAGATCGAAGCGGGTCACGCGTTCCTGGGTGGCGGCAAACTCCAACGCGAGCGTGGTCTTCCCCACCTGCCGCGCACCGAGGAGTGCGACGACGGGATTGTCGCTCAGTTTCGTTGCCAGAGCGTCCAGGTGGGCGGGTCTGGGTATGATCATTTCTGAAATATGAACTCTGGATACTCATATTTCAAGATTTCACCAATCCGTCATCCAGCAACTGCCGGAAGTGCTCCACCACCGACTCCGCGGCGGGCCGGAAGGTCATGCCCAGCGACTCGCGCGCGCGGCGGTTGGCGAACCGGAGCGGATACCCCAGGTTGCGCTTCGCCACGGCCTGGGGGATCCCCCGCCGCGGCGCCAGCATCAACGCCACCGTGTTCGAGACCGTCTGGCGCGGGAAGGGAAACCCGTTACCGAATCGGCCCCGCAACACGTCCGCGATTTCGATCAGGCCGAGCGTCTCGCTGACCAGGATATGACGACGCCCCGACGCCTCCGGCATCAGCCCCGCGCGCAGGTGTCCCTCCGCCACGTCGCGCACGTCGACGATCGCGAACTCAAGGGCCGGAGCGCCGAAGCGGTAGTAGCCGCTGCCGAAATCCAGCATGACGAGCACGCCCTCCGCCGCCGTGTGGGGACTCAGGCCGGGACCGAGCACGAGCCCCGGATTGACGACCACCAGATCCCACCGGTCCTGCGCGCCCGCCATCGCCCAGGCGAGCCGCTCGGCCAGTGTCTTGGACCGGGAATAGGGCTGGTGGTGCTCGGTGCTGGACGTGTTCCAGTGGCTCTCGTCGAAGCGGTCCTCCTCAATGTCCGCCAGGTCAGCCGCGTCCCCGTAGACCGCCACGATGCTCGAAGTGAAGACCACGCGCCGCACCGACGGCGTCCGGTTGGCCGCGTCCAGGACGTGGCGGGTGCCGAGGGTCGCGGGCTCGATCAGGTCGCGCACCGGGTCGTCCACGTTGCGCACGATGAGGGGGGAGGCGGTGTGGAAGACCAGGCTGCAATCCTCCATGGGCCGGTCGAAGCCGCCGGGGTCCAGAAGGTCGGCCTCGAAGAAGGTCAGCGTGCCGGGACAGTCCCGGGCGATGGCGTCCAAGTGGCTCGTCTTCCGGGGGTCGCGGGGATCCCGCACCGTGGCGTGGACATCCAGCCCGAGCTCGAGCAGACGCCTGACCAGCCACGACGCGACGTACCCGTTCGCCCCGGTGACGAGCACCGGGCCCTGGGGCGCTCGCAGCTGTTCCCGCGCGTCCGGCGCATCCCCGTGCGCGTCTCGGCGGGAGCTGTCGCCGGCGTCCGTCCGCGCTGACGTTCGTTCGGGCATTGTTCCTCCTCCGAAGTGGACCCCTGCGGCGACTTATGGTGACCCTGAGCCGCACACAAGGTATTATGGCCGCGCGAGACGCCCGCCGCGGAGAGCGGCCACGACCCGGCCGCCGCCCCACTTCGCCGCCCACGAATACGCCAGGGAGACCCGATCGATGGCCACGGCGCCGTCCACGACCCGCGACAAGCTCCGCTTCGCCGCCAACGAACCCCCACCCCACCCCGCGTCCTTCGTCATCGGCCTGCAGACCGCAATCCTGGTCTGCGTGCCGATCGTCGTCGTCACCACAATCGTGGCGCGCGTGGCGAACCAGGGCGACGGATACCTCTCCTGGGCGATCTTCGCCGGCATGGTGATCGGCGGGCTCATGACCATCGTGCAGTCGAGGCGGGTCGGCCCGCTCGGCGCCGGCAACCTCATCGTGATGGGGACATCCGGCGCGTCGATCGGCGTGGCTGTGCTCGCCCTGATCACGGGCGGGCCGGCGCTGCTCGGCACGCTTGTCGTCGCGTCGGGGCTCTGCCAGCTCGGCTTCGCGGCCCGTCTCGCGCTGCTCAGGCGCATCATCACCCCACTCGTTTCGGGAACGCTGCTCGCGCTCGTCTCGGTCACCGTCATGCCGATGGGCTTCGCCATGCTGACGCGGGTACCGGAGGGCGCCCACCCCGCCGCCGCGCCCGCCATCGCGGCCGCGACGATCGTGACCGTGGTGACGCTCATGCTCCGCGCCCCGATGAGACTGCGCGCCTGGAACCCGATCTTCGGAATCGGCGCGGGCTGCCTGGCCGCCGCATTCTTCGGCGTGCTCGACTTCGGTCGGCTGGCCGACGCCGCCTGGCTCGGCGTTCCCACAATTGCCACGACCGGCCTGGACCTCACCTTCGACTCCCGCTTCTGGGTGCTTCTGCCCGGCTTCCTCTTCGTCACCTTCGTCATCACCGTCCGCCAGGTCGGAGATGCCGTTCGCATGCAGCGGCTGTCGCGGCGCGAAGCCAGGGCCATCGATTTCCGCAGGGTCGAGGGATCCGTTGCGGCCTGCGGATCCGGTACGCTGCTCGCGGGACTGGCGGGCATCCCGGCGCCCTGGCCCTACGCGGCCGGCATCGCGCTCGCGGACGGTATCGGAATCGCCGCGCGCAGGGTCGGTGTCTACATCGGCGCGATTTTCGTCGCCCTCGCCTTCGTGCCCAAGATCACCGCCCTGGTCCTTTCCATTCCGGCACCGGTGCTGGGCGCCTACATCGTCGTCATCTTCGGGCTGACCTTCGCACAGGGCATGCGCGTCGTCTTTCGCGAAGGCCCCGAACGGCGCAACGCACTGATCGCGGGAATTTCCTTCTGGATCGGCGCGGGCATCCAGTTCCAGGCCGTCTTCCCCAGCCACCTGGCCACGCCCACCGGCCGCATGCTCGCCAACGGCCTCACGGCGGGCGGGCTCAGCATCCTGCTCCTGAACCTGTTCATCCAGTTCACCGGCCCCCGCCGCCACCGGGCCGAGATGAAGCTGAGCGCTGACAGGCTCCCCGAACTCGACCGCTTCCTTGTGGACTTTGCCACCAGGTACTCCTGGCCGGCGAGGGCGATCGAGCGCCTGCGGGCCGCGGCCGAGGAAGCGCTGCTCAGTCTTCTGCGCCAGGAACAGGACGAACACCTGCCCGCTACGGAAGGGCGCCGCCTGAGAGTCGTGGCCCGGAACCTGCAAGAAGGCGCGCTCCTGGAATTCACGGCCGCCACCGATGCCGGAAACCTCGAGAACCGGATGGTGGTGCTGCCCGATTCGCCGGATCCCGCCAACGAGCGCGACCTCTCGCTGGCGCTGCTCAGGCATCACGCATCGTCGGTCCGGCATCAGCAGTACCACAACGTCGACATCCTGACGGTGCGGGTGGAGCGGGTTTGACGGATTGCCCGACAGATCCGTGGCGAAATCTGTCACGACATCTATCCATGGAGGCTGACAGGCAGCCGCCGCCCCCGGGGCTCCACCGGAGATGGAGGTTCCTCTTCAGCCGCGGGATTCCCGACGCCTCGGAGTGGCGGCGATGACGGACTTCCCGCGTCCCGGACGCCTTGCCACCTCGTTGTCCGGCAGCGAGTCCCACGGCAGCCCCGGACGACCGTGACAGATACTAGGACAGATTTCGGGTAGAATCTGGCACTCATCCTCGCCCGGCGGAGGCATCACAACCTGGAACCGCCGGTAAGCCGGGTCCCCAACTGAGCGTAGTTCATACTCGTACGTACCCACCCACTCCGACGCACCGAATCCAGAGGTCGCCATGAGCCGCTTCCGAATGCTCCCCCTGCCACTTGCAGCTCTCACCTGTCTCGCGTGGATGTCCGCTTGCGACGAGCCGCCGCGGCCGACGACGGTCACGGTAACCCCCTCCAACGTTGAAATGACCTCGCTAGGAGCGACCGAGCATCTCGGTGCGGAGGTGGTGGACCAATACGGCGCCGTGATGCCCGGCGTCGAGGTGACCTGGTCGAGCAGCGCCACGACAATCGCCGAGGTGTACGTGACGGGTCTGGTGAAATCGGCGGGAAACGGTACGGCGACCATCACGGCAGCGGCGCGCGGGGCGACCGGATCCGCGACGGTGAAGGTGACGCAGGCGGCTGCATCGGTGACGGTGTCACCTTCGGCGGACTCGGTCGAGATCGGCGATACGGTGCGGTTGAGCGCGCAAGCGTTCGACGAGAACGGCCACCCGGTCGAGGATGCGGAATTCACCTGGTCGTCGGGCGATGAATCGGTGGCAACGGTGGACGGGTCGGGTCTCGTGGGAGGCGTCAGCGATGGACCGGCGACCATCACGGCGATGTCGGAGGCCATCGGTGGGAACGCGCGGATCGTGGTGTTCCACCGTGACCGGCTTGCACTTGCGGCACTTTACCGGGCAACAAACGGACCGGGCTGGTACGAGAGCGACAACTGGCTGAGCGGCGCGCCCCTGGGCGAGTGGCACGGGGTAGAGACGGAACACGGTAACGTCACCGAGATAAACCTCCAGCATAATGGACTCTCCGGCCCGCTCCCCCCCGAACTCGGCCAACTCGCCGACTTGAAGGTGCTGGACCTTGGATGGAACAGACTCTCAGGCCCGATCCCGCCCGAACTCGGCAACCTCGCCAACCTGACGGTGCTGGATTTCGGACAGTTTCCATTGCGCGGCGGCCTGCTGTCCGGCCCGATCCCCCCTGAACTCGGCCAACTCGTCAACCTGGCAGTGTTGGACCTCAACGACAATCAACTCGCCGGCCCCTTGCCCGAGGAGCTCGCCGACCTTGCCGCGCTGAGGCTCCTTCGCTTCGACAAGAACCTGCTGACCGGGCCGATCCCCGCCGCCTACGGCCGGCTGTCGAGATTGCACGAGCTGACGCTCTCGTTCAACGAGGGGATGGCGGGACCTCTTCCTTCAGAACTCACCTCTCTCCGCCGGCTCGGTGTGTTCCTGGCCAGCGGCACGGAGCTCTGCGTCCCCTCCGATCCCGGTTTTCGGAGCTGGCTCGACGGGATGTACAAGCGGCGCATCGACCCCTGCGACCCGGTTCCGCTGATGGCGTACCTGACCCAGGCGGTGCAGTCCCGGCTGTTCCCGGTGCCGCTGGTGGAGGACAAGAGGGCGCTGCTGCGCGTGTTCGTGACGGCGCGGGAGGCCACCAGCGAGGGCATCCCGCCGGTCCGCGCCCGCTTCTATGTGGACGGCGAGGAAACGCACGTGGAGGAGATCCCGGGCAAGTCCACACCAATCCCGACCGAGGTGGACGAAGGCGATCTCGAGAAGTCCGCCAACGCCGAGATTCCCGCGGACGTCATCGAGCCGGGGCTCGAGATGGTCATCGAGGTGGACCCGGAGGGGACGCTGGACGAAGACCTGCTGGTCGCGAAGCGGATCCCGGAGACCGGCCGGCTGGCGGTGGACGTTCCGGCCCTGCCCGTCTTCGACCTGACCGTGATCCCGTTCGTGTGGAGCTCGACCCACGATTCGTCGATCGTGGACGTCGTCGAGGCCATGGCCGACGACCCCGATGGCGACTCCCTGCTCTGGCACACGCGCACGCTGCTGCCGATCGGCGATCTGGAGGTCACCGCCCACGAACCGGTGTTGAGCTCGAGCAACAGCGCCTTCGACCTCCTTTCCCGGACCGGGGCCATCCGGGTCATGGAGGGCGGGACGGGCCACTACAAGGGAACAATGGGACCGCCGGTCTCCGGTGCCGGAGGAGTGGCCCACGCCCCCGGCCGGTCCAGCTTCTCGCAACCTCGCGGGTACATCTTCGCCCACGAACTGGGCCACAACCTGAGTCTCTATCACGCGCCGTGCGTAGCGTGGATCTGGCTGGATCCCGCCTATCCCTATCCCGACGGGTCCATCGGCGCCTGGGGGTACGACTTCCGTGGCGACAGCCTGGTGCGGCCCTCCAGACCGGATCTGATGTCATACTGCGCGCCCCGGTGGATCAGCGACTACCACTTCACCAACGGGCTCCGCTTCCGCCTCAGCGACGCGGACAGCGTGGGGCTGCCCTACCTCGAGGCACAGAGGTCGCTCCTTCTGTGGGGCGGCGTGGGGGCGGACAGCGTGCCCTTCCTCGAACCGGCGTTCGTGGTGGAGGCACCGCCCTCGACGCCACAGTCCGGAGGCGAGTACCGGCTCACCGGGCGGTCCAGCGGCGGCACCGAGCTGTTCTCTCTGAGCTTCGCCATGCCCGTGGTGGCCGACGGCGACGGCAGTTCATCCTTCTCCTTCGCCATCCCGGTCCGTCCCGGGTGGGAGCACCGCCTTGACGTCATCACCCTCACCGGTCCGGGCGGGTCGGCCACGCTGGACACGGGCAGCGACCGAGCGGTTGCAATCCTGCGCGATGCCCGCAGCGGACAGGTGCGGGCGATACTGCACGACGTACACGAGCTGGACCTGGAACAGGCGGATGTGGGCGCGGCACTCGGGGCCGGACCGGGTCTGGAGGTCCTCTTCAGCCGTGGGATCCCGGACGCCCCGGCGTGGAGACGCTGAGGGACGGTTTGCGTCCCGGCCGACCCTGCCAAATTGTTGTTCGGCAACGGGTCCCGCGAGAAGCTTGCGCGGCCGTGACAGATTCTCGGACAGATTAGGCATAGAATCTGTCACAGGATCTCGGCTGTGGCCGGCATCGGCACGTGGACCCGTGGTAACCCCGGCTCCGACTGAGCGTAGGTCACACCGAACCGCATCCCGACCCATGCAACATCCGGATGTCACACCATGAGCCGCTTCGGACTACCCCTGACCCCAGGAGCCCGTCGCAACAACCCCCGCGGACCGCTTCGCGCCGCGAGTCTCGGCCTGCGATGATCCGCCGCGGCCGACGACGGTCACCATATCCCCGTCCACAGTCGAGCTCACCTCGCTGGGCGCGACCAGGCGACTCGGTGCGGAGGTGCTGGATCAATACGGGTCCGCGATGACCGGCGTCGAGGTGACCTGGTCGAGCGACGACCCGAATGCCGCAAGGGTGTCCGACATGGGTCTGGTGAGGGCGGCGGGCAACGGCGCGACGACGATCACCGCAGCGGCGGGTCAGGCGACCGGGACGGCGACGGTGAAGGTGATGCAGGCGGCCGCGTCGGTAACGGTGTCGCCGTCCGTGGACACGGTGGAGATCAGCGATACGGTGCGGTTCAGTGCGGAAGCTTTCGACGAGAACGGCCACACGGTCGCGGGAGCGGAGTTCGCCTGGTCGTCAGGCGATGAATCGGTGGCAACGGTGGACGGGTCGGGCCTCGTGCGGGGCGCCAGCCCCGGAGCGGCAACCATCACGGCGGCAGCGGAAGGCATCGGCGGGAGCGCCCGGATCGTCGTGTTCCACCCGGACCGGGTGGCGCTGGAGGCTCTCTACCGGTCGACGACCGGACCGCAGTGGCGCCGGGGCGGACAGCGTGCCGTACCTCGAACCGGCATTCGTGGTGGAGGCGCCGCCCGCGCTGCCGGGGTCCGGCGGCGAGTACCGGCTCACCGGGCGGTCCCGAGGCGGCACCGAGCTGTTCTCCCTGAGCTTCGACATGCCCGTGGTGGCCGATGGCGACGGCAGTTCATCCTTCGCCTTCGCCATCCCGGTGCGCTCCGGGTGGGAGCATCGCCTTGACATCATCACCCTCACCGGTCCTGGCGGGTCGGCGACGCTGGACGCGGGCAGCGACCATGCGGTCGTCATCCTGCGCGACCCTCGCAGCGGACAGGTGCGGGCGATACTGCACGACGTACACGAGCTGGACCTGGAACAGGCGGATGTGGGCGCGGCACTCG
>CAZRQE010000129.1:0-14165 GCA_964602175.1 uncultured Gemmatimonadaceae bacterium | reverse complement strand
CGCCGCGGCCACCGGGCTGCAGCCTCCCCTGGAGACGATCGGAGTGCAGCTGTACACCGTCCGCTCCCTGATGGCCGAGGACGTGGCCGGGACGCTGGACGCGGTCGCCCGGATCGGCTACGACGAGGTCGAGTTTGCGGGCTACTTCGGCCACGCGCCCGCAGAGGTCCGGGCATGGCTCGACGCGTCGGGACTGACCGCGCCCGCGGCGCACGTGGATCTGGACGCCATCACCGACACAGCGCTGGAGGAGACCCTCGAGGCCGCGGCCATCCTCGGACACCGCTGGCTGGTCGTCCCATGGATAGCGGAAGCGATGCGCACCAGCGACGGCTACCGCGAAGTGGCAGAGCTACTGAACGCCGCCGGCGATATGGCCGCCTCCACAGGCGTTCGCGTGGGCTACCACAACCACGCCTTCGAATTCGATGTGCTGGACGGCCCAGCCGATTCCGGTGGCGAAACCACCGGGTACTCGCTGCTCCTGGAACACCTGGACCCCGCCCTCGTCGACCTGGAGATCGATTTTCACTGGTCGGCCGTGGGAGGCGCCGACGAACTGGAACTCTTCTCCGAACACCCGGGTCGCTTTCCGCTCTGCCACGTCAAGGACCTCACCGCCGACGGCCGGATGGCGGATGTCGGCGTGGGGATGATCGATTGGCCCAGGCTGTTCGCCCGCTCCGAAGAGGCCGGGCTCATCCACTACTTTGTGGAGCACGACCAGCCCGCCGACCCGCTGGCTTCGATCGAAGCGAGCTACCGTTACCTTGCCGAAATGTAAACTAAACTGTACATAATGTAATCTGTAGTTTACATTCGGGCCCATCGAGAGGAGAGCCAGTGAGCGAATCATCGGCTAGCGGACCCACCGGGAGCCGGGCAGTGGACGCCAAACGCCTGTTTCTGGGAAGCTGCGTCGCGCTGATCGCCACCTCGGTGGCCTTTGCCACCATCGGCGCGGTCATGTTCGCCCTCAAGGGGGAATTCGTCCTCAACAACGCCCAGGTGGGCTGGATCGGGGGGGCCGCGCTCTGGGGCTTCGCGGTTTCGCAGCTGGTCTTCGCGCCGCTCTGCGACAACCTGGGAATGCGCACCCTGGTCAGGCTGGCGTTCGTCTGTCACCTCGCCGGGGCGCTGATCATGATCTTCGCGGGCGGGTTCGGGACCCTTTTCGCCGGGGCGCTGGTCATCTCCATGGCGAACGGGCTGGTCGAGGCGGCGTGCAACCCGCTGGTCGCCGCGCTCTACCCGGACAACAAGACGGTCAAGCTCAACCAGTTCCACGTGTGGTTCCCCGGGGGAATCGTCCTCGGTGGACTGGCGGCCTTTGCGCTGGACAGCGCGGGGATCACCTCCTGGCAGATCAAGGTCGCCCTGATCCTCATCCCCACGATTGCCTATGGCGTGCTGCTCCTCGGCCAGCGCTTTCCGGCGACGGAGGGCGTGCGCTCCGGGGTCTCCATGGGCGAGATGTTCAGGGCCACGCTGGGCACCCCGCTGATGCTGCTGATGCTCCTGTGCATGGCGATGACCGCGTCGCTGGAACTGGGTCCGAATCGCTGGGTGCCCGCGGTGCTGGAGGCGGGCGGAATGGCGGGCATCCTGGTTCTCGTCTATGTGAACGGGATCATGGCCGTGATGCGCTACAAGGCGGGTGCGGTGGTCCACCGCCTGTCGCCGACGGGTATCCTGATGGCGTCGGCGGTCCTCTCGGGCCTCGGCCTGCTCTGGCTGAGCATGGGCGGGTCCGCCGTTTCGATCTTCGCCGCAGCGACGGTCTTCGCACTGGGCGTCTGCTACTTCTGGCCGACGATGCTGGGCTTCGTGTCGGAACGCATCCCGCGTAGCGGAGCGCTGGGCCTGGGGTTGATGGGGACGGTGGGAATGGCGGTGGTCGGACTGGTGACCTCGCCGTGGATGGGCGGGATCGCGGACCGTGCCGCGCACGAAGTCCTGGCGGACGACCAGACGTTCGTCGTGCTGGTCGAGGCGGGGGGCGCGCTGCAGTCGCAGTCGCTGCGCACCCCCGGGCCGGAGGGCGACGACCTGAGGACCGCGCTCGATCTCGTCACGGGTGTCCTGGAGACCTACAACGAGGAGGAGGTGCTGCCGCCGGTGGAGACCGCCAACGCGATGCGCGCGTTCATCGAATCGGGCTCCACGTCTCCGGCCGTCGATCGGGCGCGGGCGATCCTGGGGCCGGCGGAGAACCACGGCGGGCTCATCTCCTTCCGCTCCCTGGTCCCGATAAGCCTGGTGCTGGTGGTGATCTTCGGGCTGCTCTACCGGAACGAGCGCAGATCGGGAGGCTACCGGCCGGAGCGACTGACGTGATCGCGGGCCCGGGCGGGTTGATCGCGCGTGCCGCCGGGTTGATCGCGCGTGTTGGCGAGGAGCGTCCGGGCGCGTGAACCCGCACATCGGGCGGCGGCTCCGGTACGGCATGGTGGGTGGCGGGCCCGGTGCGTTCATCGGCGCGGTGCACCGCATGGCCGCCGCGCTGGACGGCGAGTACGAGCTCGTCGCGGGCGCCTTTGCGTCGCGGCCGGGACGTTCACGCGAGCATGGGCGCCTGCTCGGCCTCGATGCGCGGCGATCCTACGACTCCTTCCAGGACATGGCCCGGGGGGAGGCCGCACTGGGCGAGGATCGGCGCATCGATGCCGTGTCCGTCGTCACTCCCAACCACCTCCACCACCCCGTCGCGAAGACGTTCCTGCGCGCAGGCTTCCACGTCATCTGCGACAAGCCGATGACGACCACGCTGGCCGACGCCGAGGACCTCTGCCGCACCGTCGAGGCGACGGGCCTGACCTTCGCGCTGACGCACAACTACACGGGCTATCCCATGGTCAGGGAGGCGCGCCAACTGGTCAGGGCGGGGCGGCTCGGGACGGTGCGGAAGGTGGTTGCCGAGTACCCGCAGGGATGGCTCGGCACGCGGCTGGAAGCGACCGGGCACAAGCAGGCGACCTGGCGGCAGGACCCGGCGCGGGCGGGTGCGTCTTCGGCGGTGGCGGACATCGGGTCGCACGTGCACAGCCTGGTCCGCTACGTGACCGGCCTGGAGATCGGCGAGTTGTTCGCGGAGCTGTCGAGCCTGGTGCCGGGGCGGGTCATGGAGGACGACGCGACGATGCTTGTCCGGTTCGTGGGCGGGGCGCGCGGCGTGTATTCGGCGAGCCAGGTTTCGACGGGCGAGGAAAACGGACTGGCGCTGCGCGTCTACGGTGCGGACGCCGGTCTGGTCTGGCGGCAGGAACGGCCGAACGAACTGCGGCTGCTGCCCGCCGAAGGTCCACGGGAGACACTAACGCGCGGGAGCCCCGGACTTTCACCTGCGGCCCGGCACGCCACGCGACTGCCCCCGGGGCATCCGGAGGGATTCATCGAGGCCTTCGCCAACCTCTATCGGGGTGTCGGAAGGGTCATCGGCGCGGCGATCGCCGGTTGCGACGCCGATCCGCTGGACCACGATTTCCCGGACCACAGGGACGGAGCGCGGGGAATGCACTTTATCGAGAGCGTGCTCGAGTCGGCTGCCGAGGGGCGCTGGGTGGGCATGGCGGGGTATCGGCCATGAGCCGGCCGGTGACCCTCTTCACGGGCCAGTGGGCGGACCTGCCGCTGGCCACTCTGGCGGAGAAGGCGGCGGCCTGGGGCTACGACGGGTTGGAACTGGCGTGCTGGGGCGACCACTTCGACGTGCAGGCGGCGCTCGCGGACGGTTCCTATTGCGAGGAGCGGCGGGAGTTGCTGGCCGGGCACGGTCTCGGCGTGTGGGCGATCAGCAACCACCTGGTGGGGCAGGCGGTCTGCGACCGGATCGACGGGCGTCATCGGGGCATTCTGCCGACCAGGGTGTGGGGCGACGGGGATCCGGCGGGCGTCCGGGCGCGTGCGGCGCGCGAGATGAGGGACACCGCGAGGGCCGCGGCGCGTCTGGGCGTCGGGGTCGTGAACGGCTTCACCGGGAGTCCGATCTGGCACCTGCTGTACTCGTTTCCCCCCGTGCCGCCGGAGTGGATCCACGAGGGATTCGAGGCGTTCGCCGCCGCGTGGTCGCCGATCCTGGACGTGTTCGCGGAAGAGGACGTACGGTTCGCGCTGGAGGTCCACCCGACCGAGATCGCCTTCGATCTCGTCACTTCCGGCCGGGCGCTGCAAGTGCTGAACGGGCACCCGGCGTTCGGCTTCAACTACGATCCGAGTCATCTGGCCTACCAGGGGGTCGACTATGTTGATTTCATCCACAGGTTCGGTGAGCGGATCTTCCACGTGCACATGAAGGACGTCTGGTGGTCCGGGACGCCGTCCGAGGCGGGGGTCTTCGGCGGGCACACCGAATTCGGCGACGCCCGCCGCTTCTGGGACTTCCGGTCGCTCGGGCGCGGGCGGGTGGACTTCGAAGAGGTGATTCGGGCGCTGAACCGGACGGGATACACCGGCCCGCTGTCCGTGGAGTGGGAAGATGCCGGGATGGAACGGGAGCATGGCGCAGGCGAAGCGTGTACCTTCGTTCGCAGGCTCGGCTTCCCGCCATCGGACACGGCGTTCGACGCGGCTTTTCAGCGGCGAGATTGAATAGCGAGGAACTGATGCGCAAGAACATGCTGGGAACAATTCTGGCGGCTCCGTGGATGGCTGTGGCTCTGGCGCAGGGCACGGTGTCCGCGATGCAGGAGGCTTCTGTGAACCGGTTGACCGAGGAAGAGGAGGCCGCCGGCTGGACGCTGCTCTTCGACGGCACCCTGGACCGCTGGCGTGGGTACCGGCAGGCGGTTCCTCCGGCCGGCTGGTCGGTCGAGGACGGTATCCTCACCTTTACGCCGGGCGCGGGCGGTGGCGACCTCATGACGAGGGAGCAGTTCGGCGACTTCGAGCTCGAGCTGGAGTGGAAGATCGGAGAGGGCGGCAACAGCGGCATCTTCTACCGCGCGACCGAGGCGGAGCGCGCACCGTACTGGACCGGTCCGGAGTTCCAGATCCTTCACAACGAGGGGCATCCGGATGGCCGGACGCCCGCGACATCCGCGGGTTCCAACTACGCGCTGCACGCGCCGATCGAGGACGTGACGCGACCGCCCGGCGAATGGAACCGGGTCCGGATCGTCCTTGACGGCGCTCGTGTGGAGCACTGGATGAACGACGTGAAGATCGTGGAATACGAGCTCTGGACCGACGAATGGCGGGACCTGGTCGCAGGTACCAAGTTCGTTGACTGGCCAGCATATGGCATGGCCCGGACCGGTCACATCGGGCTCCAGGACCATGGCGATCCGGTGTCGTTCAGGAACATCAGGATACGGGTGGCGCGCGGGGGCTCCGGCCAGTAGGATTGGCGGGACAATGAGGATATCAAGGCACACGATCGTCGTGGCGGTTGTCGCGGCGGCGTTTGGAGGCTGCGCCGACCTGGCGCTGGAACCTGACAGCATCCCGCATTCCATGGTGCTGCTGCCCGCGGACACACTGATCACCGAAGGCGATCCGCTGAGGCTCAGGGTGACGGTGATGGACGCGGAGGGCAATGTCATTCCGGGCCCGCCCTCGTGGGCGCCGCCGGAATGGGAGGTGGAGGATGCGGACGCGGTGCAGATCGCGCCCGACGGCGCCGTGATCGGCTCGGCCGGCACCAGCACGCGCGTAACCGCCAGGTCCGCTGGTCTGGAGGCCTGGACCACGCTGCGGATAAACCCCCTGAGCGTCGCCTTGTCGGCGCCCGCCGTGTACCTGAACCAGGCCGCGCAGAACGTGGACGGCACCGTGCCGATCATCGCGGGGCGCCGGGCGTTTCTCCGCGTGTTCGCCAACGGGGACGCGGTCAGCTTCTACGAGCCGCGGTTGCGCGCCACCTTCTACCGGGACGGCGAGGCGGTGCACAGCGTCCTGATCAACCCGCCGTCGGAACTGCTCCCGGACCGGGTTGTCGAGAGTCGACTCGACCGGTCCTACAACGCCGTGATCCCCGGCGAGGTGCTGCAGCCGGGCGTCGGGCTGGTCGTCGAAATCGATCCCGACGGGGTGGTGCCGCAAAGCTCGGCGAGCCAGTCGCGTATCCCGGCGCAGGGCGTGATGCCGCTCGACATCGTCGACATGCCAAGCCTGCACCAGGTCATCGTTCCCGTACTGGTTACGTGGGCCCCGGACGAGCGCGTGTTCAACTGGACCCGGGGGATGACCGCCGAGAGCCCCCAGCTGCAGCTCGCACGGACGCTTCTGCCGATCGGCGACATGACCGTGGAAGTGCACGAGACGTACCACACGAGTGCGGACCTGACCGAGGGAGCCGGGTGGCGCGCGTTCCTGCGGGAAATCGAGTTCCTGTACAACATGGAGGGCCAAAAGGGCTACTACTACGGGGCGCTGCAACTGCCGTCCGGTTCAGCCTGGGGAGGGTTGGGCTACCTCAACCGGCCCGTCAGCGTGGGGCGCGCCCGCGAAGACACCTATGCCCACGAGCTGGGCCACAACATGAGCCTGCGGCACGCGCCGTGCGGCAGCGCGGGCAATCCCGATCCCAACTATCCGTACGACGACGGCAGCACCGGGATATGGGGCTATCATATCCAGCGCGGCCGACTGATCGACCCGGAGCAGTACAGGGACCTGATGGGCTACTGCAGCCCGGACTGGGTGAGTGACTACAGTTTCATCCGGGCGACCAATTACAGGATGGCGAGGGACACTCGCCCGATGGCCGCGGCGGCGAATGCACCTGCGCCGGGGGACGTAGCCGCACCGCCCGAAAAGACACTGCTGCTGTGGGGCGGTGTGGGTAGCGGCGAGTTCATGCTCGAGCCCGCGTTCCTGATCGACGCGCCCGCAAAGCTGCCGGAAGCGGCCGGTCCCTATCGGCTCGAGGGTCTCGGGCCCGACGGGGAGCAGCGTTTTGCGCTCGCGTTCACCCCCGATCCGGTGGAACACGGCGGTGCGCACTTCCACTTCGCCGTGCCGTGGGATCCTGCCCGGGACGGTGCGCTGGAGCGCGTGGTGCTCACAGGCCCGGAGGGCGTAGCGACCCTGCGCGCCGGCAGCACGCCCCCGATGGCCATCATCACCAACCGCGCCACCGGTCAGGTGCGCGCGATCCTGCGGGACTGGGACGGCGGCTTCAACCGCCTGGACGGAGACACCGATATCATGGTCAGCGACGGGTTGCCCGGAGGGTTGCGATGAGGGCCTGGCACGCGGCCGTCCTGGCCGGTGCGATGCTGCTGCCGGGCACGGCCGGCGCCCAAACGCAGGCCGAGGTGCGCGGCGGCCTCACCGTGGGCAGCCACTCGGCGTCGGCCGCGGCGCTCGACATCGCGCCGGCGCTCTCGTTCGATGTCGTGCTCAAGCGTCAGGTGACCCCGTCGGTCGCGGTGTTCGGCGGCTTCTTCCGCACGGCATTCGGCTGTGAGGAGGGCTTCTGCAAGGACCGGAGCCTGACAGTTGTGGGCAACCACGCGGCGCTGGGCGGCGAATGGGGCGGGGCGGGCGCCTGGCTGCGGGCCGGCGTGCTCTTCGGGTCGACGCGGGTGGGAACGGAAGGCGAGCCAGCTGAGCTGGGGGTCGGCGCCCACGCCGCGGCAGGGCTCAACATCGGCATTGGACGCCTGCGCTTCCTTCCCGGCGTCTCCTACCGGTGGATGTCTGCGGCGACCGCTTCCAGTACCGACCATGCCATCGCGCTCGCGCTCGACCTGGGGTTCGGGGTTCAGCTCGGCGGAGGCTCGAACTGACCAGGCTGCGCAGGTACGGCCTCGTCCTGGCCGCGGTGCTGGTCTCGGCGAACTGTGCCGATCTGGCGCTCGAACCCCGGCGCGCCCTGTCGTCACTCGTGATTTCGCCGTCGGACACCGTGCTGATCGCCGGGGACAGGGTGCGTTTCAGTGTCGCGGCGCTGGATCAGCATGGGGATACGCTGCAGCCCTGGCCGGCATGGGCGGAGCCGACGTGGTCCTCGGCGGATCCCGATGCCATCTGGATCTACGACGATGGCCGCGCCGAAGCGCTCAGGCACTCCCGGACCGAAATCCGGGTCTCCTTTGCCGGATTGAAGGCCCGTACCGCACTCAGGATCAATCCCCCCAGCCTGGTTCTGACCGCCCCGTATTTCTATCTCACGCAGGGGACTCAGAACCCCGAGGGGAGCGTGCCCCTGATATCGGGCCGGGAGGCTCTCCTGCGCGTGTTCGTCACGGGCGATCAGGACAGCTTTTACCAGCCGCATGTCGTTGGCCTGTTCTATCACGGCGACCGGCTGTCCTACGGCGCGGACATGCGCGTGGAATCCGATGTTCTGCCCGGGCAGGTCCAGGAGGGCCGCCTGGACCTGTCTTTCAACGCGGTGATTCCGGGTTGGGTGATCCAGCCCGGCACGACCATGGCGATCGAGCTGGATCGCCAGAGGAGCGTGCCCCTGGGGCCTGGAAGCCAGCTCCGCATACCCGACGCGGGCAGGCTCGAACTGAACGTGACGTCGTTGCCGGTCATGGACCTCACCGTGGTGCCGATCGAAGTCGCCTCGAGCCGGAACAGCGACATCCATGATTGGGCCCGGGATCTCGACGCCGACAGCGAGCAGTTGCGATTCATGCGATCCGTGCTGCCCATCAAGGACATGGTCGTCAGCGTCCATGAGGGATATGTGACGACCGCCGACCTCAGCACCGGGGCCGGGTGGGGAGAGCTCCTCAGCGAACTCACCTTCCTGCGCCGGATGGAGACCAGGCAGGGGTACTACTACGGGGCTGTCATGCTCGACGGGAGCGCGACCTGGGATGGCCTGGCCTACATCGGCTTTCCCCTGGCCATCGGGGCTGCGGACGGTCGCACGCTGGCCCACGAACTGGGGCATACCCTTGGTCTGCGGCACGCACCGTGTGGCGGGGCGATCGGTCCCGATCCCAACTACCCCTACGAGGGTGGAGAGATCGGTGCGTGGGGGTACGACTTCCGCGAGGAGCGGGTCGTGGACTCGTTTCTCTACAAGGACGTGATGGGGTATTGCCGTCCCTCCTGGATCAGCGACTACAGCTTCGCGAAGGCCCTCGCGTTCCGGACGGATATGGAGGCGACGGTCCTGCAGGGTTCGGGCGCCGGGGACGCCGTGTCGCACGGGGACCCGGGGGCAGGCTCCGGTTTCGGCGGCGTTTCGGCTTCAGGAGCGTCAGCCGGTGAAAGAACGATGCTGCTGTGGGGAAGAACCGGGCCGGGAATGCTGGCGCTGGAGCCGTCCTTCATGGTCGATCTGCCGGTGGCCATGCCCATGGGCGAGGGGCCGTACCGCATTGACGGCGTAGGCCCGAACGGCGAGCGGCGGTTCTCGTTCGGCTTTAGCCCGCGTGAGGTCGAATTCGGCAGCGGACAGTTCTTCTTTACGATTCCCTTCGATCCCGGGCGCGATGGTGCGCTGGAGCGGATCGTGCTGTCGGGCCCCGACGGGGTGGTCTCGCTCGAGGCCTCGGGGGCGGATCCCATGGCCCTGGTGACGGATCGAACCACGGGACGCGTGCGGGGAATGCTGCGGGACTGGCAAGGGGGAAGCGCGGCGGTGCGGCGACTGGTCGGCAAGGGCGTGGATGTGACGATCAGCGAGGGGCTGCCGCACTAGCCAAGTCGGGACGGCCGGATTCGAACCGGCGACCCCCTGAACCCCATTCAGGTGCGCTACCGGACTGCGCCACGTCCCGTGGGAGATGAAGCTAAGGGTTCGGCTGCGGATGGGGAACCCGGTACGCCGTGGTGCGCCTGACCGGGGATGGCGGGCTGCTGCGTGGCCGGCCGCGCCGCGGTTGGCCCGCCGCCCCGCTACGCCGTGTCCCGCTCGATGCGGCCGTCCACCATGGTGACGACCCGGCGCGCCCTGTCGACTACGCGGGGGTCGTGCGTGGAGAAGAGGAAGGTGACGTTCTCCTTGCGATTCAGCTCCTCCATCAGGGTGATCAGGCTCTCCGCGGTCTCCGAATCCACGTTCGCGGTCGGCTCGTCGGCCAGCACAATGGCGGGACGGGCCGCGATGGCGCGCGCGATCGCGACCCGCTGCTGCTGTCCTCCCGAAAGCTCGGTGGGCCGGCGGTCCTCCAGCCCCTCCAGCCCGACTGAGCGGAGCACGTCCATGACGCGTTCCCTGCGCTCGGCCGCGGGCACGCCCTGCACCCACATCACCACTTCCGCGTTCTCGTAGGCGGTGAGGACCGGGATCAGGTTGTAGGACTGGAAGACGAAGCCGATCTGGTCGCGCCGCAGCCGGCTGAGGTCCTGCCGGGCCATGGCGGCCAGGTCCCAGCCGTCGACGGCGACCAAACCCGAAGTGGCCGTGTCGAGGGCGCCGATCAGGTTCAGCGTCGTCGTCTTCCCGGACCCGGATGGGCCGACCAGCGCGGTGAATTCACCTTCGTGGATGTAGAGGTCCAGATCCCGGAGGGCGTGTACGTCGACCGTTCCCTGGTGGTAGACCTTCGACACCTTCTCCAGCCGCACGACCGGGGAGCCGTTCAGCCGTGTTTTCGGTAGTAGCCTTGCCATCATCCGATCCTGATGCTTTCGGCGGGTCGCACGCGCCCGGCGCGCCACGCCGGGTAGATTCCCGCGAGAACGACGGCCACAAACGCGAGGAGCACGATGCGCAGGGCGTTCTCGGGGTAGATTCCGAAACTCAGCTGGGACGCCATCGCGACGCCCGAGATCTCGGTGGGGTTGTCACCGAGCATGGCGCCCATGTCGATGCCGAACCGGCTGAGGTACAGGTAGGGGCCGATGGTCAGCACCGCGGCGAGCACCAGGCCGATCACCCCGAGCCACACACTCTCGTACACGACCAGCCGGAAGAGCTTCGCGGGACTGAATCCCACCGCCATCATGATGCCGAACTCGCGCAGCCGCTCCATGACGCTGACGAAGACGGTGTTGAAGATGCCCGCGGCCACCATGAGCGCGATGATGCCGATCATGACGACGCCGCCACCCACCTTCATGGCGATGAAGGTGTACAGGTCCGGGCGGCCCTCGAACCAGGGGACCGCGGCCACGTCGGCGCCCAGCTGTTCCTGAAGCCGGGCGGCCAGATCCTCCGACCTGCGGTGGTCGGTGATGAAGATGGCCACCTGGGTGGCTTCGTCGGGGGCGAAGCCGAGCACGCCGCGCGCCGCCTCGATCGGCAGCAGGACCACGCCGACGTCGATGCTGGGAGAGCCGGTGCGGAGAATCCCCCGCACCCTCCCCAGGCCCGCCACGATCTCGCCGGTGCGGTCGGTGGCCGTGTAGACGACCCGGTCGCCGAGTTCGGCGCCGAGGTTCTGCGCCAGTTGCGCGCCGAGGACCATCCCGGTGCCGTCGTCGGCGGCGAACATCTCGCCCTCGGACACCGCTTCCAGGTAGGACAGGGTCTCGGCGTCCTCGGCCTCCGGATCGAACGCGATGAAGGAGGCCCCGTAGCTTTCGCGCGCCGTGCTCACCATGAGCTGGCCGCTGAGACGCTCGACGGCACGGTCGACCTCCCCGGTGCCGAAGGCGGCTTCGATGAGCGCATCCGTTCCGGTCACGGTCCGCGACAGGCTCGGCGTGTCGAGGTATTCGGGGTGCTGCAGCGTTATGTGCCCGCCGCCCATGCGCGCGCCGAGGTCGATCATTTCCTGCCAGTTGCGGTCCTGGGCCGCCATCGAGAAGATCGCGAGGAAGACGCCGAACGCGATCGACGCCAGGGTCAGCAGGGTTCGGCGGCGGTTCCGGCCCAGGTTCCGCCAGGCCATCAGCCAGAGGCTGGTCTTCTTCATGGGGCTCTCCAGGCTGGGGACGCGCCGGCGGAGCGTTCACCGCCCTCTGATTGATAGCGTATTGATATCATAATGGTATCACCTGGCCTTCTCATTGATGCCGCATGGCCTCCACCGGCTGGATTCGCGCTGCCTTCAACGCCGGGTAGAGCATCGACAGCAGGACGATCACGAACATCGCGCTCAGCGGCCCCACGATGATCGCCGGGTTGACGACGCCCCGCATGACCGGGTCGAGACCGATCCCGCTGATCGAGACCTGACCGCCAAGCGCCGCCAGGTCGATCCCCACCCGGGTGACGTAGTAGAGGAGCGGGACCGCGAGGATCAGCCCGGCCGCGGCCGCCAGCATGGCCTGGAACAGGCCCTCCCACATGATCAGGCGGATCACCTTCGTCGGCGAGAGACCGACCGCCTTGAGGAGTCCGAGCTCCTTGATGCGTTCGAAGACGGCCATCAGCGTCGCGTTGACGAGGAGGATCGCGATCGCGAGGTAGACGATCATGAAGAGGATGTACATGGTCCGCTCCACCGAATCCAGCATGGTGGCCAGCGTGGGGAAGAGCTCGCGCCAGGTCAGGACGTCGAGGCCGGGGGCCGCGGCCTGGATCCGGGCGGCCGAGGAGTCGAGGGGCTGGTCCGCGGTGTTGCGCACCACCACCTGATGCGCTCCGCCGGGGAGCACGAAGAAGTCGAGGAAGGCCTGGCGCACAAGGAAGACGCCGCTCCGGTCCGTCGCCTCGCTGAACGGCGCGAGTATCCCTCGTACCCGGAAGAGATCGTTCGCAATGCTCCCGTCTGTTGCCTGACTGAGGAGGACGACCTCGTCATCCAAACCCACGTCCAGCGTGCGGGCAAGCCTGCCACCGATGACGATCCCGGCGGGGTCGGAAGGGTCGAGCCAGCTGCCCTGCGCGACCCGTTCGTATACGACGCTCACCCGCGCGTCCTGATCGGTCTCGACGCCTCGGAGCGAGACGCCCGCGGACGCTTCGCCGGCAGCCGCCAGCCCGCCCGCCAGCAGGCGCGCCGAAGCGTCGTAGCCCATGGCGCCGAGGGTGTCCACGAGCTCGGCGGGGGCCCCGATGCGGTCGAAGATGGACGGCTGGGTGCGGTAGTCCGGCGGGTAGACCTGCATGTCCCCGATCTCGACCTCGACGATCGTAGTCTGCAGGTCGCGGAGGAATCCCTGCACGAACGATGTCCACACGATCAGCGTGAGGAGCGCCAGCGTCATCGCCCCGATGGTCGTGAGCGTTCGCCGCCCGTATCGCCACAGATTGCGCCAGGCCATCACGGCGAGTTTCATGCGGTTGCGGGTCATGCCGTAGTGTGCCTGCCGTGTGGCTGGGGGGCAAGAAGCGCGCCCCGCATGGCGCGGATGGCTTCGGGCCCGAGATAGGCGGTGAAACATTTCGCCCTCGTCACGTTGCCCTGCAATTACAGAGAGGAAGCGGCGGTCGCTTCCCGAGGTCAAGGACCGATGGTCCTAACTCCATTGGAGGGAATTGACGATGACTACTGCAAGCAGGCGGTCTCTGGGTGCGGCCCTGGTCCTGGGGGTGTTCGCGATGCTCTACTTGCTACCCACCGGGCTCCATGCGACGGAGGCTGGGCACGCCCTGGGCTCCTCAGTGTGCCCGCCCTCAGCCGTATCTCCCCCAAGCCCCGGCAGCGGTCCACCCGCGCAGGAAGACGAACCGGAAAACCACATAGATTGTTCCGGGAATGGCATTACCGCGACTGCATCCGAGGACGATGGGCTGGTCACCCTGGAGATATGTGTGACCGACGGGACTTGCAGCGGAACGTGGGGAGGCGCTGACATCGAAATCGAGGGTGAAGGGAAAGTGTGCGTGAGACTCAAATTCTCGCCGGAGTAAGGGGGCAGCCATGAGAGCATTCCTGAGGAACATCTGGCCTGAGCGATACCGGACAGTGTCTTGTCGGGGCACCCGGCGCAAACGTGCTGGTCTGCGGTTGACGAATCGATTCGTGCCTTGGACCGTCCCGGTCGCGTGCCTCGCGATTGCCGCCTGGGCGTTCAAGCCGACGTCCGCGTGCGCCGCGACCGCGAGCGGAGAGTGCTTCGATTTTTCCGAATACCTTCCCGAAGAGATCTCAATCGATGGATGTTGGGACTGCGATGTCGATGTCCACTGGCTGAGTTCCCTGTTTTCGTGGTCTTGGAAAGTCACACTGGATTGTACTTCGGAAGATGGTTCGAGCTACACGGTGTCCGTAACCTAAGTGTTGATGGCTAGGAGCTTGCGCCACAGAAGCGCGGTGGATGTGACAGGTAGGCGAGAGTATTGGCGGAAGGTAAGGCGGACTGAACGGGGCGAGAGGGTGGAGATCCGCGCAACTCAGGCCCCAAGAGGGCTTCAGGCTCAAGACGGG
>CAZRQE010000128.1:0-29190 GCA_964602175.1 uncultured Gemmatimonadaceae bacterium | reverse complement strand
GGGATGGCCTGATTGGGGGCGGCGCCGAGTTCCACGTATACTTCAGTGGCCCCGAGGATCTCCCGACCGAAGGGGCGCGACAGCAGGCGGCGCAGGAGGAGGGCGTGGCGAAATGAGCGGCCACAGGCAGGTGCTGATCATCGACGATCACGACGCCATTCGTGAAGGGCTGGAGTTGCTCATGCGCCGACGCGGACACAAGACTCGCTCCGCGGGCGGCCGGGACGAGGGTCTGCGGATCCTGGAGGAGGCGGGGGCGGATCTGGTCATCACGGATCTGAAGATGGCCAGGGCCGACGACGGGATCAGGGTCCTGGAGGAAGTCAAGCGCAGTTCGCCGAACACCGATGTGCTGGTGATCACCGCGCACGGCACGGTCGAGCGCGCGGTAGAGGCGATGAAGCTCGGCGCCTGCGACTTCATCTCCAAGCCGTTCTCGTCGGAGGAGTTCGGGATCAAGGTGGACCGGATCCTGCGCGAACGCGACGAGCGGCTGCGCCTGCAGCAGGAGAACCTCGCGCTCAGGGTCGAGAACACCTATCTGCGGAGCGAGGCGGGAGACGAGAGCACGCAGTACGGCGAGATGGTGGGCAACTCCGAGACCATCAACCGTGTCAAGCGCTTCGTCGAGCGCGTGGCGCGTTCCGACTCCACGGTCATGGTGTACGGCGAGTCGGGGACCGGGAAGGAACTGGTGGCGCGCGCGATCCACGCACGCTCCGCGCGCCACAAGGGTCCTTTCGTGCGCGTCAACTGCGGCGCGCTGCCCGAGGGCCTGCTCGACTCGGAGCTCTTCGGCCATGAGCGCGGCGCATTCACCGGCGCAGCGAAGCAGAGGCGCGGCCGCTTCGAGCTGGCGGATGGCGGAACCCTCTTCCTCGACGAGATCTCGACCATCAGTCCGGCGACGCAGGTGCGACTGTTGCGCGTGCTTCAGGAGCGGGAGCTGGAGCGGGTGGGCGGCGAAGACACCATTGCGGTCGACGTGCGCATCGTGGCGGCGACGAACACGCCCGCCGAGGATCTCCTGGCGGGCGACGGCTTCCGCGAAGACCTGTACTACCGCCTCCACGTCGTGCCCGTGACGGTACCTCCCCTGAGGGACCGCAAGGACGACATCGAGATCCTCGCCGGGCACTTCATCGGCAAGCTCCGGGCCAGGACGCGTTCCGGCGTCACGGCCATCAGCCAGGAGGCGCTGAGCCGGTTGAAGGAATACGACTGGCCGGGGAACGTCCGCGAACTGGAAAACGTCATCGAGCGGGCCCTCGTGCTCGCGGACGGCGAAAAGCTGGAGGAGGGTGATCTGCCCCTGCTGGCCAACGGGGCGGGTGCCGGCGTGTCGGTGGTCAGCCTGGGCGAAGAAGGCGTCGACCTCGGCCGAGCCGTGGAGGGCATGGAGGAGAGGCTGATACGGCAGGCACTGGCCCGCACGGGGGGCGCCAAGGCGGAGGCCGCCCGGCTGCTGAGCATTCCGAAGAGCCGGCTGTACTACAAGATCGAGAAATACGGCATCGACTGATGAAGTTCCCACGCTGGTCCGTCCCGCTGCTGATCGGAGCACTGGCCGCCGCAGGCGCGCCGGTCGCTCTGGGCGCGCAGGGGAACCTGTCCCAGGTCGTCGACGACTGGGAGGGCAGGTACGAGGTGGCCAGGGAGAACTACCAGGCGGCATACCAGGAGTGGGAATACTACGAAAGCCGCTGGCAACAGCTCATGGAGGAATACGGCCGGGCTCAGGCCGCGGACGATGAAAGGCGCACCACCGAAATCCTCGCACAGCTCCAGGACCTTTCGCAGGAAAGGGACCGGGCCGAGAGCGCCCTGCGGATACGCAAGGACGAATGGCACGACGCCAGCGAGGGTCTGATCAGCGCGCTGGAGGCGCGGATCGAGCTCCAGGTGCAGCAGATGGAGCGTTCCCCCGTGGGCTCCAACCCCGATTTGCTCCAGGAGTACAATCTGTACAACGGGCGGCTCGACGAGGTCGAGAGCGAGACGGAGACGGAGTTGGGCCCGCGGCGGGAACTGGAACTGCGGCCGATGCCCGACATGCAGATCCAGCCGGACGACACCCGGGGTGATATCGAATTCAAGGTCAGAAGTCTCCAGAACAGGATCACCGTCCTCGAAGACCTGTCTGGCGAGCTGGACGGGAAGATCGCGCAGCTGGAGAACAGGCAGCGCTGGCAGCGGACGCGGGACGACTTCGACGCGAGCCTGAGAGGATTCGACGATGTCGTGGTTCCGGTAATGCCGCGCTCGGGGGCGACCACCGCGGTCGGCGATACAACCGCGGTGGACCTGGCGCTGCAGCCCCTGGAGACCCGGATAGCCAGGCTGACGCAACTCAGGGACGAAGTGCTCGAGCGGATCGAGCAATTTCAGGAGAAGGTCGAGGACTTCCAGCGAGAAGCGGAGCGCAGGCCATGAGGACCGGACGTCTTCTGCCGTTCGCCGCGATCTTCCTCGGGCTCGTCACCCCGGCGGTGGCCGACGGCCAGATACGTCTCCGTGACCTGGTGATCACGGAGGGGGCTTCGCTCGAGGGCTACCTGGGGAACTTCGCCGCGATTACGGTTCCCCAGATCGACTCGACCGAGAAAGCCGTGGCCGGCGTGGGAGAGGTAAGTGTCCGCGGCATCCTCCGGCTCATGGGCCGCGAGAACCAGTCCGTCGACGTGGCGTTCGACGGTGGGATCCGGCAGTTCGCGACAGGCGGCTTCCAGCTGCGCAACTACGCGCCCCGCGAGCACAGCGGAACCGTGGAGACGACGTATCAGCACCGGATCCCGAGCGGGTCCCTGACAACCCATGCCGGAGCACGGTTCAGGAGCATTGCCGACCGGCCCCCGCTGCCGCTGTACCTCTCTCCGGGATACGACCGCTACACCGCCGGGGTGTCCTATCTGCACCGGGGCTTCCTCGACCTCGGCGTCGAGGGAGAGGTCGCGGACTACGCGGCGCCGAAGGTGCTGCCCGCGCTGGATCTGCTGGACCGGTCCTCGCTGGTGGTGAACGCGGGCGTCAGCAAGGTCTACCGCAGTGCGGACCCTGATCGGGACGACTCCTGGGGCCTGCGGCTATTCAGCAGCTACAGCTATCACAGTTATCCGCAACAGGGGCAGGGTTCGACCCGAATCGACCAGGCATTGGGTGCGGGCGCCGCCTTCCAGGGCAGGTGGCAGCGGCTGTCGCTCGAGTTCACGCTGGAGGGAACGCGCAGCCGTTCGACATCGCTGCGAGTGGAATACAACGCCGCGCGCCTGAGCGGCCGGGCCGACTGGATTCTGGGAGAGAACACACAGGTTGGCCTCTATGGTACGCTGGCGCGCAAGCGCTTCGTCCAGCCCGGCCAGGACGCGCTGGTCCCCGGGGAAGAGGCGGACAACGCCTCGATCCTCCGTGCTGAACTGACCCGCCATCTGGGAGAGCGGGTTTCGGGCGCGTTCCGCTTCGGCTGGCAGAAGGTGGAGACGAACATCAGCGGGGCGTACTACACGCGGTTCGGCGGGTCCTTCTTCCTGCGAGTGAGGCCCTGGAACTAGGGTCTGGCTAGAGCGACCCGCCAGTCCTGAGGACGACTCCAAGTTCGGCGGGCAATCCCGCCGCCTCGATCGCGCCGACGGCGCGATCCAGGTCGTAGGGGACGCGGGGGAAGCGGACCTCGATCTCGTCGCTGGCGAAATGCACGAGCGCGTAGGAGCCGCGCGGGTCGCCGTCCTTGGGCCTGCCCGCCGAACCGGTGTTGACCAGGGTGCGGCCGTTGAATGTCCTGGTCCAGGGTTTGTGGGTGTGACCGAAGAAGATCGCGTCGCCGTCGCGGGCGCGGAGCAGGCCGATCATCTTGTCGCAGAAGCGGTCGGACCGGTCCTCGCGCCAGTAGACCGTGTTGAGGGTGGCGGCACCATGGACGAGGATCAGGGTGCGCCCGGGCGCGTGCCCGCCGAATGGCCGCAGATCGAGGCGGAACGGCAGCCTGGCGAGGTAGCGCCGATTGGTGGCCGTGATGTTGTCGCGGGTCCAGCGGTAGCTCAATGCCGACAGCTCCCGGTGACGGGGGTCGTCGTGCTGACAGCCGCAGCTGGGGTGGCCGAGCGCGACCGTCGTGTCGTAGTTGCCCGCCACCCCCGCGATGCCGGCGGCGCGGATCGTTTCGATGACCTCGTTGGGCCAGGGGCCGTAGCCGACGAGATCACCGAGGTGGTAGGTGGCGTCGACGCCCCGGGACGCGATGTCTGCGAGAACCGCCTCGAGGGCGGGCAGGTTGCCATGGATGTCGGAGATGATGGCAATGCGCACGGCGTGTCGGGTCCGGTCGGGCGGGATGTGCGATCAGGGGGCCTGGCGGGCTCCTTCCAGCGCGGCCAGGACATGGTCGATCCCGGCCTCGGTGTGGTCGGCGTTGATCTGGAAGCGGATCGACTCGTCGCCGCGCGGAACGACGGGGAAGGCGAGACCCGTGGCCAGGACGCCGGCGTCGAAGAGGGCGGCGACCAGGCGGCGGGTCTCGGCCGTGTCGCGCACCATGATGGGGACGATGGGGTGGTCGCCCGGGATGATCTCGAAGCCGCGCGAGACGAGCCCGGATTCAAAGCGCCTGGTGAGGTTCCGCAGGTGTCTCAACCGGGTCGCGCCTTCGGGTCCCTGCAGGATCTCCAGCGATTTCCGCGCGGCCGCGGCTTCGCCGGCGGTGATGGGATTCGAGTAGATGTACAGCGGTGAAGACTCACGCAGAAAGCGGATCACCGGCGCACTCGACACGACGTAGCCGCCGTTGACGCCGAATGCCTTGCCCAGGGTGCCCACGAGCAGGTCGCAGGGCGAGCTGCCCGTGTATTCCTCAGTGCCCCTGCCGGTCGAGCCGAACGCTCCGACGCCGTGGGAATCGTCCACGACCACCACCACGTTCTCGGGATAGTCGGGGTCGTGCTTCCTCGCGATCTCCATGATCTGGTCTACCGGGGCGTGGTCCCCCCGCATCGAGAAGATGCCGTCGGTGACGACGATCGCCCGGCGGGCCCGCCCCTTCGCTTCGTCCAACTGCCGGTCCAGGGTGGCCAGATCCAGGTGCGGGTAGATCGCCTTCCCTGCAGGACGCGACATCCGGATCGCGTTGATGATACAGTTGTGATTGAGTTCGTCGGACAGCAGGAAGGTCGTCTTGTCGGTCAGCGACACGAGCGCGCTCACGACGGCCGCGTATGCCGAAGAGAAGATCATCCCCTCTTCCCGGCCATGAAACGCTGCCAGTCCGCGCTCCAGTTCGATGTGCGGCGTGTGCGTACCCGCGATGAAGCGAACGGCCCCCGGTCCGGCACCCATTGCGCGCGCCGTGGTCTCCTCGGCCTCGATGACCTCGGGGTGCAGGCTGAGACCCAGGTACGAGTTGGCGTTCATGCGGATGAACGGCTTGTCGCCCTGTCCTTCCAGGAGGAACCGGGGCCCGTGTCCGTCGCGAGGCGGGATCACCTCCCGGACGACGACTTCGGCCCCCTTTGCCGTACCCGCGTCCTCCATCCCCGCGACCAGGCGATTCACCACGTCGGTCAGGCGATCCATCGGCATCCTGTCGCTTACCTCCGTGCTGAGCCCGATCCTTCGCGGGCGAGTTGGCCTCTCAGTCCCCTGAACATGTCCGCCACCATCTCCGTTAGCCCGAATTCTGCGCGCCAGCCCCACTGTTCGAACGCCGCCGAGTCGTCCAGCCGCGCCGGCCACGAATCCGCGATGGCCTGACGCAACGGGTCCGGCTCGTAGTCGATCTCGAAATCCGGCAGGTGCACGCGTATCGCGTCCGCGAGCTCGGCCGGTGTGAAGTGCATGCCCGTGACGTTGAACGCGTTGCGGTGGACGAGCGCCTCGGACGGTGCTTCCATCAGTTCGACGATTGCGCGCATCGCGTCGGGCATGTACAACATGTCCATGCGCGTGTCCGGCTTCAGGAAGCAGGTGTAGCGGCCCTCGGTCAACGCCCAGCGAAAGATGTCGACGGCATAGTCGGTCGTGCCGCCGCCCGGAGGAGCCGTGTAGGAAACGAGTCCCGGGAAGCGGAGCCCGCGGGCATCGACGCCGAACCGGGTGTGGTAGTAGTCGCACAGAAGCTCGCCGGCGACCTTGGTCACGCCGTACATGGTCGTGGGCCGCTGCAGGGTGGACTGCGGCGCCGGATCACGCGGCGTCTCCGGACCGAAGACCGCGATCGAACTGGGCGTGAAGACCCGGCAACCCGTCTCGGCCGCGACCTGCAACACGTTCAGGAGCGAGCCCATGTTGATTCGGTAGGCGCGCGCCGGATCCTGTTCGGCGGCCGCGGACAGGACCGCTGCAAGGTGAAAGATCTCGTTGGCTCCGAAACGCTCCACCGCGTCACGCAATGCCCGCATGTCCAGCGAGTCGAGCTCTGCGGCCGGAGTCGCTCCGGCCCACTCCGCGGGATTGCGGATGTCCGTGGCCCACACCGCGTCGGGTCCGTAACGCGCCCGAAGGGTTGCGGATAGCTCGGTCCCGATCTGCCCGGCGGCTCCGGTTATCAGGATACGCTTCATGTGAGAGAGATGGCCGGCTCTCCGGAGTCTGCGGGCGGGCGGTCCCGCGATGGGACCGGCCGGTCGATGGACCGGCCATGAAAAAATGCGGGTAAACGCACCGGGGGCAAGGCTGGCGCCCTCGGACTCACCTCCGGCCGCTCGACCGTCCCCGCCTGCTGGTCCATCGGCGAAAGCGTTCCCGGTCCTGTCTCTGGAACTCCCGAAACGCTTCGCGCTGATCTTCGGTGAGAATGCCGTCGATCTCGATCTGGAGGGAATCCATCTGGCTGCGCAGACGCGGCAGCACCCCTTCCATGACCTGTTGGGCGGCCACGCGCGAGCGTTCCATGGCCGCGTCGATCTGCTCTCGCTGCTCATCAGACAGCTGCAGGGACCGGGCCATCCGATCGGTGACCTGAATGCGGGCCAACTGGTCGAATCCGACCGGTCCACGGAGACCTCCCGGACGTCTCGCCAGCTCGGGAGGCTGGTCGGGACGGGGAGACCGCGAGTCCTCTCCGACGTAGCCCTCGGATCGGCTGTCCATGATCCGAAGGACACCCAGGGTCACGGTGGCTCCGGCGAAGAATACTGCGGCGAGCAGTGCGGCGGCGGTTGCTCTCCTGTTCATGGGGCGTACTCCTCCACGGCTACGACAAGCTCTTCGACGGTTGGCGCGTAGCTTCCCTCGATCCAGGCCGCGACGGACCACGGGACCATCACTTCGGCCATCGCGACCTCCTCCGCTCCGCCATCGCTCGGCAGAAGCATCAGCGTCGCAACGGCCGCCGCGGCAAGGCCGGTGGCAGCTGCAATGACGGGACGGCGCCAACCGGCAAGCGTGCCGGCAAGCGTTGGCTGAAGCCGCCGGGCGTCCAGCATCGGCTGGGCCTCCGCCAGGATACGGGCGACAAGAGCCTCCCAGCGGTTCGGGTCGGTCTCGGGGTCGAGGTCGGCCGCGGCGGCATGGCGGGCACCCGCAGGTGCGGAGCCGCGCGCCTCGTTCTGGTGGTCGTTCATCTCAAAAGACTCCCTGGACTGTCCTTGGCCAAAAACCGCTCGAATCCGCGAGCCGCTTTCTCATCGTCTTTCGTGCCATATGCAGGTGGACCCTGGACGAACCGGCCGAAATGCCGAGTTCGTCGGCGATCTCTCCATGTCGCCAGCCCTCCAGATCGTAGAGGACGAGCACCTTGCGCTGCAGATCCGTGAGGTGGGTCATGGCCTCCCGGAGCCGGCCACGAAGTTCCGCCCTGGCCGTGTCGGCAAACGGGTCGTGGCCCGAAGCGGCAGAGGTCGCCTTCTCCAGCGGTATCGCGGACCGCACGCGGTTGTATTCGCGGCGATTGTGCGCGGTGTTGCGAACGATGACCATGAGCCATGCACCGAATCGGTCGGGGTTGCGGCATGCGTCGATCTGCTGCAACGCCTTTATGAAAGCATCCTGGCACACGCCGTCCGCGTCGCTGGGGTTGTCCAGGTTGGCCCTGGCCACCGCGTGCGCGGTTCTCAGGTGCCGCCGGACCAGCTGATCGAACGCGCTGCTGTCGCCGCGGCGAACACGCTCGACGAGGATTCCGTCTGTCTCCCCATTGTCCATGGATGTCGGGCTGGCTGGAGTTGATTCGAACGAGGTGTGCCCTCGCTTCTGCGGACAGCCAGCCAGCGAGCTTTGTTACGACGCGGTCCCCGCCGGGCCGGACCCGACCTTGGGCGTCCAGCGTCCGCGGTCCCGGCGCTCGTACTTGTCCATGACGCGCTCGAACGCATCGCCCAGGTCGATTCCCTGCTGGTTTGCGAGCGAGACCAGCACGAAGAGTACGTCCGCGATCTCCAGCTCGAGTTCCGCCGCTGCCTCGTCGGCCCGCTTGGGCTTCGAGCCGAAACGATGATTGATCTCGCGCGACAGTTCCCCGACCTCCTCAACAAGACGGGCGAGGATTGCGAGCGGTGGCCAGTATCCTTCTTCGAATCGGCCGATCCACTCGTCCACCCGATCCTGGGCTTCGCGGAAGTCCACCCGGCTCAACCTCCCGCACCCGGTGCCGAGCCCGCCGCCTCTTCGCCGCCGGACCGCAGCCTCGGGTCCAGCACGAGCTTGCCGAAGACATCTCCCGCCTCGAGCAATTCGTGGGCCCGCCGTGCCTCGGAGAGCGGCAACACCGCGTGGATGGGCGGCGTCGCCACCCCGCTGAAGACAAGCTCCATCGTTTTCCGGAACTCCTCGGGCGTGCCCATGGTGGACCCGAGGATCGAAAGCTGACGCCAGAAGAGGAGCCGGATATCGATCTTTCCGCCGGGACCGGTCGTCGCTCCGAAGGACACCAGGCGGCCTCCGACGGCCAGGCTTCTCACGAGTTGGGGCCAGATCGCCTCGCCGACCGAGTCGAGGCAGACATCGATCCCTCTCTTGCCGGTGGCTCTGAAGATCTCCCTGCTCCAATCGGTCGTCGTCCGGTCGAAGACGTGGTCGGCGCCCAGGGCACGGACCTGCCGCTCGCGCTCCTCCGAAGACGTGATCGCATAGACCTCCGCGCCGAGGTGTTTCGCGAACTGCACGGCCATGCAGGACACGCCACCGCTCGCACCAGTGATCAGCACCCTCTCGCTTCGTTGCACGCGGCCTCGCGATGTGAGCCCGTGCCAGGCGGTCACGCCGACCAGGGCGGCGGCCGCGGCGGTGGCCGACGACACGTGGTCGGGGATCTCGACGACATTCATGGCGGGAACGACTGCGTACTCCGCAAAACCGCCCTGCGTGTGCTCCCCGATGATCTGGAAGGGCTCCGCACGGTTCCCGAGGCTCGAAGCAAGCCGATACCAGTCGTAGTGGAGGGAAGGGTCCACGACCACGCGCTTGCCGAGGGGGGCGCGCACGACGCCCGGCCCGGTCTCGTCCACGACACCCGCGATGTCCGCGCCGCCGATGTGGGGCATGGGGATCTCGATCGGGAGCCCGCGGCGCATCCACAGATCGAGGTGGTTCATGGACGAGGCTTCCACCCGGATTCGAACCTCGCCGGGGCCCGGCAGGGGGATGTCGACATCCTCGACGGTGACGACCTCGGGGCCGCCATTCTTGTGAAACACTGCAGCCAGCACCTTCGGACCTCCGCGGGGTTGGGCGATGTCGGGCTGTAGTCACTAACATAAGGGGACGATGCGGGGGGGCGGGACCACGGAGACGACGAGGACTACACGTGACAGAGCCAGCAAAGGGGCCGGGCACCGGTGAGGACGACCGCACCCTGGGGGGCTATTTCGACGTCCACAGCCGCCCGCCGGCGTTCGAGGCGGTCGACGGTCAACCGTACACGGTTTCCATCGAGACCGAGCGGACGGGAGACCTGAAGGCGCCGGTGGCGGGTTACCTCGTCTTTCCGCGCTGGGCCGAGACCGGATTGGGGATCGTGGGACACGTGGAGAGCCCTTTGCAGTGGTGGGGTTCCACGCGCGGTGCGGTGCTGGACGCCGCCCGGGCCGTGACCCTGAACGATGTGCAGCGAATGCTGAACGAAGCCGTGGTGGCCAGGGCGGAGAGAGAGGGGAGATCGGAGTGACGCCGCAGTCCGTGCGCGTGACGGAGATCTTCCATTCGATCCAGGGGGAGTCCACCTGGGCGGGCCTGCCGTGCACCTTCGTGCGCCTGACGGGCTGCCCGCTGCGCTGCGTGTGGTGCGATACCGCCTACGCCTTCCACGGGGGCACGCGCATGTCGATCGCCGAGGTGGTGGAGACGGTGGCCGCGAAGCGCTGCCGGCTGGTCGAGATCACCGGCGGCGAGCCGCTGGTGCAGCCGGGTGCCGCGACGTTGGCTTCACGCCTCGTGGACGACGGCTACACGGTGCTGGTCGAGACCTCGGGCGCGGTCGACGTGAGCGTTCTGGACGACCGGGTCCACACGATCATGGACCTCAAGTGCCCCGGTTCAGGCGAAGCCGACCGCAATCTCTGGGCCAACCTGGACCACCTGTCGGCTCGCGACGAGGTCAAGTTCGTTGTCTCCGGCCGGGACGACTTCGAGTGGGCCGCGGACGTGGTGCGCCGTCACGGACTGGACGAGCGTGTGCGCGCCGGCTCGCTCGGGGCGCTGCTGGTCTCGCCGGTTTGGGGATTGGAGGAAATCGAGGAACTGGCCGCAGCGATCCTGGCCAGCGAACTGCCGGTCCGGTTCCAGACCCAGCTCCACAAGCACATCTGGGGGCCCGACCGCGCCGGCGTTTAGGCCGGATGCCAGGGCAGTCGAGCGAGTCTGACGCGCATGCGCCTCTCGCAGCTTCCGGCCGCGCTGGCCGAGCGATTCGGACCGACGAACTCGGCGTTTCCGGATCGGCACCGCAAGAACGCCGCGGTTGCGCTCGTGCTGCGTCCGCCGCCGAGGACCCGGGACCCTCGGGTCGACCGTTGCGAGGTGCTGGCGATCCGACGGGCCGACTCCTCTCGCGATCCGTGGTCGGGGCAGATGGCGCTGCCGGGAGGGAGCCTGGACACTACCGACGCCGGGCTGATCGAGGCGGCGGTACGTGAAGCTCGCGAGGAGACGGGCCTGCGCCTGGACGTGGATGGCCATCCGCTGGGGAGGATCGAGCCGATGCGGCCGCTGGGGGTTCGCCTGCCGGTGATCACGATCTGGCCCTTCGTCTTCCAGTCGGATCCTGCGGCGAGGGCCCGGATTGCCAGCCCCGAAGTGGCCTCGGTTCACTGGTTCCCGGTTCGTGCGCTCGACGACCGGTCGAACCGCGATTCGTACGCGTACCGCGATCCGAGCCTGGGGGTGAGGATGTTCCCCAGCATTCGGCTGGACGGCCAGGTGATCTGGGGGCTGACCTACCGGGTCCTGACGCAGTTTCTGGAGGTGCTGCAGGGCCGTGACTGATCGAGCAGGGTGCGCACGCGTCGGACATGCCTGGACGGGTTTTCATGTCCGGAGAGCGCTTGCTGTTTTGGACCGGGCCGGCCCTCCGATGATTCTCCTGCTCGTACTCCTGTCGCTTGGGTGCGAAACACCTGGGGCTCCCGGCAGTTTCCGTGCCGTCAACCTCTTTCCGAACGCAGAGGGCGAGAGGATGGTGCGGCCGATCGACTATGACACACTCTGGACCTATGGCGAAGGCGACACAACGCTTGCAAGTGCAATTGCTCTGGACGCGTTCTCCAATGGCGATGCCGCCGTGCTGGACGGAAGAAGCCAACGCGTCCACCGTATTGGGCCAAATGGGGTGGTGTGGTCTTGGGGGAGAACGGGACAAGGGCCCGGCGAGGTGCGCAATGCCAGGGCAATGGCGGTAAACGATCGCGGAGAGGTCGTTCTGGCTGACTCGGGTAACCGAAGACTTGTCTGGATTTCGGGATCCGGCGAGTTGTTGCGGGAGGTACCGCTCCCGTCTGCGCGACAGTGGTCAAGTGGGACGGTAAACGGTGTTGTACCGCTGACGGGCGGCGGGTACATCCTTGACACCATGGCACCCGACCCTTGGCTACGTATGTCGGAACGCGGCGAGTTGATGGCCGTTGTTGCATCGCCTTGGGAAGGGATCGGCGGCATGCATCCGCTTCAGCGTTATGGGGAGGTCGCCGGTGGCCCAGGCAATCTTTGGGTGTTCGGGTTTGCGCTCGGCAACGGGTTCTTTGTGTTTGACGACGGGTCCGCGCGGGGAATGTATCCCTACGTTGCGCATGCAGACTTCCCCGATGTTGTCGCGACCGAGCGTCCCGATGGTGGGGTCCGATTGTCCTACACCGCGCGTCCGACGCGTACGGCGCAGGATCTGGCTGTACGAGGCGACACACTGTTTGTACTGGTCAACAATCGGGGGCTCGACCGCTACAATCTTTCCACGGGTTCATATGTGGAAACGATGGTTCTTCCGGGGCCCGTCAGCCGGGTCGTGGTTTCCGCTCACGGGCTTCTGGTTATAGAGGCCGGTCGACTGTTTCCTACCGTGACGTCGCTTCGCGCTCCGTCGGCACAGGGCGACGAGGACGACCTCTGACCCGGACGAAGGACATTCGTGGCCAGCGGCCGCGCGTGCTGGTTACCACATCGCCCTACCGCGTGTCCCGCCACTCCACCAGGAACAGGTTCGTGTTGCCCTCGTGCGACATGTTGCGGTTGGAGCCGAATACGAGGCTGTTGCCGTCGGGGTGGAACACGGGGAACCCGTCGAAGCCTTCCGACCAGGTGACGCGCTCCAGGCCGGTGCCGTCCACATTGATCAGGTAGAGCTCGAACTCGCGTCCCCGCGGATCGTCCATGTTTGACGAGAAGATGATCTGCTCCCCGGAGGGATGCCAATAGGGGGCGAAGTTGGCCGCGCCGTTATCGGTCAGCTGCCGGATGTTCGAGCCGTCGGCATCGGCGATGTAGATGTCGAGCGCCGACGGGCGGATGAGGCCTTCGGCGAGCAGGGACAGGTAATCCTCGCGCTCCTCGTCGGTCTCCGGGTAGTGGGCCCGCCACACGATCTTCGTGCCGTCGGGGCTGTAGAAAGCGCCGCCGTCGTAGCCGAGACGGTCGGTGACGCGTTTCACGTCCGAGCCGTCGGGCCGCATGGAGTACAGGTCGAGGTCGCCGTCGCGAATCGAGGTGAAGATGATCCGGTCTCCCGTGAGGGAGAACGTGGCCTCTGCGTCGTAGCCGAACTCGTTCGTCAGTTGCCGGAAATTCGATCCGTCCAGGTCCGTGGTGAATATGTCGAAGCTCGGGTACACCGCCCACACGTATCCCCGCGAAAAGTCGGGCGGCGTCGGGCAGGCGCGGTTGAAATGATGCGTCGACGAGTAGAGGATCCGGTCGCCGCCGGGGTAGAAGTACGAGCAGGTGGTGCGGCCGCCACCCGTGCTGACCAGTTGCTCCTCGCCCGTTGCCGGGTCGTATATGTAGATCTGGTCGCACCCCTCTCCGGGCGTGCGGGTCGACTGGTAGACCAGCCTGGAACCGTCGAACGACCAGTAGGCTTCGGCGTTCTCGCCCGCGAAGGTGAGCTGCCGCATCTCGCCGAAGCGGCTCTCGTCGGGCCGGACGAGTTCCGGTGGCGCGGCGCCCTGCTGTGCGTTCGTATCGGTGGGCGAGCCAATGGCCGCCAGGGCGACCAGGAGTGTGGCACGGGTTGCCGTCATTGCACGATGTATCGTCATTGGACTGGGTCCGCCTTGGTTGCGTGTTGTGGGAAGCGGTCAAAAGTAACACGAATTCCGCGCTCTCCCAGCTCGTCGACGTAGGTCTGCGCAGGGATGACCTCGTCGGGTGTGCCCACGCCCGCGGCTACCTCGCCGCGCGCCTGCATCAGCGCCACGATCGCCAGCGTGAACCCGGTGGTCCTGGCCATGGCGGTGATGCCCGTCGCCGGGTCGTAGTGGTCGATGACTTCATAGCGGATCCGGGACCGCACGCGATCCTTCTCTCCCGTCACCTCGACGCGCGCCACGACCAGGTCGTCCCCGTCCTCGTTCCTCAGGAAGGGTGTCACCTGCTGGATGAAGAACTTGCGGGGATTGATCACCGCCCCGTTGTAATCGACGTCCCGGTCGCTCAGAAGCCCCAGCTCGCGGATGGCACGCATCACCTCGGCATGGCCGGGGTAGCGCAGCGTCTTGTACTCGAAGCTGCTGATGCGGCCCTCGTATCGCGCGGGCATCGTCGATGTCCCGCCGCCGGTGTGGAAGGCCTCGAGGCGGCCGATGGGTGCCCCGAACTCGACGGTTTCCAACTCCGACAGTGCATCCACGCGGATCCGCTTGCCGTCCCTCAGGATCTCGGCGGGCGTCACGTAGTAATCGAACATGCCTTCGAGCGCGTAGACGATCTGGTAGTTGAGCGGCGGCCGGGGACGGCGGGGCAGCCCGCCCACCCACAGCCGTACCGTGTCCACCGAGTCGAAACGCGCGATGCCCGCCTGGGCCAGGATATTGACCATGCCCGGGGCCAGCCCGATGTCGGGCGCCACCGACAGGCCCTTTTGCCGGGCTGCGGTCTCCAGCTCGCGCTGGCGTGTGACGATTTCGGTGTTGCCGCCGAGGTCCGTGAAGTGGGCGCCGGCCTCGACCGCCATCCGCGCCATGTCGTAGTTGAAGTGGTACGGAAGCGCACACAGCACCCCGCTGGCGCCGTCCATCGCTCCCGCTATGCCGTCGGGCGAGGAGGCGGCATCCACCTGCAGCGTCGCCAGGCGTCGGCCCAGATGAGGCCGGAGCGCCGGGTGCAGCCGGTCCGGGCGCAGGTCCGCGACAACGACCTCCTCGACCGCGTCCTGGCGGAGGAGGTCGAAGGCGGCCGCGGAGCCCTGGGCGCCGCCGCCCAGCACGAGGAACCTCATGCGGGCCCCATCTTATGCGGGTCCCATGAGGTCGAACTGCGTCTCGTGCGCGGGCTCGTCCCCGTTGAGGCGCGTAACCTCCACGATTCTGTCCCCGGCTCCGGGCGACACAATGCCCTGCGCCGGTGCGGTGCGCTGCGTGAGCGCGACCGAGCCGACGTTCGCGGCGGTCGGCACGCCGCCGGCCGACAACAGGATGACCCGGTCGTCGTCCAGCCCTTCCAGCGCGCCGACGATCCCGTGGGCGCAGTCGCCGGTGGCCATCGCCGCGATGCCCAGCCCGCTCCGCTTGCGGATCGGGAAGTCGGTGAGGGGTGTCCGCTTCGCGCCGCCCCTTTCGGTGACGAGGAGGACGGGCGCTTCACGGGTGGCGGCGATGAACGCGACGACCTGGTCTTCGCCGCGCAGACTGATCCCCTTCACCCCCAGCGCCACCCGGCCCATCACCGGCACCTCCCGCTCCGGGAAGCGCAGGGCGCGGCCCTGCCGGGTGACCAGGAGGAACTCCGTGTCTCCCGACGTATCGTGCACGTCCAGGACCGTGTCGTCCGTCCGCAGCCGTATCGCGATGATCCCGGCGGGCTTCGGGTTGGAGTACTCGGGCAGGCGCGTTCTCTTGGCCAGCCCGGCGCGCGTGACGAACGCCAGGTAGCGGTCGTCGGTGAGGTCGTCGACCGGGCGGATCGCAACGACCGGATCGCGTCGGTCGATGCCGAGCAGGGCCCAGATCGACTTGCCACGCGCCGCGCGGGAGCCCTCGGGGACTTCCTCGACACGCAGGAAGTACACCTTCCCCTTGCTGGTGAACACGAGCAGCCAGCCCTGCGTCCGCGCCACGACCACGGTCTCCAGGTAGTCGCCTCGGTAGCGTTCCATGGCGGCCATTGCGAGGCCCGTGGCAGTGCGCCGCCGGTACAGGTGCATCGGGATCCGCTTGAGATAGCCCTGGTGGGAAATGGTGACGACCACGTCTTCGTCCGCGACGCTCGACTTCACATAGGCGAAGTCGGCCTTGTCCTTCCCCTCAAGGATCACCGTGCGGCGGGCGTCGCCATAGCGCTCGACGACCTCGTCCAGCTCCCTGAGCATGACCGTGAGCTGGAGCGACTCGTTGGCGAGGAGACCGCGCAGCTTCTTGATCGTGGCGAGCAGGCCTTCCTCGCGGACGCGCAGTTGATCGCCCTCCAGAGCGGTCAGCCGGGCGAGCCGCATCCGCAGAATCGCGTCCGCCTGGATATCGCTCAGGTTGAAGCGCTCCTGCAGGCGGGCCGCGGCCTGGTCGCGGTCTGTCGAGCGCCGGATCACGGCGATGACTTCGTCGATGTGGGCCAGCGCGGTGAGGAGTCCCCGCGTGACGTGCAGGTCCGCCTCGGCCTTGTTCAGGTCGAACCGCGACCGACGGCGGATCACGTCCAGGCGATGGTCGCGAAAGCGCTCCAGCAGCTCCTTGAGCGTGAATTCCTCGGGCTGCTTGCCGCCGTCGAGGGCCAGGAGAATCGCACCGAACGTGGACTGGAGCGCGGTCCGCTTGAAGAGCAGCGCCATGATGCGGCTGACGTCGGCCCCGCGCTTCAACTCGATCACGAGGCGAATGCCCTCGCGGTCCGATTCGTCACGCAGATCGGCCACGTCCGGCAAGCTGCCCTTGCGCGACAGACCGGCGATTTGCGCGATGATCCGGGACTTCGACACCGCATACGGCAACTCGGTCACCACGAGCTGCTTGCGCCCTCCGCGCACTGCCTCGGTCACCACGCGCGCCCGCATCGTCATCCGGCCGCGCCCGTTCTCGTACATGCGGCGAATGCCGGCGCGCCCCACGATGTAGCCACCCGTCGGGAAGTCGGGCCCGGGAAGCTGCTCCATCAGCTCCGGGGTGTCGCAGTCCGGGTTGGCCACCAGCGTCCGCAGCGCGTCGGCCACCTCACGCAGGTTGTGCGGCGGCACGTTCGTGCTCATCCCCACCGCGATCCCCGAACAGCCGTTGGTGAGCAGGTTCGGGACCGTGGACGGCAGCACCGCCGGCTCCTTGAGACGGTCGTCGAAGTTGTTCTCCCAGTCGACCGTGTCCTTCTCGATCTCGGCGAGAAGCTCGGTGGCGACGCTTGCGAGACGCACCTCCGTGTACCGGTACGCGGCTGCCGAGTCACCGTCGATCGAGCCGAAGTTGCCCTGGCCGTCGACGAGCGGATACCGCAGCGAGAACTCCTGCACCATGCGGACGAGCGCGTCGTATACGGCCGTGTCTCCGTGCGGGTGGTACTTCCCCAGCACCTCGCCCACGACGGTCGCGCTCTTCTTGTAGTCGCGGTCCGGGCGCAGCCCGAGTCCGTGCATCGCCACGAGAATCCGCCGGTGCACCGGCTTGAGGCCGTCGCGCACGTCCGGAAGCGCGCGCCGCACGATCACGCTCATCGAGTAGTCGAGGAAGGCGTGCTGCATCTCTTCCTCGATGTGCCGCTCCAGGACGCGGTCACGCACTCGGGCTACGCTCATGCGGCCTCCCGCCGCTGCTCACTGGGGTTCCTGCTCACTGCCGTCCCGGTATGTACCCCCGCTCCAGCACGTCCACCGTGTCGCCCACGGCGATCCGGCCACGTCCGCTGTGCACCACGTTGACCCCGAAGTAGACGTGCGACTCGATACGGCGATAGAACGCCAGCGTCCTGAGCGGCTCGGAGGCGGGGTCGCGGACGCCCGAATCCTGGTCGACGGTCGTGACCTTGCAGCGCGCGCACAGCTTCACGCCCTCGAAGGCCAGCCCGCCGATCGCGAAGCGCTGCCAGCGATCCTCGTCGTGCGGCGAGTCGCCGGTCACGACGATGTTGGGCCGGAAACGCTCCACCGGGAGCGGACGCCCCACGCGCCGGCTCAACTCGTCCACGGAGTTCTCGCTGACGAGCAGCACCGGAAAGCCGTCGGCGAAGCCCACGCGGTGTCCCGCCGCGTATTCGGGGTCCGTGGAGCGCGCATCCCGGTTCCTCATGAAGACAAGCCGGAACTCGCCACCCAGGACAGAGGACAGCCAGGCGTCGGCCTCCGCCCCGACAGAGCGGGCGTCCGCGCCGGTGCCGTGGATGCGCACGCGAACGCACCCGCCGCCGGGGTCGACGGGCACGGTCAGCGTCTCCGCCCCGGGGGCCGCGAGCGCCAGCGAGCCGTTCTCCAGCCGGGGACGAATGGTCGCCAGCTGGGGGGTGCCGCGCTGGCTCACGAATTCGCCGTCGGGCGTCACAACCATCCAGCGGCGATCGAAACGGGGACCCAGCTGGTCGAACTCCATCGCTTCGAGGTCGATTCCCCGGGTCCCCTTCACGGGATGGACCCGGAGGCGGGTCACGCGGAGCGGCCCGCCGCCGGACCTGGCCGGTTCCGGGCGCGTGCCGGTCAAGTCACCACCGCGTCGAGGTTGCGGCTGACGATCGTCAGCGGAAGCGTGGCCTGGTGACGTCCGTTCACCAGGATGTGGAAGGTGTGGATCCCGGACTCCTGAAAGACGATGCCGTCCAGATTGATCACGTGAGGGACCCGGATTCCCGTCTGGAGACTCGTGGGGCTGGGGGCCACCTTGAGCTCGCCGCTGAGGGAGACGATTTCCTTCCCGGACGGCGAGGCGAGCTTGATCGTGAGCTTATGGGTGCCGGCATCGTTGGCACCGCCGAGGAAGCGCAGGACGAGTGAAAGACGGCCGTGCCGAGCCGGGAACCGGGCCACGCTGATCTGATCGAAGACACCGAGCAGGTTCAGCTTGCCCGACCCGTCGATGGTAGCCGCGTCGGCGATGAGTACGAGGTCTACGTCCACGAAGCTCCTTCCCCGGCCGCGCCGGCGCGCGGCTCTCCCATGAGTGACCTGGCCAGCACCAGTCCGAACAGCAGGTCCAGGGCCGCATGCGCGAAAACCGACGGCCACACGCTGCCGGTCCACGCCACGCCGCCGGCCATGACAACCCCGATCACTGTGGTCCGTACGATCCCCAGTCGGCCCTGATACGCATGAAGGAAGCCAAAAACACCCGCGGCAGGCAAGGCACCAGCCAGGTACGACCCGGTCCACGGCAGCAGAAACGCCGGAAGAAAGGCGCGGAAGACGATCTCTTCCGAGAATCCGGCCGCGAGGGACAGAGCCGCAAAGGCCCCCTTCTCGGGTCGCGTCTCGGGCATGATCGCCCGGACCGCCTCGGTTTCCTGCCACCCGAACCGGCGCGAGAGGGCCCGGAATCCATAGGCGACCAGGACGCCTGCCGCGGCAAGGACAAGGGCTGGAACCAGGAGCCCGGCGATCCCCGGTGGCCATGCCAGCAGCCGGGACGCGGCGGGATGGGGAAGCCGAACGAGCGCCCACACGGCCAGCAGTCCGGCAACCGCAAGCAGGACGGTGGAACCCTTGTAGACCGCCGCCCGGTCGGCGCGAATCTCCTCGGCGCGAGGGGGCTCCCCGATCACGGCCAGCACCGGAATCGCGACAAGCCACGCGGCCGCGAACAGGGACGGGATCACCCCGCCCAGGCCCGAGACCGTAAAGAACGCCGCCAGCGCCGCCGTGCCTCCCGCGCCCACCAGCACCCGGCCGAGTCTCATGCGTCCAGCTCCCTCCCCGTGCGCAGGATGGCGTCGATCGCGACTTCGACGTCGGCGGCGGTCGTGCGTGTGTTCAGAATGCAGAACCGCAACGAAAACCTGCGTCCCAGGCGGGTGGAGGAGAGCATGGCCAGACCCGACTGCGTGACCCGGTCCTGAATCTCGCGGTTCAGTTCATCCAGGCGGTGGGGCGCGGCGGCCGGACGTCCGGCGTAGCGGAAGCAGACCACACCGAGACTCTGCGGCGACAGGAGCTCCAGCTCGGTTGCGGCCCGGATCCGCGCCTCGGTTCGTTTGGCCAGTTCGATGGCGCGCGCAATCTCCCTGCGATGTGCGTCAAGGCCGTAGCGCTGAACCGCAAGCCAGACGCGCAGCGCACGAAAGGTCCGCGTGAGCTGCAGGCCGCGATCACAGAAATTGACGTGCTCCGGTCCCCAGTCGGCGTCCTGCAGGTATTCGGGAAGCATCCGGAAAGCCGCTTCCAGCCTGGTCACGTCCCGCGCCATGAGACAGCCGGTCTCGTAGGGCTGAAAAAACCACTTGTGCGGATCCAGGCTTATGCTGTCGCCCAACTCCAGCCCCGAGAGCAGCGGCCTGGTATTCGGATCCAGCACCGCGAAGCCTCCGTAGGCCGCGTCGATGTGGTACCACAGTCCCTCCTCCTTCGCCACCTGGGCGATTTCGGCCAGGGGGTCGATGGCCCCGGTATTGGTGGTTCCCGCGTTTGCGATCACGCAAAACGGCGCGAGGCCGTCCTCACGGTCCTGGCGGACGGCTTCGCGGAGGCCCGAGGGCACGATCCGGAAGTCGCCGTCGACGGGCAGGTGGCGGACCCGAGCGCCGCCGATTCCGGCGATGCGGGCGGCCCGGACGGCGGAGGCATGCGTCTGCTCGGAGACGTAGACCGTACCCGAAGGCGGATTGCCGGCGGCTTCCCTCGCGGCGACGAGGGCGATCAGGTTGGCGGCCGATCCGCCGCTGGTGAACAGGCCCCCGGCACCCGGCGGATACCCCAGCCACTCGCGGAACCATTCCGTGACCGTGACTTCGATCTGGGACGGGCCGGAAGACTCGAGCCACGTGCCCTGAAACACGTTGAAGCCGTTGACCAGGAAGCTGGCGAGGACCGAGGCCCATGACGGGCTGGACGGGATGAAGGCGAGGAAGCGGGGGTGGTCGATGCGCCCCGCGAGGGGCATCACGTCCTGGAGCACGGTTTCGAGAATCGGCTCGAGGGGTCGGCCGGATTCCGGCGGCGGGCCGTGAAGCAGGGGCTCCGTGACCTTCCGGCGGGCCCCACGCCAGGCCGGTCCGTCCGCGAGGTTCGCCCAGCGGTCCACGATCGCGTCGACCACCCGGTATCCGGACCGCCGCATCTCTTCGGGGTCCTCCAGCAGTGACGGGCCGGACGGGGCGGGGCCAGCCTCCTCCGCGCCGGGCCCCGCCGCTACCCGGGTTCGGCCCCTGGCTTCGGCCGCCGGTCCCGTCTGCTCTGCTTTCATCCGTTGACGCCCTGGTTGGAAGGGTTCTAGTGTAGTGTCGCGTCCGACACCGGTTCCATGTCCACGGAGGTACTACAGTGACCACAGCGGCTCCGCCCAAAGCGACATACCGCGTGATCGACGCGCTCGATCATCCCCACGGAGGCCGTATTCTGCGGCTGCGGCTCGGGAAGGGCGAGGCCCTGCGCGTCAAGGAACTGAAGAGTTGCGTCATGGTCGCCACGGCGCCGGACGGGAGCGAAGAGCGCTTTTCCGTGGACGGCTTCGCACTTTTCGGCGGCAAGCCCTCGGACTCCCGGCTGGCGAGAACGGGGCGCGTGGACGTCCACGCGACGGACGAAGCCGCGCGGCTTGTGGAAGTCGGGTGGACGCTCGCAGGACCGGCCTGAGGGAAAAACCGCCTCCGCGTCAACCCGACTGCTAGCGCGCTCCGGTGGCGCCCCGGGCTCCGGGCGGATCCCGTTCGAAAGCTCTCCGAAACCACGCCACATAGGCCTCCTGGGCCCCGGGCTCCGCCGCGAGCCAATCCCTTCTGGCCTCGACAAAGGCGTCGGGGCGCGCGGTCAGGATGAAGGCTTCCAGGTAACCGTTCTCGTTCGAGTACATCAATTCGTCGAGGATGCCATAGGGTGGGGCGTCGAAGATCGAGCGCTGATACAGCCAGGAATCCGACACGCGGGCCAGAATCGCCCTCTCGAGTTCGAAATCGCTCGCGCCGACCGCCTCGGGCAGCCATCGATCCAGTCGATTCTGCGCGGCCATCAGGTGAAAGTGCGCGTAAATCGTGTATGGCCATTGGATGCCCGGTATCAGCTGCGCGCTCACATTCGCGGTATCGCCCCGCTCGTTGACCTCGAGCTCCTCCCAGGGATAGACGGGCCCCTCCTGCCCGTTGGTGTAGATCATGAACGAGGGGTCGAGCTCGATGCTGTCCACCTGCTCCCGCAGCCACAGGTCCACTTCCTCCAAGCGCTCCTTGGTGGGCGCAAGCCGTTCCCCGGAAAGGATGACGAGCCGCCGCGGTTCGGGAAGCTCGAACTGGGCCGTGCCACAGGCCGACGTTGTGATGGCGGCGACCGCGACAAGTGCGCGGCGAACGTTCAGGGAAGCGGGCATCGTCATGGCGCCGTGGCGGCTGGGGGTACGAAAAGGCTTGCGAACACTTTACTCAACCCGTCTCGGGGGGTCCATGTTCCATCTCCTTCGCTACCATTTCGTTCGCAACCGTCCCGTCCGGGCCGGCGTTTTGCCAGCGAAGGAACTCGAAGGGGCTGCGGCAGTCGGCGCACCAGCACGTGGTGAGCGATGCGTGGCTCCCGAAGAGGGACATGATCTCGGTCTGCTCGCCGCCGCAGAACGGGCACGGCGGTGCGCTGCCGGGCTCGGCGAAGGTGGGCATCGCGTCCACGCCGCTACTCCACGAAGAGGTCGCGGTTCAGATCTCCCCGCGCCCGCTCCACGGCTTCCTCGCCGGGCGCGCCAGGGCCTCGGCGCCGCTCCGGGTCCCATCCGTTGCGTGCGGGCTCGACCGCGTCCAGGTCGACCCCGGCGGCGGCGAGCGTGTCTCCCAGCCGCCGCCTGCAACGGTCGCGGACACGGTCCTCCGGCCAGACGTGCCCGTCGGCTACCAGCGCGTCGTGGACAGCGTCGGCGGGGAGGAGCCACGCGAGGGTCGTGGGCAGCATGGCTCCGGCGGCATCCCGCAGGCGCGCCGCGCCCTCGCCCCCGGCAGCTGCAAGACGGGTGAACCACGCCGTGCCGAACCGGCGGTGATACTCCTCCTCGGCAAGCATCTTGGGCACGCGGGAGCGCGCGAGCGCGAACTTCCCGTCCGCAAAGCTCTCGAGCGCGACCGAAAGCGCGCCGTCGACGACCACCACCGCCGCGACGAAGTGGGCCCAGTCGGCGAAGGGGCGGTCCAGGGCGGGCGCGGAATAGTAGCGGTCCGCCGGGCGCTCGTGCTCGACCTCGAACGGGTCGAACCCCAGGCGCTTGAGCATGGCGTAGAGCAGCCGCGCGTGGCCCCACTCGTCCTGCGACATGGACGAGGCGGCGATCCCCGTCTCGATCGAGGGACTGCCCAGCAGCCAGTCGCTGTAGCGGATTCCGAGCAGGCGCTTGGTGTCGGCGAGACTCAGGATGTGGCGTGCCAGGGGTGCGGGGGTCATGGCCCGGGAGTCCCCTCCGGCACGTTCTTCGCCCACGGCCCCTCCACCCGGTTGACCGGGATGACCGCCCCGCGCGGGACCACGCACATCTCGAACCAGTTCTCCTCGTCGTAGGTCTTCCATGCGTAGACGCGCGCGAGTTCGTCGCCCGGCGCGTCGATGTAGCCGATGTGGCGCAGGGGCTCGCCGCGGCTCTTGCGGGCGAACACCTCGTAGACGCCCTCGTCCAGGCCCGTTCTCATGCGTCCACCCCCGTTCTCATGCGTCCACCCCGGGTCTCATGCGTCCACCCCGGGTCTCATGCGCCCACCCCGAAGCGGCCCAGCTTCCGTCTGCCTTCCTCGGTCATCCTGGCCGTGGTCCACGGCGGATCCCACACCTCGTTGATCTCGACCGCGTCCACCCATGGCTCCATGCCGATCCGGTCGCGCACGTCCTGCTTGATGAAGTCCATGCACGGGCAGGCCGTGGCCGTGAAGGTGAGATCCACGCGCGCCGTGCCGCGATCGAACCCGACGCCGTACACGAGGCCCAGCTCCAGCAGCGAAATCGGCAGTTCCGGGTCCAGGACCTCCCCGAGAGCGTCGCGCAGGGCCGCTTCCTTGTCGGCGGGCGCCTCGCGCAGCGGCGCGGACCACTGGTCGCGGCCCCCCGAGGCGTGGACCGCGGGGGCGGGCTGGGCGGCGAGGATGGTCGCCAGCGGGCGCCGCATCAATTCAGCCACGACGCCACCGACGCGCGCGATCTGCGCACCGAGTCCACGTAGATCTCGTTCATCGGGCCGCGGCCCTTCCAGCGCTCGAACACGGCTTTCCAGCTGATCTCGCCGTCGTCGAACAGCCAGCGCTTGGCGCCGGGGTCGTACTCGCACGGGAAGGGATATTCGAGCACGTACTCGTCGGCCTCCTCGTCGTAGTGGGCGGGCACCGACAGTCCCAGGCCCTCGCACAGCGGCACCGTCGACGACATCCACACCTGCCGGAGCTCGTCGTTCGTCAGGCCCTTGAGCTTGTAGTCCAGCTGCCCGCTGTGGTGCTTGAGGTCGTCCGGCAGGCCGAACCACTCGATCGTCATCGGGAACATCCAGTCGACGCACCGCTGCAGCAGCTCGGTCGCGGCCCCTCCGGCGCGCGCCAGCCGGCGCATCCACACCTCGCCGTGGCGCAGGTGGAAGGTCTCCTCCATGTCCACCTTGACCAGCGCCCGCTTCAGGGGGCCGTAGGAAGTGTTGCGGTGCACGTCGCCCAGCAGGCAGATGCCCGCCCGGTCGAAGAACCCGTTCGCCACGACCAGTTCGGCCCAGTTGTCGAGCGGCTGGTCGAAGCCGTAGGGGTGCTTGAACTCGTGCGGCTCGCGTCCGTAGACGAGATGCTCCTTCGAGACGCCGAGGTCCTCGAGCAGCCGGTACGCGATGTTGGCGTGGGCCAGCTCGTCCTGGATGATCGCGTGCGCGCTCACCTGGGTGTTGGTGGACGGGGCATGCCGGGCGGCGAACCAGTAGGCGGGAGCGCTCATCAGCTCGGTGTCCGCCTGGACGGTCAGCTGCACGATGAGCGCCTTCCTGTAGCCGGGCGTCATCTCCTCTGGTGACTCGAGGATGTACCCGCCCCGGATCTTCTTCTTCAGTTCGTCTTCCGTGTATGGCGTCATGGCGTGCTTCCCGTCGGCTAAATCCCCAGCGCGGAGCGGATCAGGGGGCTGATGCGCTGCGGAGTCCACGGCGGCTCGAAGGTCAGTTCCACCTCGGAGTCCTCCACGCCCTCCACGCCGGCGACGGCCTCGCGGGCCTCTTCGAGTATCTGGCCGGCCGCGGGACACATCGGCGTCGTCAGCGAGATGGCGACCTTCGCGCTGCTGCCCTCGATCTCGATGTCATACACCAGCCCCAGCACCACGAGGTCCAGATTGAGTTCCGGGTCCTTGACGGTCTTCAGGGCGTTGCGGACGGCTTTCTCGGTGACTTCGGACACGTGCGGCCTCCGGCGTTTGCGGGCTTCGCTAATCTAGTCCCATGTCGGTACATTCGCCTCATGCGAATTGCCATCAACACCGGTGGCGGCGACGCGCCGGGACTGAACGCGGTTGTGCGCGCCGCGGTACTTGCCGCGCAGCGGCGCGGATGGGACGTGGTCGGCATTCGCCGCGGCTACGACGGGCTCTTCATGGACGACGGGCTCGTGCCCCTCACCAGCGGTTCGGTGCGGGGGATTACGCATCTTGGCGGCACGATCCTCGGAACGACGAACCGCGGCAGCCCGTTCAACTTCCCGGCCAGGCAGGCCGACGGCAGCATCCTCATGGTGGACCGGTCCGACGAGGTCGTCAGCAGGATGCGGGAGCTGAAGATCGACTGCCTGATCGCGGTGGGCGGCGACGGGTCGCTCAGGATCGCCAGCGAGCTTGCGGCGAAGGGCCTCAGGGTGATCGGCGTGCCCAAGACGATCGACAACGACCTGCCGGGCACCACCTTCACCTTCGGGTTCCACACCGCCGTGCAGACCGCCACCGATGCGATCGACAAGCTCCATTCGACTGCCCAGGCGCACCGGAGGGTCATGGTGGTGGAACTGATGGGCCGTCACGCAGGCTGGATCGCGCTGTTTGCGGGGTTCGCGGCCACCGCCGACGCGATCCTGATCCCGGAGATCCCCTACGATCTGACCAGGGTGGCGGAGAAGATCGAGGCCCGCTGGAAGAAGGGCCGGGAGTTCGCGATCATCGTGGTGGCGGAGGGGGCGATGCCGAAGGGGGGCGAGGCCTCCTACCTCGAAGAGTTGGGGAAGGGTGGCCGGCGGCGTCTCGGGGGGGTGGGGAAGCGGATCTCCCGCCGCCTGGAAGAGCTTACCGGGCATGAGACGCGCAGCCTGGTGCTCGGGCACCTTCAGCGCGGCGGCCGGCCGATCGCCTTCGACCGGATCCTCGCGCTTCTCTTCGGGACCGCGGCGATCGATCTCGCGGCAGAGGGGCGCTTCGGGTGCATGGTGGCGCTGGATGCGCCGACGGTGACCGCCGTTCCCCTCGCCGAAGCAGCCCGGGCCACCAAGACGGTCCCCGTGGACGGCGACATGGTCAGGGCGGCGCGGGCGATGGGGATTTCGTTCGGGGACTGAGGATCCAGCCCGTCAGCTCACCGGCCTCGCCCGCCGCCAGTCCTCCGCCCGCATCGACACCAGGTTGGCGAAGAGGCGGTACGCGCCCGGGACACCCGCGGAAAACTGGCGGAAGAAGGCGAGCCCGGTGTAGACGTACAGCCCCTCGCCCACCTCGGCCACCAACAGGCCGCCGCGCTTCGGATCCTCGCCCGGATCGGCCATTTCCATGACGGGCGTGTAGCGCTCGTCCCACTCGCCCAGGAAGTAGAGCCCCCGCTCCTGCACCCATCCCTCGAAGTCGGCGGGCCCGATCGCGTTCGGGGCGGAGAAAACGGGGGATGCGGGCGCCAGGATCGTCACCGGCGCCGTCTCGTCCGTCACACGGTCGTGCGGCCTGCTTATCGTGACGGGGTAGGGCGCAAGTCCGCTCGCGGGGAACTCGTACCGGTTGTACTGCACGATCACCGTGCCGCCGTCGCGCGCGAAGTCGAGGACCGCCTCGTTGGCGGCCGCGAGGTCGGGCCGCGTCTCGTAGGCACGCACCCCCAGCACCAGCACGTCGAAGCGGGAGAAGTCGCCCCGGTTCAGTTCCGCCTCTCCGAGTTCCTCGACGTCCATCCCGATCTGGCGGAGCGCGTCGGGGCCCCTGTCCCCGGAGCCCATGACGTAGCCCACCCGCAACTCGGTGTCGGCCGCCACGGGGAAGGCCGAGACCCGAACCGCTGCTTCCCGCACGAGCGCGCTGCGTGGTATGTGCGGATGGTCGATGATGTCGGAGCTAGTGACAAATTCATCCCGGATTTTGTCGTCCAACGACTCAACGCCGACCTCTGACCCCTCTGTCCGCTCGCCCGCGATTGCCCGAAGGACAAAATCTCCCACGATTGTGTCACCACCCGGTGCGACCGTAAAGGCGACCGATGCGCTGGCGCCGTCCGGCCCCAGTGAGAACGGTACCGCCGCGGGCGCGACCACCCACCCCTCCGGCGCTTCCAGCCGCACGGTGCCCGAGCGGGCCGTGGCCGAGGTGTTGGTGAGGACCACCCCTACCTCGCGAACGCCGGTCGCCCCGGTCGGCCACACCATGGACGGGGGGTTCACGGCCACGTCGATGGCGGGCATGACCAGCACCCGCTCCCGGTATTCGCCCGTGGCCCCGTCGACGCCGACGTACCAGCCTTCGCGCTCGACGGCTACGGTCGTTGCGGCACCCTGGGACAGCGCCATGGCCACACGGGCCCGCACCGGTGCCGGAGCAAACGGCCGCGCCCACACATCCGCGTCGTCCGGCCAGCTGTACATGCCGCCGGTACGCTCCTCTTCCAGGTACCAGGGCGCCGACACCCGCGCGTCCGCCGGAACCGCGACCCGCCAGCTCCAGCGCCCCAACTCTCCCGGTCCGAGCCGGCCGTCCGCGGGCGTCTCCGCCACAGGCGGCCGGAAGAACGGCGAGCGCGGAGGGCCGGCCGCCGACTCGTCGGTCGGAGACGCGTCCCATCCGGAAGGCAGCAGCAACTCGGGCGCCACGCCGGACAGCTCGAGGGCGCCGCCGTTCCAGACATGCACGTCCACGACGACGGACTCGCCGGGCGTCAGCAGCTCGCGCCCGACACGCACATCGAGAACCACTCCGGCCGAGGCGAGCAGCGCTTCCGTCACCTGTTCCAGCCGCTGCCCCAATACGTGCCGTCCCTCGCCCTCCGGTGCTTCGCCGACCAGATCGCCGAGGATCGCAGCCGCTTCCGCCAGGCCCGCCACGGCTCCGTCCGGCCGAATCGCCGAGAGGCCGTTCGCCGCGTCGGCCAGGGCGCCACGATACCGCTCCAGGCGCCGCTCCGTATCCGCTGGCCATACCGCAGGCGGCGGCGCGCCCAATTGCCCGATCAGCGTGGTGTCGACGCCCGCGAAGATGCCGTCGTCCTCGGCTCCCTCCGCCCCCTCCGCCACCGAGGCCAGCAGCTGCAGCGAACTGGCCCGCGGGCCCATTGACTGGCCCGAGCCCATGTCCTGGGATTGGTGCTGGCTGCGGCTTTCCATTGCCAGTTGGAAGTGCGACCGCCCCAGCACGGGATCGAAGCTGCCCGTCGGCACGCGAAGAGTTACGTCACGGGGGGAGAACCGCGCGGACCGGTACAGCTTGGTGGGCTGCCAGGGGGCAACACCGTGCGCGGCGAGTTCGGGGTAGCGATCCGGGTCGCCGGCCGCCGCGAAGGCCTCGCGTGCCGCCACTCCCGCGATCTGATGCTGGCCATGGCCGTCCCGGGGCGTCCCCGAGAAGACCGACACGATCACATGCGGCCGGAACTTGCGCACCACGAAGACGACGTCGCGCAGCACCTCCTCGAGCGGCCAGAAGCGGAGCGCCTCGTCGATGCTCTTGGAGTACCCGAAGTCGAAGGCGCGCGTGAAGTACTGCCCACCGCCGTCGAGGGTGCGGGCGGCGAGCAGCTCGCCCGTCCGGATCACGCCGAGGCCCTCGTGCAGCCGGTGCCCGATGAGGTTCTGGCCGCCTTCGCCGCGGCTGAGCGACAGGTACGCGGTCTCGGCTCCCATGCCGCGGGCGAGGGTGGCGAGCAGGCTGGTGTCCTCGTCGTCGGGGTGGGCGGCGATCATCAGCACGCGTTTGACGCCGTCGAGCTGGCGCAGGCGCAGTGCGGTGCCCACCAGGCCATGGTCCTGCCCGCCGGGCAGCGTTGCCGTGGCGACCTGCGCGGCGAGCTGAGAGGGGCCATGTGGGCCGGGTGCCGGGAAAGCGGCCGCGAGCGCGAGCAGCGCGATCGCTGGCGGGAGCGCGAACGCAATCTTGCCGAGTTTCATCCCGGGAAGGTAACTATCCGCCATGGATATCGCCGCGATGTTGCACAGTTACGACGGGAAGCGGGTCGCGCCGTTCCAGGCGGTCGCGGAAGCGCTCCTGGAGCGGCCGGGGCGAGGAAATGGCTCGATCGGCCACCTGCTCGAGCTTGCCGCCTCCGACGAGACGGCTCTCCAGACGGGCGCGAC
>CAZRQE010000127.1:0-12867 GCA_964602175.1 uncultured Gemmatimonadaceae bacterium | reverse complement strand
GCTCAGGAAGGCTCTGGAGAGCCGCCCGAGAGTGCGCGCCTGACCCAAGTCGATTGGCGGGAACCGAAAAGCGGGAAAACGGAATCTGGTTCCCGTAAGATCAATGGTCACAGCAGGTTGTGGACTCAACTGCTTCCGCCGCAGTAGCAGACGTACAGCTTTGCGGGGTCGAGTCCTGCCGTGGTCTCGGCGGTGATCTCGCGGTGGTGCAGGTTCACGGCTCCGGGAATGTGTTCGCGGGCGTAGGCTTCGGCGGACCGGCCATCGACCACGACCACCGGCTCTCCCTTGCCCAGGGCTTCGTAGACGTCCCAGGAATCGGTTTCGAAGGCGAGCTTCTGCTTGTAGTGGTTGAGTTGATCGATGTTCATGTACCCTAGATTGGTGACTGGCTGATCGATGTTCGTGCGTCGAATCTAACAATTCCGCACGATTCGCTCCCATCCGCGAGGACTCACACATGGCATCCGAGCCGGACAAGGCCGCACACGGCGTCCGCTACCAACCCGACGAGAAGCCACCCTGGCCGCTGGCCGCCGGGCTCGCGCTTCAGTATTCGGTCCTGGCGATCGGGGGGGTCGTGCTCACCGTCGCGATCGTGCTGCGCAGCGCGGAGAGCAGCGCGGGGTACCTGGCCTGGGGGGCCTTCGGCGCGCTCCTGGTAAGCGGCGTGGCGACCGTTCTGCAGGCGCGGCGCGTGGGACGGCTGGGATCCGGATACGTGCTGATGATGGGCACGTCGGGGGCGTTCATCGCGGTGTCGGTGGCGGCGCTCCAGCAGGGGGGACCGGGTCTGCTGGCCACGCTGATCATCGTGTCGTCGCTCTTCCAGTTCCTGCTTGCGGGGCGCCTGTCGCTGCTGCGGCGGATCCTGACGCCGACGGTGGCGGGCACCGTGATCATGCTGATCGCGGTCAACGTGATGCCGTTCCTCTTCGACTTCATGGACAACGTGCCCGAGGGGAGCGGACCCCTGGCGGCGCCTGTCACCGTCATGGCGACGCTGGTGGTGACGCTGGCGGTGATGCTGAAGTTCAGCGGTCCGGCTCGGCTGTGGGGGCCGTTGATCGGGATCGTCGCGGGGGTCATTGCGGCGTCGTTCTTCGGACTGCTCGACGGCGGACCGGTTCGCGAGGCAATGTGGGTCGGTGTGCCGCTCGCGGGCTGGCCGGGCCTGGGGTTCGACTTCGGACCGGCGTTCTGGGCCATACTGCCCGCCTACACCTTCGTGACCCTCGTGGGGGCGATCGAGACGATCGGGGACGCCGTGGGGATCCAGAAGGTCTCGTGGCGCGAGCGGCGGGCCACCGACTATCGGGCCGTGCAGGGGGCCGTGGCCGCGGACGGGTTCGGCAACCTGCTCTCGGGACTGTTCGCCACGGTGCCGAACACCACCTACTCGAGCAGCGTGTCGGTCGTCGAGATCACGGGGATCGCGTCGCGGCGGGTGGGCGTGTGCATCGGCATCATCTTCTGCGTGCTCGCCTTCCTGCCGAAGGTGACGCAAGTGCTCCTGGTCATCCCGGATCCGGTGCTCGGTGCCTACGCGATGGTGATCATCGCCGTGCTCTTCATGCTGGGTACCAGGATCGTGCTGCAGGACGGCATGGACTACCGCAAGGCCACGGTCGTCGGGTTCTCGTTCTGGGTCGGCGTCGGCTGCCAGAGCGGCCAGATTCCCACCGATGCGCTGGCGCCCTTCCTGCAGCAGCTGCTCAGCAACGGAATGACTTCCGGGGGGCTGACCGCACTCGTCCTGACCGCGTTCATGGAGTTGACGGGACCGCGGCACATGCGCATGCAGACGGAATTGCGGGTGGAGTCGCTGCCGAAGATCCACCGGTTTCTGGAGGACTTCGCCAGCCGCCGGGGGTTGGGGGACGGGATGGCGAACCGGCTGGCGCACGCGGCCGAGGAGACGCTGCTCCTGCTGATCGGGGAGACGGAAGGAGAGAATGGGCGCGACACCGCCCGGCGTCGGGTGCGGCTCACCGCGCGACCCGAATCGGGAGGCGCCGAACTGGAGTTCCTGGCCGGCGGCACCGAGGGCAACATCGAGGATCATCTGGCCGTCGTCGGCACACACCCGGTGGACACCGTGGAGGAGCACGAGTTCTCGCTGCGGCTGCTCCGCCACCTGGCGACCTCGGTGCAACACCACAAGTACGAGGACATCGATGTCGTGACCGTGAGGGTTGATCCGACGGCCTAGTCGGAGCTGCCGCATGCCTCCGGCTTGCCATCCGCGCCGGAAGGCCCCGATTTTCCCCGATCCGCCACAGCCGACCGCCCCGCCTCAGGGCATTGAAGGGCCCATGACTCCGGTCCAGACGCAAACGTTGCAGCAGCTCGCCGCCGAAGCGGCCGCCCGGTACACGGCGGCAAACCCGCTGAGCCGGACCCGCTTCGAGCGCTCCACGGGATTCCTTCCCGGCGGCGATACCCGCACCGTGAACCACTACACGCCCTTCCCGGTGACGATCGTCCGCGGAGAGGGCGCCCGGCTGTACGACCTCGACGGGCACGAGTACGTCGACTTCCTCAACGACCACACGGCCGGCCTCCATGGGCACTCGCATCCGGTCCTCCAGGCCGCGATCGCCTCCGCCGCGCAGAACGGCCTTGCGCTCGGCGGCCCCACGCAGAACCAGCAGGATTTCGCGGAGCTGATCTGCGGGCGCTTCCCCTCGGTCGAGCGCGTGCGCTTCACGAACTCGGGCACGGAGGCCAACCTGATGGCCGTGAGCCTCGCACGGGCGGTCACGGAACGCGACGCCGTTCTCGTGTTCGACGGCGGCTACCACGGCGGCCCCCTGAGCTTCTGCGGGCCGGACCGGCGGCTCAACCTTCCCTTCCCCTGGATCGTCGGCGAATACAACGACGCGGGGTCGGCGCGGTCGCTGATCGAAGCGCACCGGGACGAACTGGCGTGCGTGCTCGTCGAGCCCATGCTGGGAGGCGGCGGCTGCATTCCCGGTACGCGGGCGTTCCTGAGCGCGCTCCGGGACGCCACGCGAGGCAGCGGCGCGCTCCTGATCTTCGACGAGGTGCAGACCTCGCGCCTTGCGCCGGGAGGCCTCCAGGAGGCGCTCGGCATCCGCGCCGACCTCACGACCTTCGGCAAGTATCTCGGTGGCGGCGCCTCCTTCGGCGCGTTCGGCGGCCGGGCGGATCTCATGGACCGGTTCGACCCGCGCCGGCCGGATCACTTCGGACACGCCGGCACGCACAACAACAATGCGCTCACGATGGCCGCGGGACTCGCCGGGCTGCGCGACGTGCTCACGCCGTCGGCCGTGCACCGGCTGAATCGCCGCGGCAAGGCCCTGCGCGACGCCCTCAACGACGTCGCGGCGCGGCTGAATGCACCTGCGCAGGTGACGGGCCGCGGTTCGATCATGAACGTGCACTTTCAACGCACGCCGATCCGCTGCCACGCGGATACGGCCGCGACTCCGCAGGCCGTTCGCGATCTGTTCCACCTCGAAATGCTGCTGGCAGGCTTCTGGATCGCGCGCCGCGGCTTCATCTCGGTCTCCCTCGCCCACGACGACGAGGACTGCCACGCCCTGGCCCGCGCGTTCGAGACCTTCCTCGAGCGCCACCGGGCCGGCATCGACGGCCATCCATGACCGCTCGCGACACACGCCAGGGACTCCGCTTCCAGGCCGACGAGACCCCCAGCTACCCCGTATCGTTCGGGCTCGCCTTCCAGTACATCCTGCTGAACATCGCCGGGATCGTGATCACGGTGGCGATCGTCGTGCGCGCCGGCGGCGCCAGCGAGACCTACCTCACATGGGCGGCCTTTGCCGTGCTGATCGTCTGCGGCATCTCGACCCTGATCCAGGCGAGGCCCATCGCCGGCCGGATCGGTGCCGGGTACATCCTGCTGATGGGCACGTCGGGCGTCTTCATCGCGGTATCGGTGGCGGCGCTCCAACGCGGCGGTCCCGCGCTGCTGGCCACCCTGATCGTGGCGTCGTCGCTCTTCCAGTTCCTGATCTCGTCGCGGCTTTCGCTGCTCCGGCGCGTCATCACCCCGACGGTGGCGGGCACGGTCATCATGCTGATCGCGGTCACGGTCATGCCCATCGGCTTCGACCTCGTCTTCCAGGCGCCCGAGGGCGCCGCCCCGGCGGCCGCCCCCACGACCGCCCTGGCGACGATGGTCATAACGATCGTGATCGTGTTGCGGGCGCGAGGGGCGCTCCGCCTGTGGGGCTCGGTGATCGGCGCAGCCGGAGGATGCCTGGTCGCCGCAGGCTACGGCATCTACGACACGAGCATCGTGGGCGACGCGCTCTGGTTCGGCGTGCCCGCGGCGGGGTGGCCGGGATTCGACCTGAGGCTCAGCCCCGAGTTCTGGGCGATGCTGCCCGCCTTCGTCTTCGTCACGCTCGTGGGCGCCATCGAGACCATCGGGGACGGGATGGCGATCCAGCGCGTGTCCTGGCGAAAGCGCCGGGCGACGGATTTCCGCGCGGTCCAGGGCGCCGTGGCCGCCGACGGGGTGGGCAACCTCCTGTCGGGGCTGCTGGCCACGGTCCCCAACACGACCTACTCCAACAGCGTCTCGATCGTCGAGATCACCGGGATCGCGGCGCGCCGCGTGGGCGTCTGCATCGGGCTCACATTCATCGCACTCGCATTCTTCCCCAAGGCGACCGCGGTGTTGCTGGCCATCCCCAACCCTGTGGTTGGCGCCTACATCATCGTGCTGATCGCGATCCTCTTCGTCCTGGGCCTCGAAATGGTCACCCAGGACGGAATCGACTACCGGAAGGCGACGATCATCGGGGTTTCGTTCTGGATCGGGGCGGGGTTCCAGAGCGGCCAGATCCCGTCCGAGTACTTCGGCGGCTGGGCGGGACAGCTGCTGGAGAACGGGATGACGTCCGGCGGCCTGACCGCGATCCTGCTCTCCGCGTTCATGGAACTCGCGGGCCCGCGGCGGCGGCGAATGGAGACCACGCTGGACATCGAGGCCCAGCCGAAGATCCAGGAGTTTCTCGAGGACTTCGCCGCGCGCACCGGACTGGGCGAGGAGATGGCGAGGAGGCTGGGGCTGGCGGCCGAAGAGACGCTGCTGATCGTCCTGGACCAGGTCGGCGAGGACGATGCCTTCGGGGTGAGGCGCCTGCGGGTTACGGCCCGGGCGGAGGCCGGCGGGGCCGAACTCGAGTTCCTCGCGGCGGCGGGCGAGGGCAACATCGAGGACCGCATGGCCTTCATCGGCGGGAGCGTGACCGAGATCCCGGTCGAGCGCGACTTCTCCCTCCGTCTCCTGCGCCACATCGCCACGTCCGTGCGGCACCAGAAGTACCACGACACCGACATCGTGACGGTGCGCGTCGATCCGGTGGGCGCGAAGGTGTAAGCCATATATGGCGTGTTAATATCAATTCAGCCATCAATACGCCGTATATGACGCTATAGACAGTCGGACGTCGTCTCGGTTACCTTTGTGCTGAAAGGAGGTCGCCGAGCCATGAAAGCCATCGTCGCGACAAGCCGGACCCCGGATGTGCTTCGTGAAGTGGGCGCGCGGCTGAAGGCGCTTCGTCTGCAGCAGAATCGCCGGGTCAGCGACCTGGCCGCCGACTCGGGAGTCAGCCCGCGCACGATCAACCGCCTCGAGGCGGGCCACAGCGTCGGGACCGAAAACCTGGTGCAGGTCATGCGCGCGCTGGGGCGGCTGCAGGCGTTCGACGCGTTCATCCCCATGCCCGAGGTGTCCCCATACGATGTAGAGAGGCTGCGGGGGAAGATCAGGCGCCGTGCGTCGAGGCGGGGTCGTGACTGGTGATGTCAGGGTGCGCGTCTGGATCTGGGGGCGTGAGGTCGGGATGCTCCGAGAGGGGCCCGACGGACGAATCACCTTCGAATACGATCCCGGATTCCGGGCCTCGGGCCTCGAGATCTCGCCGATCCATCTCCCCGCGGATCGCGAAGGCCCGGTGTCCTTTCCGGAACTGGCACGCAAACCCGCATTCGCCGGCCTGCCGGGCGTGTTCGCCGACGCGCTGCCGGATCAGTTCGGAAACGCAGTCATCCGCCGGTATTTCGAGGAGCGTGGGCGGTCGGGCGACGCGCTGTCGCCGCTGCAGAGGCTTCTGTACGTCGGCGACCGTGCGATGGGCGCAATGGAGTTCCACCCGCCGGCGGATCCCGGACCGGGTATCGAAGAGGCCCTGGATGTAAGGGACCTTGTGGCCCAGGCCCGGCGAGTGATCGAGGGGGACGTATCGGTGGCGGTGCCGGAGATCATGCAGGTGGGGGGAAGCGCGGGAGGCGCCCGGGCGAAGGCGCTGATTCTCTGGAACCGCGGGACCGATCAGGTGCGTTCGGGATTCGCGTCGCCGCAACCCGGCGACGAGCCATGGCTGATCAAGTTCGACGGGGTGACCAGAGAGGCCGCGGGACAGGGGATGGTCGCCGCTGGGGGTCCGGGGCCGTGGGGGCAAATCGAATACGCCTACTCGTGCATGGCGAGGGAAGCGGGGATCGAAATGCCCGAGACGCATCTTCTCCGCGACGGAGACCGGGCGCACTTCATGGTGCGGCGCTTCGACCGCGCACCGGACGAGGCGACCGGGTCCTTCCGGCGCTTCCACTTCCACAGCCTGGGAGGGCTGCAGCACATCGACTTCAACGACCCGTACGTCTTCAGCTACGAAGGCTGGTTCGACACGATGCGCGCCATCGCGCTCGGACAGCACTCGGTGAACGAGGCTTTCCGGCGCATGGTATTCGCCGTGGCCACCGTGAACTTCGACGACCACGTCAAGAACTTCGGCTTCCTCATGAATCCGTTGGGCAGGTGGCGCCTCGCGCCCGCCTACGACGTGACCTATGCCGAAAACGACGCGTGGACGCGCCAGCACCAGATGTCGGTCAACGGCAAGTTCCGCTCGATCAGCCGCCGCGATCTGCTCGAAGTGGGAGCACTGTTCGATGTGCCGAAGGGTGGGCGGAAAGTCGTCGAGCAGGTGGCGGAGGCGGTGGGGGATTGGCGGCGGCACGCTCGCCGGGCAGACGTGCCGGACGAGATGGTGGAGTGGATCGAGCGCAGGCTTCAGGCGGGCTGATGCCGCGTCACCGTAAAGCCCCGATTGCACACTTTCGGCGTGAGGACTGTTAACGAAATGAGAGCATGCACTTCAACCGATCCTTTTTCCCGGAATGAACACTGTGTCGACACCCCCAGCCAGCACTCGAGAAACGCCTGGAGATGACAGAGATATCTTCACCGCCCACCTGCCGCACGACGCGCTGGTGTTTCTGGCGCGGCGCGGATTGGCCGAGGCCCAGTTCCGGCTGGGCGTGATGTACCTCGCCGGCGACGAGGGTTTTCCGCGCGACTCGTCCGAGTCCGCGCGGTGGTTTCAGCGCGCCGCCGAGCAGGACCACGTCGACGCCCAGTTCCATTTGGCCGAGGCGTATTACCATGGCGTGGGTGTGGACCGGGACCGCGAGGAGGCAGCCAACTGGCTCCATGCCGCCGCCGGTCTGGGACACGACCATGCCGCGTTGCGCCTCGGGATGATGTATGGGGACGCGGAAGCGCCATTCTACGATGACCCGGATTCGATAGAACACCTCGAGACTGCCGCCCTTGCCGGGTACTGGCCAGCCCGGCACCTGCTCCACTCGTTGCGTGCCGAAGAAGAAGAAGACGAAAAGCCAGACCCCTTCCGCCACCAGCGCGCCCGCGACATGGCTGGATGGCACGACTGCTGGTGGCAACCCGACCCGAATCCCCAGCCTTATTCCCCCAGCCGCCGGTGGACGTTCCGCAGGCTGAAGGCGCTGTAGGGCGCGGGGGCTGGTCCGCGCCTCCGCCGAAAAACGTTTCAGCTGAAACGTCGAGCGGTCACCACACGGCCGGAGATCCTCCGGGGCACGACACTCGCGCTCACCCGCCCCGCCTGAGCAGCCTCCCCGGCCTGGCGTCGGTCAGCTCGCCGTCGTCGATGACAAGTTCGCCGTTCACGAACAGGTAGTCGACGCCCTCGGACTGAAGCGTCGCGTCGGCGCCGAAGTCGGCCCGGTCGTGGAGACGGGCGGGGTCGAAGACGACCAGGTCCGCGGCCATGCCGGGGGCGACGATGCCGCGGTCGTACATCCCCAGCCGGTGCGCCGCCAGCGAGGTCATGCGGCGTACGGCCTCTTCCAGGGTGATCACGCCGTCCTCGCGTACGTACTTGGCGATCACGCGCGGGAAGGCTCCGAACGCCCGGGGGTGCGTGCTCGACACCGACGCCGGGTTCACGGGCGAGGCATCCGTGTCGATCATGACGAACGGCGCCCGCAGCGCGGCCCACTTCTGCTCCTCGTTCATGCTGAGCGGGTTCACGCTGACGCCGCCCGCCTGCACGAGATCGAAGAAGGCGTTCCAGGGATCGGTGCCGAGGACCTCGGCCGCTTCGGCCACCGAGCGATTCACCACGCCCAGGTCGACCGCGTCCGACGCCGAGACGATCAGCACGTTGTTCCAGTCCATGCCGACGTGCTGGTACCAGTTCTCCCAGTCGGGATCGGTCTCGACCTCCTCGCGCAGCCGGGCTCGCAGGTCGGGGTCGCCCAGCGTGGCCAGGAAGGCGCCGGTGCCGCGGGCGTAGTGGCGGGGGTGCAGGAACGAGCCCAGGCCGATGCCGTTGCGCACGTACGGGTAGATGTCGGCGGTGACGTCCATGCCGGCGGTGCGCGCGGAGTCGATGAGCGCGAGGGCCTCGTCCATGAGGGGCCAGTTGCGCTGCCCCGCCGCCTTGAGGTGATAGATGTGGACGGGGACGCCGGCGCCTTCCCCGATCGTGATCGCCTCGCGGATGGCTTCGAGGACCGCGTGGCTCTCGTTCCTCATATGCGTGAAGTAGACGCCACCGTACTCGCCGGCCACCGCGCTGAGGGCGACCAGCTCCTCCGTGGACGCGTAGATCGCAGGCGGATAGATCAGGGACGTGGACACGCCGACCGCTCCATCCTCCATTCCCTCTCTTACAAGGGCCTTCATCTGCTCGAGCTGCTCGGGCGTAGGCGCGACGTCCTCGTCGCCGAGGACCACGCGCCGCACCTGCGTCAGGCCGACGTCGTGGACCACGTTGATCGGGATGCCGTAGCGCTCCATGATCGCGAAGTACTCGGAGTAGCGGCGCCAGCGGAGTGTGTCGCCGTCGATCACGGGCGGATTGCTGAGCGTGGCCTCGCTCTGGGGCGCGGGCGAGCCCCCCTCGCCGGACAGGTAGGTGGTGATGCCCTGGCGCAGCTTGCTCTCGGCGCTCGGCGGATCGGTGATGAGCACGAGACTGGCCTGGCCCATCATGTCGACGAATCCGGGGGCGACCACGCGGTCGGCGGCGTCGATGGTGCGGCCGGCGGCGTGGCCCGAGAGGTTGCCCACGGCGGCGATGCGGTCTCCGCGCAGCCCGACATCGGCGCGGAACCAGGGGTTGCCGGCGCCGTCGACGACGCGGGCGCCGGTCAGGAGGACGTCGAAGGGGGCGTCGTCGGCGGGTTGGCCGGACGGGGGACCGGGCTCGGTGCAGGCGGCGGCGAGGAGGGCTGCGCCGGCGAGAGCGGCCAGGGGGACGCGGGAATCTGATGGGTGACGACAGGTGTTCATGCGGCAGTCTCGGGCTCGGGACGGTCTGCAATCGGCTGCGGACTCCGGAAATGGTAGAGACGGCGAGCACAGGGGGCCAGACGGGCGGGGACGCCCGGCGCCGTTGCGGACCACGCCGGCCGCATTTTCGGTTCTCTACCGGGAGGCCTCACCCGTCCGCCGGCACAACCACGAAACCCGCAACCGCAAAGTGGCGATCGAGCGTCAGCGCCTCCCGGATGCCCAGCTCGCTCATCACCGCGAAGCTGCACGCATCGGCGAGAGAGAACCGCTGATCGGCGAACCGCTCTAGCCACCGGCCGATCGCTTCGTCCTCGCGCTCCGCGGTGATGTACTCGATTCGGTTCGGTGGCCGCCGGACCGCTTCCACGAAGGCGAGCGCGGCCGCGCGTCCAGCCCGACGAAGCAGCAGGGCGTGGGTCTCGTCCACAACCAGATTTGTGGTCACGATTCGCGCTCCCCGGCGCACCCGCTCCCGCAGAGTCCGGGCCAGCACCGCATGATCCGGGTGACCGCGGTCCGCGAGGGGGTACCACGCGCTTGTGTCGATGAACAGGCCCTTCACTCCGAATCCTGCCCGCCCCGCACGCGCCGCCGACTGGACCAGGAAGCCGCTTCGATGGCCGCAAGGTACTCGTCATGCGACCGCGCGACATCAATCCCCGGGGCGTGGGCCGTCGACACCATCCCGATGATTCCCAGCACCGGATGGCGCTCCGGATCCGACAACTGGCCTTCCAGAGCCTCCAGGCCGCGCCGCAGGACATCGGACTTGGTCGTGTCGAGCTTCGTCGTCAGCCGCTCGAGGCGATCCCGCTCGGCCGGGCGAAGGTAGACCTGGACGGGCTCCGCGACACGCCTCTCGGTTGGTCTATCATTAGAGTATTTCATGAATCATGATAGTGCTTGTTGGCAAAGTGTGCCAATACCTTGCTGTGGCCCGCCCATGGTAGTACGGCGCTCCTCATCCGCTTCCTTTGCGTAAGTGTCAGGACGAGACCGAATGCGGAGTCGAATGCGAAGCCTGCAACTGATGCGAGAAACCGACGACCCCCGGCTGGCCACTGAAGACGACCGGCTGCCCACCGGCGACGACCAGCTCGACCGCTTCATGGCCGCGGTACGCGGCGGGTCGTCCCAGGCGCTCGGCCGGCTCATGGACCTCTGCTGGGAGGACCTGGTGCGGTACGCGGCGCGGCAGCTGGGCGACGTGGACCTTGCCCGCGATGTCGTACAGGACGCGTTCATCCACGTGTGGGAGCGCAGGCGGGGCTGGCGGCCGCGCGGCTCCGCGCGCGCGTACCTGTACCGGATCGTGCGGCACCTCGTGATCGACGAGAAGCGGAAGCAGGACGTCCGGCGGCGGTGGGCGGAACGCCAGCAGTGGGCGGACGCCCCGCGGCCCGCCACGCCCGCCGAGGAGTTCGACGCAAGGGTGCTGGCGGATGCGTTCGAAGCCGCCGTCGCATCGTTGCCGCAGCGCCGCCGCGACGTCTTCGAACTCGTCTTCCAGCGGGGGCTCAGCCACGCGGAGGCCGCGGCGGTGCTCGACATCTCGGTGCAGACGGTCGCGAACCAGATGAGCGCCGCTTTGCGAAGCGTGCGGCAGGCGGTCAGCGCGACTCAGAGCGACCAGGGCGAGTCAGGATGACCAGGGAGGATCGAATGGACGAATTGTTGCTCCGGCATCTGCGCAAGCAGACGACGGAAGAGGAAGACGCGGCGGTCGACAAGTGGCTGGCGGCCGACGACGATGGGGCGAGCGGCTCGCCGGAACGCCAACGCGCCCTGGCCGAGCTCCGGCGCGTCGTCGAAGCCGGCCGCATCGCGGACCGCCGCATCGTGCCCGGAGACCCGCCGGCCGCCGAGGACGTGCTCTGGCGTGCGGAGGCTCGGCGGGCTGCCGCGCCCAGGTCGGGCGTGGCGCGGCTCGGACGGCGGTTCAACGTCCTGCGCCGGCGGCGTGGCCGGTTCGACCTCGTGGCCGCGGCGGTGGTGGCGGTGGTAGGCGTGGGGGTATGGCAAGTCGTCGTCGGTCTGGGCGGCGGCAGCGGCCCCGCGGGCACGACGGCCGCGACCCGGGCTTTCACGACCGGCCCCGGAGAGACCGAGATGGTGCGGCTGGCTGACGGCAGCGTGATCCGCCTCGGGCCCGACAGCCGCCTGGCCACGGGCTGGCCCACGGACTTGCCGGAGGGAGCCGCTCGCGAGGTGACCCTCGACGGCGAGGCCTTCTTCGCCGTTACCAGCGACCCGGCCCGGCCGTTTCGCGTGGTGACGGATGCCGGGACGGCCCAGGTGCTCGGCACCCGCTTTCACCTGGCCGCGGGCGCGGAAGAGCTGTCCGTCGCGGTCATCGAGGGCCGCGTCGCCCTCGCCGGGCCGGACCACGAGGTGCAGGTCGGCGCCGGGCAGGCCACGAGGCTGCTCAGCGGACTGCCCGAGCCGGTCGGAGCGGCCGCGCCTGCCGGAAGCATGGCCGACTGGCTGGACGGCTTCCTGATCTTCCACGACACCCCGCTCGGCGTGGCGATGGACGAGGTCGAGGCGCGCTACGGCACCGACGTGGTGATCCGCGACGACGCGCTCACGAACCAGACGCTGACCATGTGGTTCGACTCGAAGTCGCTCGCCGAGGTGATGACCGTCGTGTGCAGCGTCATCGACGCCCGCTGCAGCATCGATGCCGGGGTTGTAAGGATCGAGTCCGCCGATCGCGGAGCGGCCTCGTGAGCCCGCGACGGTGGGGCACCCGGTCCTCCCGGAGCGTGCGGATGATCAAGCGGTCGCTCGCCGCCACCGTCCTGCTCCCCGCGGCGCTCTCCGCGCAGGACACCCAGGTGCTGGCCGCGCTCCGGGGCGAAACCGGCGTGGACCCCGCGCCCGGCACCCTGCTGGCGACCATCTCCATGCTCTCCATCGAGCAGGCGCCGCTGGCGGAGGCCCTCGCGCGGCTCGCCGAACAGTCCAACGTCCAGATCGCCTTCAGCCCGAGTCTTCTGCCCGGCGACCTCCGCGTCGACTGCGACTGCACGACGCTGAACCTCGCCCGCGCCCTCGACCGGCTCCTGGCCGCAACGGACCTCGGCTACGTCGAACTCGGCTCGCAGGTCGTCGTCGTCCCCCGGGCCGGCAGCGACCTTGCACCGCCCGACGGGCGGACGCGAATGAATTCGCATCTTCCTATGGACGTTGAACTTACGAGATTGGACGGGAGGATTCCAGCCGTTTGACTCCCGCCG
>CAZRQE010000126.1:0-8382 GCA_964602175.1 uncultured Gemmatimonadaceae bacterium | reverse complement strand
GCGCATGTTCCAGATCGCCTCGCCCGCGTCGAAGAGTCCGGGCGCCAGGCCGACGCGCGGGTCGGCCTGGCGCCCGGACTCTTCGACGCGGGCGAGGCGATCTGGAACATGCGCATGCTGTCGACCACGCCGCCCGAGGAGCCGTTCGTGGGCCAGACCAACTCCGACCTGGCTTTCACGGGCAACTATGCCATCCAGGGCAACTATGACGGCATACAGGTCTGGGACATCTCCGACCCGGCGAACCCTGTGTCGGTGATCACCTACGTCTGTCCCGCCTCCCAGAGTGACGTGTCGGTGTACGACAACCTGCTCTTCGTCTCCGGCGAAGGGTTTAGCGGACGGCTGGACTGCGGCGACCAGGGCGTCGAGGAGGCGGTCAGTCACCACCGGCTCCGCGGCATCCGCATCTTCGATATCTCCGACATCGCGAACCCGAAGTACGTCGCCAACGTGCAGACCTGCCGGGGCTCGCACACGCACACCGTGCTCAAGCACCCCGACGACGACGACAACGTCTACATCTACGTGTCCGGGTCCGCTCCGGTGCGCCCCGCCGAGGAGCTGGCCGGATGCTCGGGCGGCATGCCCGACGAGGACCCCAACACCGCCCTTTTCCGGATTGAGGTCATACGGGTGCCGCTGGCCAACCCGCAGGCCGCCGCCGTCGTGAGTTCACCCCGGATCTTCCAGGATCTGGTGGCGCCGCCCAGGCACGGACCCGGGCCCGCCGACATAGCCGCCGCGGAGCAGGCGCGTGAGCAGGCCCTTGCAACAGGTGCTTTCGTGATCGAGATCCAGGGACAGGTGCAGGTCCTTCCCGATCAGTTCGTCACGCCGATGCTCGACAGCATCATTGCGGCACGGGGAGGCGAAGGCCCTCCCACCGCCGCCGACAGCACCGCGCTGCGTGACTACATCAACGAGATGGTTGCGCAGATGATGGGCGGGGGCGGCGGCGGCGACGGTCCGGCACCCGGCCCGACGCAGTGCCACGACATCACGGTCTATCCTGCGATCGGTCTGGCGGGCGGGGCCTGCGTCGGCTATGGACTCCTTCTCGACATCACGGACCCCGCCAACCCGACGCGTCTGCAGGCGGTGGCCGACTCCAACTTCGCAATATGGCACTCGGCTACCTTCAACAACGACGGCACCGCGATCCTGTTCACCGACGAATGGGGTGGTGGTGGCCAGCCGAAGTGTCGAGCCGACGACCCGGTGGAGTGGGGCGCCAACGCGATCTTCACCATCGAGGACGGCGAGATGGTCTTCCAGAGCTACTACAAGCTGCCCGCGCCCCAGACCTCGCTGGAGAACTGTGTCGCCCACAACGGATCGCTCATTCCGATCCCCGGCCGCGACATCATGATCCAGGGCTGGTACCAGGGCGGCATCTCGCTGATCGACTGGACAGACCCCGCCAATCCGGTCGAGATCGGGTTCCACGACCGTGGCCCGTCGAACGCCACCAGCCAGGGGCCCGGCGGCAGCTGGTCCGTCTACTGGTACAACGGTGTGATCGTCAACTCCGAGATCTCGCGCGGGATGGACATCTTCGAACTGGTTCCCAGCGATGTCCTCACGCAGAACGAAATCGACGCGGCGAACTCGGTGGTGCTCACCCAGCTCAACTCGCAGGGCCAGCCCATCTTCGAATGGCCGGCGACCTTTGCGCTGGCCAGGGCCTACCTCGACCAGCTGGAGCGCTGGCACGGCATGACCGCCCCACAGATCGCTTCGGCGCGCGCGGCGCTGGCCGCCGCGGAGAACGCATCGGGGTCGGCGCGGCGCGACGCGCTACAGTCCCTGGCCGCGACGCTCGGCGGGCGGGCAGCCGGCGCAAGCGACCCCGCCAAGGTCGCGAAACTGATGGACGCGGTTCAGCGGCTGGCCGACGCCGGATAGGAGCATGGTGCACATGAAGAGCAGACAGGATGCCTACCGGGTCGCCCACCCCGGCCGACCCTGGTCGCCCCTCGTCGTCCTGATCCTGGCGGTTGCCTTGCAGGCGTGTGCCGCTGGACCCGGCGCCTCTCCCGCATCCCCGACGCCGGCCGATGCCGCAGCGACGACCGCCCCCGCAACCGAGCCGGCCCCTCCCCCGACCCGTCCCGACGCCGCCAGGATCGCGGAGCTCGAGGCGATCTATCAGCAGCGGGCCGAGGAAGTGCTGCGGAACTATCACGAAGGCGACGTCCACTTCATGACCGGGATGATCGGGCACCACGCCCAGGCGCTGCTCATGTGCGATTTCGCGCCCGGGAACGACGCCAGCGCCCACATGCAGACGCTCTGCGAGCGGATCATCAGCTCGCAGAAGGACGAGATCGACCTGATGCAGCGATGGTTGCGCGATCGCGGCCTCGAGGTCCCCGAAGTCCACATCGCCGATGGTGAACTGATGATCCACGGGCCCGAACACGCGCACCACATGCCCGGAATGCTGTCCCCGGAGCAGGTGGACGACCTGCGCGACGCGCGCGGACAGGACTTCGACCGACTCTTCCTCGTTTACATGATCCAGCACCACGAGGGTGCGGTGACCATGGTGGACGACCTGTTCGCCACCGATGGCGCCGCCCAGGGTGACGACCTGATCTTCAGGCTCGCTTCAGATATTCAGGCCGACCAGACCTCCGAGATAAGACGCATGGAATTGATGCTGGAGGCCATGACCCCGGGTGGGTCCAACGGCTGACAGAGATACTCCGACGGCATCCCACACTGTTTCAGGAAGAAGTCAAATGACGCCGACCGACGCCGCGCACGACCGTTCGCCAACCTTGCTTCGCCTTGCGGCGCTCCTTCCCCTGGCGGCCCTCCTGGCCATGCTCCCGGGGTGCGCCTCCCAACCAATGGCCGAAGCCCCCGCCCCCGCTGGCCCTGCCGAACCGCCCGCTCCGACCGCTGCCGAAGCCCGCGAGTACCCGCCCCTCCTAAGGGATGCGCCCGGCACTTTCGAGCACCCCGCCGGCCTGCGCGTCAACGCGCCCAGTCCCGATCCACGCGTCGGCCTTGCCCCCGGACTCTTCGACGCCGAAGAGGCCATCTGGAACATGCGCATGCTGTCGACCACGCCGCCCGAGCCCCCGTTCGTCGGCTCGACCAACTCCGACCTCGCCTTCACCGGCGACTACGCCCTTCAGGGCAATTACGACGGCATCCAGGTCTGGGACATCTCCGACCCGCGCAATCCGGTGTCGGTCATCACCTACGTTTGCCCGGCTTCGCAGAGCGACGTGTCGGTGTACGACAATCTCATGTTCGTTTCGGGCGAGGGGCTCGCCGGGCGGCTGGACTGCGGGGATCAGGGCATCGAGGAGGCGGTGAGCCATCACAGGCTGCGCGGCATCCGCATCTTCGACATTTCGGACATCGCGAATCCGGAGTACGTGGCCAACGTGCAGACCTGCCGGGGCTCGCACACGCACACGGTTCTCAAGCACCCCGGTGACGACGACAACGTCTACATCTACGTGTCCGGCTCCTCGTCGGTCCGCCCGGCGGAGGAACTCGCCGGATGCTCGGGCATGTCGCCCGACGAAGACCCCAATTCGGCCCTGTTCCGGATCGAGGTAATCCGCGTACCGCTCGACGACCCGCAATCGGCCGAAATCGCGAGTTCGCCCCGCATCTTCCACGACCTGGTCGCGCCGCCAAGACACGGCCTGTCACCGGCAGACTATGAGGAACTGGATGCAGCCCGGGCCCGAGGCGACCTCATCGGCTACCGCCGGGGTCAGCCCAGAGTGCTCCCGGATCGCATGGCCCAACCCATGCTGGACAGCGTGGTGGCCGCGCGCGGAGGCACCGGCGAGCCCACCGCGGCAGACCGGGCGGCGTTGCAGGCGGCGCTCGACGAGCAGGGCCGCATGCAGGCCGAGCAGGCGGAACAGCAGGCCGACGAACCTCGCCCGGGCCCCACGCAGTGCCACGACATCACCGTCTACCCCCACATCGGCCTTGCCGGCGGCGCCTGCGGCGGGTACGGGCTGCTGCTCGACATCACCGACCCCGCAAACCCCATACGCCTGGCGGCTGTCGCCGACTCGAACTTTTCCCTGTGGCATTCGGCCACATTCAACAACGACGGCACCACGATCATGTTCACCGACGAGTGGGGCGGCGGGGGACAGCCCAAGTGCCGTGCGTCCGATCCGAAGGAGTGGGGCGCCAACGCGACCTTCAGGATCGAAGACGGCGACATGATCTTCCAGGCCTACTACAAGCTGCCGGCGCCGCAGAGTTCACTGGAGAACTGTGTCGCCCACAACGGGTCGCTGATCCCGATCCCGGGGCGCGACATCATGATCCAGGGCTGGTATCAGGGTGGAATCTCCCTGATCGACTGGACCGACCCCGCGAACCCCGTCGAAATCGGCTTCCACGATCGCGGCCCCTCGGACGGCACCCGCCAGGGGTCCGGGGGCAGTTGGTCGGTCTACTGGTACAACGGCGTGATCGTCAACTCCGAGATTTCACGCGGCCTGGACATCTTCGAACTCGTGGCGAACGAGTCGATCACGCAGAACGAGATCGACGCCGCCAACTCCGTGGTGCTGACCCAGCTCAACTCGCAGGGCCAGCCGATCTTCGAGTGGCCGGCCACGTTTGCGCTGGCGCGGGCGTACCTGGACCAGCTGGAGCGCTGGCACGGGATGACGGCGTCGCAGATCGCATTCGCGCGCGATGCGCTGACGGCAGCCGAGGGTGCGACCGGCGCCCAGCGCACCGACACCTTGAGCGCGCTCGCGGAGCGGCTCCGTACGCAGGCGCGCGGCGCTGCTGATCCGGAAAAGGCATCGACGCTGGCGGACGCGGTCCAGCGACTGGCGGAGGGAGGCTGACCCGCTAGCGCGTACCCAGCGAGACGCCGACCCGGTACGTCAACAGGTTGGCGTCGCTGACGACGGGGCTGGCCCGCCAGCCGCCGCGGGGCAGCGCGTGCAGGTTCTGGGCGCCGTCCGTCAGGTACTCGGTCAGGCCGTTGTGCTGATAGTGCGCCGCCAGGTCGAGCGAAATCGGTTTCTCGCCCTCGCGCAGTGACACGGACAGGCCGCCGCCCGCCGCGAGCGCCAGGTTGAAATCGTCGAAGTTGGTTGTCGACGCGAACGGCTCGCTGTAATCGTCGTCGCTGACACTGGTCTCGGTGATGAAGTACGAGACCCCCACCGTGCCGAAGAAGTACGGCCGGAGCGGACCGCTCCCCAGGTAGACCTGCGGGCCGATCCCCATGGCCAGGATCGAGTTGGTCGTCGAAACGTCGACATCCACAAACGGCACCGTGGGGCTCAGCGCGGTCGTGTAGGACTCGTGACCGTATACCACGAACGACCCTTCCACGCGGATGGCCGCAAGACCCCGCTCGTCCAGGAACAGCAGCCCGCCCAGTCCCGTGCCCCCACCCAGGTTCACATGGTTCCCGAACTCCCCCACGGGCACCGCGAGGGCGCCATGGAAATGGAACTCGCCCCGGAGCGGCTCCAGGCCGCCCGCGAACTGCGCGTCGTTCCGCTGGCCCGCCGCGCCGTGGGGCAACACGATTCCGGCCAGGGCGACGGCCCCTGCCAATACCCCGGCTCTCGCCAACCCACTCGCTCTCGGTTTCATCATCGCCACCTCGGCTGTCCGCTCAATCCCCCGCTATTCGCTCACGCCCCGGGCCCGCGCGTCCTTGTCGCGACGGTCGAGCACCTCCCCCGGCAGAGCCCCGGTCGGCTCGCCGCCATCGACCGTAAACTCGCCGTTCACCATCACATACTCGATACCCGTCGGGTAGAGGTCCGGTTCCATGATCGTCGCAGGAGAGCTGATGTCGTCGTAGTCGAACACCACGATATCGGCCCTGTAGCCCTCGCGCAGCAGGCCGCGGTCCTTCAACCCGATGATCTGCGCCGCCAGCCCGGTTGACGAGCGGATCGCGAACGGCAGCGTAATCACGCCGCGCTCCTTGACGTAGTGCGCGATCTTGCGCGGAAAGGCGCCGTACGAGCGCGGGTGCTGCCCCGGCCGCGTCTCCAGCGACACGAAGCCGTCGGTCGACGTCGCGGTGTACTCCTGTCGCATGTAGTTCTCGACATCGAAGCGGTGGCCGGCGACGGGACGGAAGCGCACGCCGGCGGGCCCGAGTTCGGTCGATTCAAGGGCGAAGTGAACGAGTTGTTCAAAGGGCGACCGCCCCGCCTCGGCGGCGATCTCCGCGAGGTGCCGGCCCACCCTTCCGGGAAAGTCGGGTGCGGAGACGACGATGTGCCTGTCCGCGCCACCCTGCAGGCGCAGAATGTACTCGGTGTCGCGTTCCAGTTCGGCCGCGGCGACGGGATCGCCCAGGTTGGCGCGCAGGTTGCCCTGCGGATCGCTCATCAGCACCGGGTCGCGCCAGAGCGGCGAGTCGAGCCCGCCGGAGCGGTCGGTTCCGGGCGGCGCGTAGCCCCAGTCGGGGAGAACGTCGACGGGACCGCCCCCGAAGGTCTCGTACGGGTACTGGTCCAGGTAGACGTCCACCCCGTCGCGCCGCGCGGCCTCGATCATGAGGATGTCGGTCTGCGAGTGGCCCCACGTGTCGGTGCCCTTCGCCTTGATGTGCGTGCCGACCACGCGGATTCCCGCCGCGCGGCCGATCTCGATCGTCTCGCGCATGCCGTCCGTGCCGGTCAGCGGCTGACCGTCGACGATCGAGGGGATCTGCCAGAGCGGCAGCGGGGACTGGCTGCGCTGGTGGGAGTAGTAGAACCCGTCGTAGGGCGCGACCTCCCTGGCCAGCGCGATCAGTTCTTCGGTGGTGCTGAAGCGGCCCGGCCGGTACTCGGGACCTGCGCCGAGACCCCAGGCTCCAGCTTCCATCCCGCCGCGCACCAGTTCCGCCATTTGCGCGATCTCGGCGGCCGTCGCGGGGCGTTCGTAGTCATCCCCCATCACCAACCCCCGCACGGTACCGTGGCCCACCATCGGCACCACGTTCGTGGCCACGCCCGGCGTCCGGTACGCCTCCATCTCGTCCGGGATCGGCCACACCGGATTGCGGCCGTCGGGCCCGAACACCGAGGTGGTGATGCCCTGCATGACCAGGTTGTGCGCGCGCCGCCCCTCGACGCTTGCGGACGCGAAGGAGCGGTCGGCGTGCGAGTGCATGTCGATGAAGCCGGGGACGACGTACTTGCCGGCGGCGTCGATGACGCGCGTGGCGGAGGCGTCCGGCAGCCGGCCGATGGCGACGATCTCGTCGTCCACAATGCCGATGTCGGCGTTGAAGGCGGGGCTGCCCGAACCGTCCAGGACCATGCCGCCCCGGATGAGGAGGTCGAACTGCTGGGCGGACGCGGGGGCGGGGAGGGCGAGGATGAGGGTGAGGGTGGCCGTGGCGAGGGCGGCGGTCGCGGCGGCGAGGAGGGCGGTCGAAAGTGCGGCTCGGCGCATGATCTCTACCATAGGACCGGTGCGGGGTAGCGGGCGATGACTTCGTCCGGCGTCACGATCGTCATTCCGAAGAGGATGGCCTGTGAGACGAGTCCGCGGTCGAACGGATCGCCATGGAGGGAGGGAAGACGATGATCGTGCGCGGCGGCGCGCTCGTCAAATCCGCTCGAGTGCCCAGCGCGCGTGCTCGCGCACCAGCTCCGAGCGGTCGCAGGCGGCGCGCTCCAGCACTGGTCTGGCCGCCTCCGCGCCCCAGTTGCCGAGCGCCACACAGACGTTCCTTAGCAGGCCGTTGCGACGGGCGCGCGAGACCGGCGAGTCGCGGAACTCCCGCAGGAACGCCTTGCCGGACATGTCCAGCAGCCGCGTGGCGAGATCGATCAGAGACGCACCGTCGAGGCCGTCGCGCGGTGCGTAGGCGGGCTCGGCGGTGGGCTCCGCGAACTTCTCGTTCCAGGGGCAGACCTCCTGGCAGATGTCGCAGCCGAAGACGCGGTTGCCGACCGCGGGGCGCAGTTCCTCGGGGATGGGGCCCTTCAGTTCGATCGTCAGGTACGAGATGCACAGCCGCGCGTCCATCACGGGCGCGCCCCGGCCGTCGCGCCCGAGGAGGGCGCCGGTCGGACAGGCGTCGAGGCAGCGCCGGCAGGTGCCGCAGTGGTCCTCGCGGAAGGGGGCGGTGGGTTCCAGCGGCAGGTCGGTGAGCAGGACGCCCAGGAAGAAGTACGAACCCCGGCGCGGGTGGATGAGCATGGTGTTCTTCCCGAACCAGCCCAGGCCGGCGCGGGCGGCGAGTTCCCGTTCCAGGAGTGGTCCCGTGTCGACGTAGGCGCAGCGCCGGACGGGGCGTCCCGCGAGATGTTCGAGGCGGTCGGCGAGGGCGGCCAGCTTGTCGCCGATGACATGGTGGTAATCGCGGCCGCGTGCGTAGCGGGCGACGATGGCGCGGGCGGGGTCGGGGGG
>CAZRQE010000125.1:0-23989 GCA_964602175.1 uncultured Gemmatimonadaceae bacterium | reverse complement strand
CCACGCAGGTCACACGCGAGACGGAAGCCCCGAGCAACTTCCAGTGGTCCCCCGATGGGGAATACATCTACTTCCAGCGCTTCGTGGCGCACCCGAATCCCTGGCCGATCGATCTGCCGGCGCCTCCGGAGGGTGCGAGTTGGACCGCGCCGCCCCGGATCATCGACCGGATCCACTACCGCTACGACCGGATCGGATTCCTGGAGGACGGGTTCACGCATCTTTTCCGGGTTCCGAGCGGCGGCGGGACCGCCCGCCAGCTGACCAGCGGCGAGTGGAACGCGGGCGCCACCTTTGCGCCCGGTGTGGGCAACGTCGGATACGACCTGACTCCCGACGGCGGCACGCTGCTCTTCGACGGCCTCATGGAAGACGCGGACAATCGCTATCGCGAGTCGCACATCCATGCGCTGGATCTGGCGACGGGCGACATCCGCCAGCTGACCTCCGAGCGCGGGCCCTGGGCGCGTCCCCTGATGTCGCCGGACGGGCGGTACATCGCATTCACGGGCTTCCCCTGGACGTCACAGACCTACAAGACCACCGAGCTCTACCTGATGGACGCCGACGGCGGCAATGCGCGCCTCGTCTCGGGCGACCTCGACAGGGACATCGGCGCCATGCACTGGTCCGACGACTCGCGCGGCGTGTACTTCACCGCCGGCGACCGCGGCACGATGAACGTGCACTACGCGACCACCGACGGTGAGGTCACGCAGGTCACCGAGGGCAACCACATGCTGTCCCTCACCTCGGCCACGGAAGACGGCCGGGCGGTCGGCACCCGTACCTCCCCGCACGAGCCCGGCGATGTCGTCGCCTACGACCTGGGCCGCCCCGGCGAGATCCGGCAGCTAACCGAAGTCAACGCCGAAGTTCTCGCGGGCAAGCGTCTGGGGGACGTGGAGGAGATCTGGTACGAGTCGACCGGGGGCACGCAGGTGCAGGGCTGGATCGTCAAGCCGCCCGATTTCGATCCCGACGGGAGCTATCCGCTCATCCTGCACATTCACGGCGGCCCTCACGCGATGTACAACGTCGCATTCAGCTATCCATACCAGAACTTCGCGGCCAACGGGTACGTGACGCTGTACACCAATCCCCGGGGCAGCACCGGATACGGGACCGACTTCGGCAATGCCATCGACAACGGCTACCCGTCAGTCGACTATGACGACCTCATGGCCGGGGTCGACGCGGTGATCGATCGCGGCTACATCAACGAGGACCAGATGTACGTCACGGGCTGCAGCGGCGGCGGAGTGCTCTCCAGCTGGGTCATCGGCCAGACGACGCGCTTCGCGGCGGCGGGCGTGCGCTGCCCGGTGATCAACTGGATGAGCTTCGCGGGCACGGCCGACATCACGGTCTGGGGCTACTACCGCTACCACGGCTACCCGTGGGACAACCCGGACAAGTACCTGGAGCACTCACCGCTGATGTACGTCGAGAACGTCACCACGCCCACGATCGTGATCACCGGCGAACTGGACCTGCGAACCCCGATGGCGCAGTCGGAGGAGTATTACCAGGCGCTCAAGCAGCTGGGCGTGCCGACCAAGCTGCTCCGCTTCCAGGAAGAGTACCACGGGACCGGCTCCAAGCCGTCCAACTTCATGCGCACCCAGCTCTACCTGATGAAGTGGTTCGAGGAGTACGGCGGCCAGCCGAGGATGACGATGGACGGATAGGCGCGGCGCGCGCCCGGTGCCAGCGGCCGGCCGGCACTGGGCGCGCCTGCCAGGTCGCCGGCGGGCAGGCGCCCCCCGGCCCGGCTCCGGCGGATCAGCCCGGTCGTTGCCGCTGCAGCAGACTCCTCAGGGTCTCGGTCTGTTCCTCGTTCAGCAGTGCCGAGAAGTCCCTGTGCAGGACCTCGAACGCGGGACCGAGTTCATCGACCAGGTTGCGCATCTCCTGCATCGCCTGTCTCGCTTGCGCGTTGCCTCCGCCCGCTCCGCGCCGGGCGCCGCCGCCGCCACCCCGCCGCGCGCCTCCCATGCGGTCACGCATCTGTGCACGCATTCGGTCGTAGCGGCCCAGCGCGCTCTCGTTGGCTTCCCGGAAATCCGCGACCAGGACGGCCGCGCCGTTCGCCTGTTCGTCGCTCAGCGCCAGACGCTGGGAGAAGCCTTCGAAGCGCTGATCGAGCGCTTCCCACAAGCGAACTCCGGGATTGTTGGCGAATCCGCCGAAAGCACCGCCGGGGCGCTGCGCGGCCGCGGAACCGGGCAAGCTGGCGGTGGCTGTCAGGGCGACGATGCCCAGGGCGAAAAGGGACGTGAGGTGTCTATTGCGTCTCATGACGGGTATCTCCTGGCTACTCCTGGTGAAACGATGCTCAGTCGGGTGGCGGGCACTGCCCGTCGCCCTGTCCCTTTACGACAATCCGGCATCGCAAAGCGTTAGAACGCGATGAGCTTCGTCACCTTCAGCGTCACCGCCCGGTCGATCACGCCGGCCTGCCCCGGTTCGGGACTCCGGTCGCGCAGCTCCGAGTACACCAGGAAGACGTCGCTCAGCGGGGCATGGATCAGGTTGAAGCGAACGTTGGTCTGCAGCCGGTCGGAAGCCTCGTTGTACTGCACGAACGCGCTCAGAAACGTCCGCGTGTCATGCGCGTACCGGAGGCGCCCGGCGAAGAGGTTGGCGTCGAAGGTCCGGCCGGCGAGGGTCAGGCGGTTGCGCTGCGCCGAACCCTCCACGAACAGGTGGGCGCTGGGGCGCACCGTAACGCCGCCGGACACCGAGGATCGCTGTCCGTCGAAGAACCCCCCCCGCGTGACCGCCAGGTTGCCTCCCAGCTTGCGGCCGAGGTTGGACCTGTAGCTGGCCGTGAACGCGCCGAAGTCGTACTCGCCGGCCGGTACGGAGACGCCGGCGATGGGCGTGGCGTCGGCAAACCGCTCGTACGACGCCGAGTACTCCATCGTCAGCATGCCGCTGTCGAGAAACGCGACCCCGAGGCCCGGCGTGATTTCCCGACTCTCCAAAGTCCAGCCCAGGTCCGAAAACAGGTTGACGTCCACATACGGGTTGAGCTCGCGCACATGGGGGATGGCCGGCTGCGGATGCGCGCCCAGGGTCACGAATCCCTGCCGCACGCCACGCCTGGCGACGAACCCGACCCCCGGGTTGAAGTCGTCGCCGACCGTCTTGACGAGCACCGACGCCGCCCACAGCGGGTCCCGCCATGCGAACTCCAGCGCTCCGGTCGTCCTGTCGCCGTTCGCATCGGGCTCGTCGGTCACGGCCATATAGGAGTTGAGCAGCATCCGCCCGCCGGCGAGCCGCAGGTTGGCGTCCGTGCCGAAAGTCCGGTTGTAGGCGTCGGCCAGGCCTCTGCCCGTGCCCTCGCGGTTCACGAACATGAACCCGATGTCGCTGCTGGCCAGGACGTTCTTCCGCACGCGCACGACCGCGAAGTTCTCGCCCGGGTGCGAAGGTCCGTCCCGCGTCTGCATGTTGAGCAGCCCGACCGCGTAGTCGCCCAGGCGGCCCGTCATGCGGGCGCCCGCCGCGATCGGAACCGGCGTGCGGTCGGCCGACAGGCCGATCCGCCGACTGTGAAAGAGCTTGAAGTTCTGCGGTCCGGATCCCGTGCGGAAGTTGCGGACGCGGGCGTCCTGGAAGCTGAAGATTCCGTCGTTCTCCAGGAAGAAGTCGCGTTTCTCGGGGAAGAAGAGCGAGAATCGCGTCAGGTTGATCTGCTGTTCGTCCACCTCCACCTGCGAGAAGTCGGTCAGCGCGGTGACGTCCAGGGTGAGCTGGGGTGTAATCCCCCACTTCAGGTCGAACCCCCCTTCCAGCTTCTCCGACGAGCCGTCGTTGCGGAGTCCGTCGCTCCGCACTCCGTTGACGAACGGCTTGACCCACAGGTTGCGCCCCTGCCCCAGCCCTTCCAGCGATGTCAGCGTTCCCGCCCGGGACATCTTGTAGACCCGGAACTGGCGGCTGAGCGGCGCCCAGCTGGAGTCTTCGGAGATCCGCCGGATTCGCCGCGAGAAGTTGATGCCCCAGTCCTGCGGTCCGTCCGACTCGCGGAAGCGCAGCGTCGTCATCGGTATCGCGATCTCCGCCACCCACCCGTACTCGGTGATCCGGGTCGCCACCTCGACTTCGCCCTCCCAGGCCCGGTTGACGGACTGCTGATCGTTGAAGGCCTGCGCGTCGAAGAGCGCTCCGGCCGGATTCACCGCGAAGAGGAAGGCGTTCTGCCGGTCCAGATAGGTGTCGAGAGCGAAGCCGAAGATGTCCGAATCCTGGGTCGCGAAGTCCTGCTCCATGCCGGCCGACACGAGCGCCTCCGGCCGGCTGTCGTACATGGTTGCGCCCACGTAGACGCGTTCCTGGTCGTATAGCACGCGGACGACGGTGCGCTCGGAAGACGGAACACCCTGATTCGGAATGGACTGGTAGAAGACGCCTCGAGTAGAGTCGGCCAGCGCCCATGCCGCCTCGTCCAGACTGCCGTCCAGCGTGATCGGCGAAGTGGCGCGCCTGGCCTCCAGCGATGGCCGCGGTGACGTGTTGGGGTCGATGCGGTCGACCGGGACGACCTGGGAGGCCAGCGGGTGCGGCGCGGCCACCAGAAGCGCCACAGCGAGGACGCGGAGAGGGGTTGGCAACGGCGGCTAGAGTAGCCGGTCCAGGCTGACGATGAGGCCGACAATGAGCACGACCTGACCCAGCAGGAGCTGATACATGCGCGTCTTCAGGCCTTCTACGCTCAGGTGGAGCTTTGCGATCTCGCCCGTCACCTCGGTGCGGAGTTCTTCGATCTTGCCATCGAACTCGGCGCGGAGGTTTCGGATCTCGGTCTCGATCTTCCCATGCAGGGCGGCCGTCTCGGTCTTGATCTTGCCGTGCAGGGCGGTCGTCTCGGTCTTCAGTGTGTTCTCGAGGTCGCGCACCTGCTCCCTGCTCGCCACATGACCGGTGGCAAAGCCGTGAAACACGGTGACAAGCGTCTCCGCCTGGGCCGCCTCGAATCCGGCCGCTTCAAGCGCCCGGGCGGCCTTCAGGGTGTCGACTCCGAACTCGTTCATGGCTTCGAACATCCCGTTGTTCCTCCCATGGTGTCAAGTCGAGATCCTACCAGGTCAAGCAACCTCAGGATCGCGGTGGGGAAGGGGCAGAAGGATGGCCGGATGGGACTTTCGACGCCTATTGTCCTCTCGCGGACCGGAACTTCAGTTCAGGTCGGCGGGTATGATGCCCGCGAGGCCCCCGCAAATCATCCGATGAGGACATCCATGCCCCGCATGTCAGGCCCGCCATTTACGGCCTTCAGGACAGCCGTGAGGCGTGCACTGCTTCTCGCCGTTGCCGCCTCCGCGACCGTGTTCCGCGCGGGCGCCCAGGAAGCCGCCGAACGCTCGACGGTCACCGTGACCGGCACCGTCGTAAGCGAGGCCACCGGGGACCCCATTGCCGAAGTCATCGTCCTTGCGGAGCAGTTGGGCCTCACCTTCGTGACCGATGCGCAGGGGCAGTTCGTGTTCGATGATGTGCCCCGCGGAGTGTACGCAATCGATCTGATTCACAAGGACTACGAGCGACTGGAAGGCGACCTCTCGATAGATCAGCCGGGGTCGTTCGTTCTCGCCATGACCCCGACATCCGGTCCGGGGGCGGGCTTCATGACGGGGGTCGTGGGCCTCGTCACGGATCAAGCGAGCGGGGACCCCATTGCCGACGTTGTGGTTAGCGTGCCGCGGGCCGGCCGCGTTACGAGAACCGGTGCCAACGGACGCTTCAGGGTGGGCGAACTGGTCGCGGGACGGCAAGAGATCCGGTTTTCCCATCTCGGATACGTCGAGCGTACGGAATCGATCGACATTCAGATGGGCCGCGTCACCACGGTGCGGGTGGCTCTCGACGTCAACGCCATCGCGCTGGACCCCATCGAGATCACCGTGGACAGACGAGACGCAACGTTGGAGGAGCGGGGGTTCTATCAGCGGGAAGAGGACGGATGGGGCTACTTCGTGGATCGGGAGGACCTGGAGGCCAGGAACCCGATCGAACTGACGGACGCGCTGAACCGGTTTCCGGGGGTGAGGATCCTTTACAACCCCAGGGGCCCCGGTCAAAGGCTCCTCCGACTCCGAAACTTCGGCGATACATGTTCCCCGACGATTTATATCGACGGCATCAGGATGATCGGTCTTGGGGGCATGTCCGTCAACGACATGGTCGATCCATCGGTGGTTGCCGGAGTCGAGTTGTATCGCGGTGTGGCCGGCAGGCCGGCGGAATACTGGGGTTCATCCTGTGGCGTCGTCCTCATCTGGCTCCGGCGGGGGGAAAGCCGACGGGCGAGGTAGCAAGCCCGCCATAGCCACCGAACAGTCTGGCGCGGACAGGCCCGTATCCCCACCTTGTGAGGTTCAGCGCGTCTCGCGTTCCGGGAGAATCGCGCCAGCCAACCACGAGCCTTCGGGTGACGAGGAGCAAGCGAGCCATGCGTGTCACGGTCGGATTGGGAATCGCGGTGATGGTGTTGGGTTGCGGCGGGGGGACGGGAGACAGTCAGGAAGCCGACGCCGGGATGGCCGATGAAGCTGCGGTGCCTGCCCGGGTGATGATCACCGAGCCTGCCGACGGGGCCGAGGTGGACGCCGGGCCGGTGGTCTTCGTCATGGAGACGGAGGGGCTGGAGATCGTGGCGGCCGGCGTCATGGATGCCGGTACGGGCCACCATCACCTGATCGTCGACGGTGATGTGGATTGGGCGCTGCCGATCCCGAACGACCCCGGTGTCCACTACCACATGGGACTGGCCCAGACCGAGTTCACGATCGAGGACATGACGCCGGGCGAACACCGGGTCATCGCGGTGGTTGCGGACGGCGTGCACATCCCCCTCGATCCCCCCGTAGCCGACACCATTACAGTCATCGTTCGGTAGCACCCGTGGCAGGAATCCCCGCTGGATTGGAAGGGCGGCGCGGGGCTGCGCGACGGAACGGCCGACCGGTGCCAGGGCGCATTGTGCGATGTTCCGCGTGGCTGGCCGCGGGCCTGGCTTTGGTAATGGTGACCGGTTGCACCAACCTCGCCGACAGAGGTCTCGCCGCGCGCGTGGATGACTGGACCCTGAGCGAAGAGCGCCTGGCGGAACTCATCGTGCTGGCTCAGCCTTTTCCGCTCGACTCGGCCGCGGCCCACGAACTGGCCGACCACTGGATGGCGGGCGCGGCCCTGTCGCTTCGGTCGGCGGCGGGGGACTCCCTGTCGGGCTCCGAGGCGTTTGCGGAGTCGATCTGGCTCGAGCAGCGGGAGGCGATGCTCGCGCGTGACCGCGAACAGCGGCTCGGCGGCGCCGTCCTTCCGGATGACGCAACGGTGGAGCGCACCTTCCGCGAGGGATCGCTCCGGCTGATCGCACACGTCCTGAGGCGTGTGGGCCCGGAGACTTCGTCCAGCGAGCGACTGCTCCAGCAACGTACCGCCGAGCGTTTGCTTTCCACCCTGGTCGAGGGTGGCTCCTGGGACCAGCTCGTGGCCGAGAGCGAGGACGCGGCGTCGCGCCAGGCTGGCGGGCTCCTGGGCCTGTTCGGTCCGGGGGAACTGCCCGCCACGCTCGACCGGACCGCGTTCCGGCTGGAGCCCGGGCAGGTGTCGGGGGTGACCCAGAGCGCCGACGGCTACCATATTCTCTACCGTCCCCGGTTCGAGGAGGTGGGGTCGCTGTACGCAAGCCGCCTGTACCAGCGGCGCCTGATCGAGGCGGACATGTCGGCCGCCGAGAGCGATCGGACCGCGCGCGGCTTTGCCGTGACGCCGGGCGCCCCGACCGTGGTGGGGGCCATGGTGACCGACCCCTCGGAGTGGCTGGAGTCGCAGCAGCCGCTGGCGACCTGGGGCGCAGGGCCGGACGAAGGGGAGCAAGCGGCCGCTGGGGAAGCGGTAGACGCGGCGGGGTCGCTCACGGCGGGCACGGTCGCTCGCTACATGTTCTTCCTGCCGCCGGAATCACTCTCCGAACTGGCCGAAGCCGACATGGAGGCGCGCACGCGATTCGTGCGGGATCTGGGTACGCGCGAATTGCGACTGGCCGACGCGGCCGCGCGGGGGCTTGCGCCGGATCCGGCCGCTGCCCAGGACTACGCGCGGCTCCACGCGGACGATGTCGAATACTGGACCAACGCCCTGGCACTGGACGGGGCCGACGCCCCGTCGCGAGACGCGCTGGCCAGGCACATGGAGTCGCTGGTCTCCCGGCGCGAGGAGGCACGGTCGCTCCCGCCGCTTCTGGAAGCATGGCTGCTGGGCCGAACCGAATCCCGCGTACGTGCACGTGGCGTCCTGGCCGCGATCGTGCTGGCGCGCGGAATGCTCACGGAAGCGGGCGGCGCGACCGGCACGGATCCGTGAACGGCCGGGGCGCGCCCGTAGCGGCGACGATTTGCTGCGTCGCGCTGTGGGCGTGCGGGAACGACCCGGCTGAACCGCCACCCGCACTCGGTGAACCGGTCGTGGGGCTGAGCACCGGCGAACGGGGACGCTTTCTCGTGGGCCGCGCGCTCTTCGAGCGTCTCGCCACCGCCGACGAGGGACTCGGCCCCCTGTACAACGCCGAACGGTGCAGCGACTGTCACGACCAGCCCGCCGTAGGGGGCGGCGGCACCCAGCGGTTCCGCGTCCTGAAGGCGACGCGCTTCGCGGACGGTCGCTGCGACCTGCTCCGGGCCGAAGGTGGCGACAACATCCAGCGCCGCGCGACCGACCTCCTCATCGCGCACGGGATGGGCCCCGAGGTCGTCCCCGGCACGGCCACCGACACCGCGCTCATGACCGCGCCGCCGCTGTTCGGCCTCGGCCTCGTCGAGGCGGTGCCCGACGCGGTCCTCGCGGAGCGCGCCGACCCGGACGACCGGGACGGCGACGGCATCTCGGGGCGACTGCCGCGCCTTCCCGACGGCCGCACGGCACGATTCGGGCGCAAGGGCGACGCCTCCACGCTGGAAGACTTCGTCGACACGGCCCTGCGCTTCGAACTGGGCTTCACCACCGCCCTCCACCCCGCCGAAGAGGCACGCAACGGCGTCCCCGTACCGGCCGCGTCCGATCCCATGCCCGACCCCGAGATCGACGCCCCCACCATGAGCCAGCTCACCGATTACGTCCGGTTCCTGGCGCCGCCCGCCCCCGAAGCCGACCTGTCCCCCGCCGCCCGGGACACGGTGTCACGCGGCGCCGCGCTCTTCCGGCAGATCGGCTGCACCTCGTGCCACCGGGAGGAGATGCGCACGGGTTCTTCCGCGCCGCCGGCGCTCGCCAACCGGACCATCCGGCCCTGGTCGGACCTGCTCCTGCACGATCTGGGCCCGGAGCTGGCGGACGTCTGCGGCGCGGACGCCTCGCCCGCCGAACTGCGCACGGCCCCGCTCTGGGGATTGCGTCACCGCACCCGCTACCTGCACGACGGCAGGGCAGCGGACATAGCGTCCGCCGTCTCGGCACACGGAGGCGAAGCGGCGACGGCCCGCGACGCGTTTCTGTCGCTGCCGGACGACGCGCGCCGAGCCATCGTCCGTTTCCTGAACTCGCTGTGAGGATTGAAATGCGCAGAAATGTAATGTTTAGTTTACACTATGTAATCTTTAGTTTACTTTTGCTGCCGCCGCAGCCCGCCTCGGCCCTTCAATTGGCCACAGCAGCGAGTCAGGCCATCGACGGGGTCTTCACGGAATACGACCGCACCAGCGGCCCGGGCTGCGCAGTTGGCGTGGCCGAGGCCGGGCGCCTCGTCTTCGCGCGCGGATACGGAATCGGACAGATGGACCACCGGATCCCGCTCACCGGGGAGTCGGTCTTCTACCTGGCGTCGGTGTCCAAGCAGTTCGCGGCCGCCGCCATCGTCATCGCCGATCACGAGGGCCATCTGTCGCTGGACGATCCGGTCAGCGCCCACATCGCCGAGTTCCCCACGTATGCGCAGGGCGCCGTCACGATCCGCCATCTTGTCCATCACACCAGCGGCGTGCGCGACTACCTCACCCTGATGAGGCTCGCGGGCACCCCGTACGAGAACATCCTGAGCGACGAGGACATGCTGGGGCTGATCACGCGCCAGCGGGAACTCAACTTCGTGCCGGGGATCGACCACCTGTACAGCAACTCGGGCTACGTGCTCCTCGCCGAGATCGTGAAGCGCGCCACTGGGCGGTCGCTGCGGGAGTACGCGGACGAGAAGATCTTCCGCCCGCTCGGCATGTCCAATACGCACTTCCACGACGACCGCCTCCAGGTCGTGCCCGGCCGCGTCTTCAGCTACGACCCGCCCGCGGCCGGCGGCTGGCGCGCCGACACGGATGGGAGCGGGCGTACAGGCGCAGGCTGGCGCACCAGCTACCTGATCGACTTCGACAAGGTGGGGGACGGCGGGCTGTACTCGTCGGTGGCGGATCTGGCGAAGTGGGACCGCGCCTTCTACGAAGACGTGCTGGGCGTACCGGGGTTCGCCGAGCGCATGTACCGCCGCGGCGTTCTGACCGGCGGCGACACGATCGCGTACGCACGCGGCCTCAGCGTCGGCGAGCGGCGAGGCCTCGCGCGCGTCTCGCACGGCGGCGGCTTCATGGCCTTCCGCACGATGATCGCCAGGTACCCGGAACAGCGCACCACGGTCATCACGCTGTGCAACGTCGGCACGGCGAACCCGGGGGCGCTCAGCACTGCCGTCGAAGACATCGTCCTGGCCGACGCGTTCACGGAACCGCCGGAAGAGCGCGTCGCGCCAACGTCTCCCGCGGGTACGCCGGGCACCGCCGACGAGCCAGCCTTCGCCGTATCCGAAGCCGCGGTCCGGGCGCTCGCCGGGATGTACCACTCACCGGAACTGGACGCCACCTGGCGCCTCGAGGCCGATGGCACCAGCCTCCTGCTCCATCACCCGCGCGGGGACACGGAAACGCTCACGGCCCGCCGCGAAGGCGTCTTCGGCTCCGGCGGCATCGAGTTCGCCTTCGAACATGACGAAGGACGGGCCGTTGCCTTCGTGCTCGCGGCAGGCAGGGTGCGCAACCTGCGCTTCGAACGCACCGACCATCCGTAACGGTTGGGCGACCCGCGACTGGACTTGGCGCGCGGCGCGGCCTTCCGGCCACGGCCCCTCGACCTCCTTCCCGCGCCCCCCCAAGCCTTGACCGCGTCGGACGGGGTTCTAGTTTTTTGTGCGGCACGCGGTCGCGCCAAATGTTTCTGGCTACCCGACGGAGCCCGATGGTCCACCTGAGCAACGTCACCAAATACTACGGCAAGAAGCGGGCGCTGGGCCCCGTTTCGTTCGAGATCGAGCGGGGCGACACCGTCGGCTTCCTCGGGCTCAACGGCGTCGGCAAGACCACGCTGCTCAAGATTCTCGCCTGCGGGCTCCGGCCTTCCTCCGGGACGGTCACGATCGACGGCCTGGACATCCTCGACGACCCCCACGAGGTGCGGAAGCGAGTCGGATACCTTCCCGAGCTTCCTCCCGTGTACGGCGACATGACCGTGGGCGACTACCTCAACTTCGCGGGCCGGATTCGCGGCCTGACGCCCGAGGCCGTCGCCCGGCGCATCCCGGAGGTCGAGGAGTACGCCCGCATCGCCGAAGTGCACGACATGCCCACCCGGAACCTCTCGCAGGGGTACCGCCAGCGGGTCGGCGTGGCCCAGGCGATCATCCACGACCCCGACCTTCTCATCCTGGACGAGCCCACGCACGATCTCGACCCGGTGCAGATCATGGAGATGCGGGGCATGATCCGCGCCCTCAAGGACTCCCACACGATCCTCATTTCCAGCCACATCCTCCCCGAGATCAGCCAGACGTGCGACCGCCTCCTGATTCTCAACGACGGCGAGATCGTGGCGTCGGGGACCGAGGCCGAGCTGGGGGACACGCTGCTCCGGTCCCGCGGCATGGTCGTGACGGTGCGGCCGGCCGGGGGGACGGCTGGCGGCCCGGGCCCCGGCGAGAGTACGGGCGCCACCGCGGCCGCGGGAGGCGACGCGGAGGCGCGACGCGACACCGACGCGGCCTCACAGGCCGCCATCACGGCCCTCGACCGCGTGATCCGCTCGGTGCCGGGCGTAACCGGCGTGAACATCCCGGATCGGCCAGCGCGCACCCTCGCCGCCACCGGCGCCCTCACCATCCGCGTATACGGCGAGACCGATGTGCGCGCGCCCGTGTGCCGGGCCCTGGTCGAGGCGGGTCATGACGTGATCGGGCTCACCCGGGCCGAACGCGAACTGGAGCGCGTCTTCGTGGAGCTCGTGGGCCGGGCGGAGGCGTGAGCATGGGCGCCACCGGCATCATTTTCCGGCGCGAGTTCGGCGCGTACGTGCGCTCGCCGATGGGGTACATCGTGGCGGCGGTCGTGCTGCTCCTCGACGGCATCCTCTTCTACGCCCAGGCGCTCGGTCCCCGAGCCGGTGAAATCCTCTCGGGCGAGGTCCTGTTGAGGTTCTTCTTCAACGCCAGCGGTGTGACCGCGGTCGCGGCGGTGGCCCTCTCGGTCCGCCTCATCGCCGAGGAGCGGGCCGCCGGCACGCAGCTCCTGCTGAACACGTCTCCCGTGCGGGACTGGGAGATCGTGCTGGGCAAGTTCCTCTCGGCGCTGGCGTTCCTGTCCGCCATCACGGTGGCGACGCTGTACATGCCGCTCATGATCCTCGTGAACGGCAAGATCGCCTTCGGCCACATCGTGGTCGGCTACCTGGGTCTCACATTCCTCGGCGCGGCGGTGCTCTCGATCGGCCTGTTCGCCACCGCCCTGACGCGGCACCAGCTGGTCGCGGCGGCTTCGGCGTCGGTGATCACCGTCACGCTCTTCCTGCTATGGCCGCTTTCCCAGATCGTCGGCCCGCCACTGTCGCGGGTCTTCGCGGCGCTGGCGATCCACGGCCGCCATTGGGCGGGCTTCCAGCAAGGGCTCTTCCACCTGCGCGACGTCGTCTACTACGTGGCGCTCACGTACTTCTTCCTGTACGCGGCCACGAAGGTGATGGAGGCGAAGCGATGGGAATGAGGCTTCGATGAAGCGGTCGTCGCTCACCTGGCTCCAGCTCGCGGGGCTGGCCGCCGTCTTTGCGGGCGCCCGGGTCTTCGACACGGTCGCCTGGCTGCGGCTGCCGCTGATCGTGGCGGGCGGTCTGGCGGTCGTGCTGCTCGCCGTGCTCCGCTTCAGGGCGTGGCGGGGTGCCGAGGGGGACCGGCGGACCATCGACGCCGTCTTCGCGTTCGGGGCCGTCGGCTGCGTGATCGCGATGCTGGGCTTCGTGCCCGGCTCCGACGACGGCCTGGAGTTCCTGGGACTGGACTTCGAGGGCATCCGCGAGCAACTGCGCTTCAAGAGGTTCTTCCAGCTGGCGTCGCCGATCGTGCTGGCGTGCTCGCTGCTGCCCGTGCTGGCGGCGGAATGGGCGCTGGCCAGGGGGGGCTCCGCGGGCGCGCTTCGGGTGGACGCCAGGCGCGTGAGGGAAACCGCGGGGAACGCCCTGAGCCTCGCACTCGGGGGCGCGGCGCTCGTGCTGATCGGGTACGTCGCGTCGGCCCTCAACCGGACCGCCGACTTCTCCTACTTCAAGACCTCGAGCCCGGGAGAATCCGTCCAGGAGATCGTCCGGAACATGGACGGGACGCTGGAAGCCGCGGTCTTCTTCCCCGAAGTGAACGCGGTCAAGGACGAGGTGCTCAACTACCTGCGCGAACTGGCGCGCGCGACCGGCAACGTCGTTGTGGAGGAATACGACCGCTACGCGGACCCCGAGGCGGCGGCCGCCTACGAGGTGCGCGGCGACGGCGTGGTCGTACTGCGGGTGAACGGGCGGTCCGAGAGGATCTCGTTCCAGCTGCTGCTGAGCGAGGCGCGCGGACGGCTGCGGATCCTGGACAGCCATGTGCAACAGGTGCTCCTGCAGCTAACGCGCGAGCGGCGTTTCGCGTACCTGACGACGGGCCACGGGGAGCTGAACGACCCGCTCGCGAGCGAGGAAGAACCGGAGCAGCCGGACATCACCGAATGGCGCCCCGGGCAGGATTCGCGATTCGACGAGGGTCCGCCGCTCAGGGCGCTGAGGGAGCTGCTGGAGTTTCTCAACTACGAGGTCCGGGACATAGGCGTGCGGAGGGGGCTGGGCGACCGCGTCCCCGACGATGCCGCGATGGTCATGATCATAGGACCGCAGCGCGCGTTTCTGGAAGCTGAACGGAACGCCATCCGCGAGTACCTGGACCGGGGCGGGTCGCTGCTGGTCGCGCTGGAGCCGGACTCCGACTTCCGGCTGGACGATTTCCGCGACCAGCTGGGCGTCGACCACGATCCCGCGATGACGCTCAACGACGACCGCCACCTGCGACTCACGGGCGCGGTCAGCGAACGGCGCAACATCATCACGAACCGGTTTTCGGCCCACGCGTCGGTGACCAGCGCCAGCCGCCAGGGCGTGACCCAGGGGATCGCGCTGTTCGGACCTGGCCGCATCAGCGTGGCCGAGGACGTGGAGGGGCTGCGCACGAGCCTGATCATCAGTACGGATCCGGCCAGCTACCAGGACAGGAACGGCAACTTCCGCTTCGACGAGGAGACGGAGGTGAAGGAGAGCTTCGGCGTGGCGGCGGCCATCGAGCGGGTGGCCGGGGAAGCTTCCGACATGCGCGCCCTGGTTTACGGCGACGCGGAGATCTTCTCGGACGACGTGCTGGTGGCTTTGCAGCTGAACGCCTTCCTGGTTGCGGACGGCGTCCGCTGGCTGGGGCGCGAGGAGCTGTTTTCGGGCGAGGTCGTGTCCGAGGAGGACGTGCCCATCCTCCATACCCGCGCCGAGAACGTCGTCTGGTTCTACGCGATCATCTTCGCGGCGCCGGCGCTGGTGCTGGGCCTTGGCTTGACCGCGCTCTACGGGCGCCGCGGGAAGAGAGAGGCCCAGGCATGAAGGGAGAGCCCCGGAAATGAGGGAATTGAGGATCCACGCCGGCCTCTTCGTCGTTGCGGCGGTCGCGGCGTTCCTGACCTGGAACCGCGAGACGGTGAGCGAGGCCGACCGGGGCCTGATACTGGCATGGGACCGTGACACCACGGATGTCGCGTCCGTGCACTATCAGTCGCCCGTGGCGGATCTTTTGATCGAGCGGAGAACGGACGCTGACGGCGACTTTCTCTGGGCGGTTGAGTCGGGCGAGCGGCATCCGGACGCGCTGGAGTATCCGGTGGGCGCCCCGGGGCATACGCTCGTCGGACGCCTCGCAAGCCTGAGGGTCATCCGCGACCTGGGCGAACTCTCGCCGGAGCGCATGGCGCGGTATGGGCTGGCGGACGCGGAGGAGCGCATAGCCGTGCGTTTTGGCGACGAGTTGCGGGAGCTTGTCGTGGGCGACTCGATCTTCGGCGGCGGCGACCGGTATGCGGTCGAACCCGCCACCGGGGTCGGCTACGTGATCCCCCGGGACCTCGTCAACCCGCTGCGGATCGGCGAGGGAGCCATCCGCGAGCGCTGGCTGCATCACTTCCAGGACGCGGAGGTGGCGACGGTACGGGTCGCGGCGGGCACGGGTGGCCAACCGCGGACGATGGCCCGCGGTGAGGCCGGTGACTGGACAGGGCCGGAGAGTGCCGAACCCGACGCGGGCTTTGCCAACCTGATGGAACGGATAGGGCAGCTGGCCATCGCCGGATACGGCGTGGATCCGTCCTCGCTCGGGAGTCCGATACCCCTGCTGCGGGTGGACTACATCGACGCGGAGGGATCCACCCTGGGCTTCATGGAGCTGTTCCGCGACGCCAGCGCCGAGCGGGACCCCTACTACATACGCAGCGAGCGTACCCGGGTCCTCGCCCGGGCGGTGACGACCCTCGCCGAGCGCGTCGAGCAGGGCCTGGGAGAGGCGTTCTGAGGCCGTGCGGCACCGCGGGCGCGACGCAGGGCGACGCGCGCGCCCGTACGTGTTACTTGCGGCTTCGCACCCATTCCCCCTACTATGGCAGGTGCACCCGGATGCTCTCGTGGGAGGCGTCCGGGGCAACTCGACGTGTCGCGGCACGGGGCCGCCGATGCGTCGACAAAGTCCCCCACCTCCAAAAGGAGAGGCGACATGAACTTCCGTTACCACCCAACCCAGGGAGCGAGACCACTCTCCCTCCTGGCCGTGGTGGCCGCGATGGGGTTCCTTCTGCCGGCGCAGGTGGCCGCGCAGGATGGTTCCGTCACCGGTCAGGTCACCGCGGCGACCACGGGGCAGCCGATCAACGGCGCCCAGGTCACGATCATGGATACGTCGCTCGGTGTGCTGAGCAACGTCAGCGGGCGTTTCCTGATCAACAACGTACCCGCCGGCACGCATACCGTGCAGGTGGTGTACGTCGGCTACGGCACGGAAACCCAGGAGGTGGTCGTGCCACCCGGCGGAGCCGCCACCGCGGACTTCGCGCTCGGGGTATCGGCCGTAGCGATGGACGAGCTGATCGTCACCGGAACCGCGGGCGCCGTGGAGCGGCGCAAGCTGGGCACGTCGGCGGCTTCGCTAAACGTGTCGGACGTCGCCGAGGTGACGCCGCTGGCCGATTTCAGCCAGACTCTTGAAGGCCGCATCCCCGGCGTGCGTTCCATCGGAACGGTCGGCGGCGTGGGTGCCGGCCGTGAGCTCAGGATCCGGGGCACCGACTCGTTCAGCCTCAGCCAACGGCCCGTCATCTATATCGATGGTATTCGCGTCGACGCCCGGCAGCAGGAGTGGGGCAGCGGGGCGGCCGGCACGTGGTTCGGCACGACCTGTTGCGCCTTCAGCGGCGGTGCGGGCGAGGATCGGCTTTCCGATCTGAGCCCCGACGAGATCGATCGCGTCGAGGTCCTCAAGGGACCGGCGGCTTCTACGCTCTACGGCTCGGAAGCGTCGGGCGGCGTGATTCAGATCTTCACCAAGCGCGGCCGCAGCAACAGCCCGGCCAACTTCGCGCTGACGGTCAACGCCGGCTTCAACAGGCACCGGGAGAACTTCCCCACCTCGTTGCGGGACAATTTCCGGGGACCCGACGGAACCGTCGCCTGGGATCCCAACGAGACCCTCATCGAGAACGGGTTGATCAACTCCTACGACCTGACGGTTGATGGCGGCGGCGAAGCGGTCACCTACTTCGTCTCCGGCGGCTTCTCCTTCGAAGAGGGCTCCATCAAGCCCAACGACCAGAAGCGGGCCAACCTGCGGGTCAACCTGAACTGGACGGCCGGCGAGAACCTCACGATTGCCGTGAACTCCGGGTACGTCAGGAACCGGATCTATTCGCTGCAGTCCGGCAACAACTGGCTCGGGATCTATACCAACGCCCTTCTCACCAACCCGTTGAACGCCACGGCCGAAGAGCCCTACGGCGGCGGCCTCGACGTGAACGTGGCGGACGCCCAGGCCATCGACACCTATTCGGATACGGACAGGTGGACAGGCGGGGTCACGCTGAACTACAACCCGAGTCCGGACTTCACCCACAGGGCCACCATCGGTCTGGACGCGGTGAACGACCAGAAGACCCGCTACATGCCCTTCGGCCGCAACTACACCTACATCGGCAGGCAGGGCGAGCGGAACATCGGATACCGCAACGCGCGGCAGTTCACGGCCGAGTACGTCGGCAACCTGAACTACACCCTGCCGTCCTGGGCGGGTGGCCTGGCCGGCACCCTCGCCTTCGGCTCCCAGGGGTACTGGGACATCGGATCCTTCTCGATGGCGACCGGAAGGGGCTTCGCCGGCGAGGGCGTGACGACGGTGAGCGGCGCGGCGCTGACCCTGGGCGCCGAGGCGTTCGAGGAGGACGTCAACCTCGGGGTGTTCGTGCAGAATCGCTTCGACTTCGACAACCTGTTCATCACCGCGGCCGTGCGCGCGGACGGAAACAGCGCCTTCGGCGAGAACTATGGCTTCCAGATTTATCCGAAGGCCGACGTGGCGTACAACCTGAGTGAAGGCATGCTTCCCGGCCTGATCAGCAGCGCCAAGGTGCGCGCCGCGGTCGGAATGGCCGGCAAGGCGCCAGGGGCCTTCGACCAGTTCCAGACCTATGTGCCCAACACGGTTCTGGCCGACCTGGCCGGTGTCTCGCCCAACAACCCCGGGAACGACATCATCGAGCCCGAGGTCAAGATCGAGTACGAGGCCGGTCTCGAGTTGGGCCTGTGGAACGACCGGATCGGCGTGGACGCGACCTACTGGCACGCCGAGACGCAGAATGCCCTACTGGGCATCCCGCTGCCGCCTAGTGAGGGCTTCTCCTCCAGCAAGCGTCAGAACGCCGGATCGATCCTCAACAAGGGGATCGAGGTGGCGATGAACACCACCCTCATGGACCGGAGCAGCTTCCGCTGGTCCACCGGCGTCAACTTCGAATGGATCCACAACGAGATCCTGGACCTGGGCGAGGCGGCGTTCCCGGATTCTCTGCCGGTTTACGGGGACGACGGCTCGCTGCTTCGCTGGGACCAGTACATGCGGCTGGGCACCTATTGGGTCGGCCAGCCCATTTTCGACCAGTTGAGCCGAGTCATCACGGGGTGGGACCCCGCGACACGCAGACATTCGCGGTCGGCCTACAACACGTATGTGGGCAACCTGCAGCCGAGCACGCTGGCATCGTTCAGCAACGATTTCGCTATCGGTCAGTCCCTGCGCGTCGCTGTTCAGCTCCGGGGCGAGTGGGGCGCGATCATGCGCAACTCCGACCGTGGGTACGGCGTCCGCCAGTTGGCTTACGACGAGTACCTCGAGCTGCTGAACTCCGATGGCTCCGCGACGCCTGCCAGCGATTCTATCCTGGATCGCATGAGGCTCGTGTACCCGATCGACAAGCGCGACAACATCCGGTTGCAGGAAGTGTCGGTCAACTATGCCCTGCCCGCGGATCTGATGAGTGCCATCGGCCTGGGCCGTTCATCCATCACCCTGTCGGGCTACAACCTCCACTGGTGGGATGATTGCCACTGCCCCGATCCGAACCAGCAGTATCGGGGTGGAGACGACTTCAGCACATCGCCCTTCCTCGCGGTGCCACAGCCGAGGAGGTTCCTGGTCTCCTTCAGGACCCGATTCTAGGGGAGGCCGACAATGAACCTGTCAAAACTGAAGGGTGGGATCGCGGTTGCCGCCGCGGTTCTGGCGCTGGGGGCGTGTGACGAGCTCCTGACGGTCCAGGACCCGGGACGCTACACCGCGTCCGACCTCGACGAGGCGCTTCCCGCCGTTGCGAACGGCGTGGAAGGGGCGATCCATGAGGTCTTCGACAGCTGGGTTACCGACCAGGCACTCCTGGCCGACGTCTACCAGCACACGGGAACCTGGGCCGGCTACGACGATCCGGACCATGGCCGTACCAACTACAACAACAACGCCACGGCTGGAGAGCAGAATTCGTGGCTGAGGGCGCAGTGGTTCGCGGTGGACGCCGAGGAGCGCTTCAAGCGCGTCCTGGGCGACGCCGAGGCGGCGAACAGCCCGTTGACCGCGCAGGTCAGACTGGGCGGCGGTCTCGCGGACATGCTGCTCGGCATGACCGCCTGCGAGTCCGTGGGCGAGCCGACCGGTGCCCTGATGACCGACATGCAGATGTTGGCGCAGGCCGAACAGAAACTCGGTGCCGCCATGACCACGGCGCAGACGGCTGGCCGACCGGAATACGCGATGGCTGCGCAGGCTGCCAGGGCTCAGACCCGCATGTTGCAGGGTGACTGGTCCGGGGCGGTCGCGGACGCTTCGGCGATTCCGGCCGGGTTTGTGTACTACGCCGTCTTCAACGTGCAGAGCACCAACTCGGTCGTTCAGCTCACCACCAAGAACAACAACGAGGCCGCCGGCCTTATGTACAAGTGGTGGCCGCTGATCGACAAGAGCGACGATCCCGGCTTCATGAGGGATCCGCTGAGCAACATGCCCGACAAGCGTATTCCCGTCTACTTCGACGGTGAGATCGCGACGGACAACGAGACCCCGCATCACAGCCAGTGGAAGTACGTCCAGGACACGGACGACATTCCCATGCTGCATTCGGATGGCATGCGGCTGATCATCGCCGAGGCGATGGCGCGGAACGGTGATTTCGCGGGTGCGACGGGTATCCTGAACGAGTTGCGTGCGGCAGTGGGTCTGCCTGGGCATGAAGTGCCGACCACTCCCGAGATGATGGGCGAAATCGTCCTTTGGGAGCGTTTCGCCGAGCACTTCATGGAAGGTCAGCGTTTGATCGACCTGCGCCGCGCAGGCATCATGCGCCAGGTCTTCGAAGCGCTCAACGACCCCGATCGCCTGGGCGTGGGCCGGCCGACGCAGTGGCCGATGACCTCTACCGAGGCCCTCTACAATCCGGGCATCGACGACGACCTGACAAAGAGGTGCTTGCCGACGGCGTGATCACGACCTGGATGCACTGAACTTCGGGGATTCCCGGGGTGGATGGGCGCGGCTCCCGTAGGCGGGGGTCGCGCCCATCCTGTATCGGGGTCGGAACAGGGGGGGACATTTGGATGTCCAGCGGTAGCATGTTCGCGGGCCACCGCGTCGCGATCGCGGCCTTGGCCGCGTCACTTCTATGCGGTTGTGACGGCCTGCTGGATGTATCCGATCCGAACACCATCACGGCGGACGAGCTGGACGGGAATCTGCCGCTGGTAGCGAACGGAGTGGAGGGTGCGGTCCACGATGTGGTCGACGACTGGGTGATCCGACAGGCCCTCCTCGCGGATGTCTACCAGAGCACGGGAACCCTTGAGGGGATTCGGGAGATCGACCTGGGGCAAGACGATGCTGCGGCTCACGGCATGTCGGGGATCGCCAACGCCTTGATCAGGGCCCTCTGGTTTGCGGGAGACGCTGAAGCCCGCTTCAAGCGGGTACTGGGCGAGACCGCCACCGAAAGCAGTCCGCTGACCGCTCAGGTGCGCTTTGCAGAGGCTCTGGCCGATCTGTACATCGGGATGACGTTCTGCAGGTGGTCTTCCATGCCCGGCAGTGAAGTGGTTTCGGACACGGAAATGTTGGCGCAGGCGGAGGCGGGGTTCGCCGACGCCCTGGCTACCGCCCGCCGGGCGGGCAGCACCGACTATGCCATCGCGGCGCAGGCGGGCAGAGCACAGGCACGGATGTTGCTGGACGACTGGTCGGGGGCGGAAGCGGATGCGGCGGCGATACCGGAGGGGTTTTCCTACGAGGCCGGCTTCGATGACACCAACGCCAATTCAGTAGTGGAGCAAACGAGCATCGCCCACCAAAAGTACGCGGGCCTGATGTACAAATGGTGGCCGCTGATCGAGCGGAGCAGTGGGCCGGGTCTCATGCAGGATCCCTGGAGCGGTGAACCGGACCCCCGCATTCCGGTCTTCTTCACCGGGGAACCGGGAGAAGACGGCGAGACACCGTATCGCAGCCAGTGGAAATACTCCGGCCTCAACGACGACATTCCCATTCTGCACTCGGATCTCATGCAGTTGATCGTCGCCGAATCCAGGGCGCGGGCCGGTGACCACGAGGCCGCAATGACGGTTCTGAATCGGCTGCGCCTGACAGTGGGTCTAACGGAGCTGGACACGCCCCCCGACTCCGACACCATGGAGGAAATCCTTTTGCAGGAGCGTTTCGCCGAACTCTTCATGGAGGGCCAGCGTCTGGTGGATCTGCACCGAAAGGGATTGATGCGCGAGGTCTTCGACGCACTCGACGACCCCGAACGGCCGGGCGAAGGCAGACCGTCGAAGTGGGGGGAGTGCGGCCCGGGCTGAGCCGGAGGTGTCGCGTCGGCTACAGCGACCGCAGGAAGGCCAGGACCTGGGTGCGCGCCTGATCGGTCAGGCGCCGGAAGACATCCCGCGAGGCCGCCGCTTCGCCGCCGTGGAGCAGGATCGCGTCCGAAAGACGTTGCGCGCGGCCGTTGTGAAGGAACTCCGAGCGGTGACCCAGCCCGACGAGACGAGCGGTCTTCCATTCCGATGGGAGAATGCCTGGTGAACAGATGTCGGCGAGTTCGGGTCCCATGTCGTGGAGCAGCAGGTCGGAGTAGAGGCGGAATCGCTTACTGTCGAGTGCCGGGGATTCGCTGGCCGCGGTCGTAAAAGCGGGCGTGTGGCAGGCGTCGCAACCCATGAACTCGAAGATCTCTTCACCCTCCTCGATGTCGGCCAGGGTTGCGGGGTCTTCGGGAAGGATGGGTTGCGGCGGGGCCAGAAAGCGCATGTACGCGACGAGGAGTTCCAGTTCCTCCGCATCGACTTCGGGATCGGGTACCAGGTCGATACCCTCCGGCATGGGGACGCCGTTGTGGTCCAGCTCTTCCGGGTGAGCCGGGGTCGTAATCCCCATCTCAAGGCGAATGGCCTCCTCGATGAAGGCTTCAAGGGTGGGGTGTTGCGCGCGGCGGCCAAAGCGGCCGACCCGTCCGGCGGTGTCGAGGTTCGGACGGCCGGAGATGCCGTCGCCGTCGGCGTCGTCAGGGTCGGCGCTGCGCATGATGTCGGCTTCCGCGATCTGTTCGACCAGCCCCAGACCATACACGGCCGGCGCTCGAATCTCGGTGATGGCCGTAGCACCGGGCGGAGTCCTTTCCGCGCCGAAGCCCAGGGCTCGGGCCGACTCGATGACGACGGTCTGCAGCAGGTCGCCCCCGTGCTCCGGGAGCGTGCTGCAGCCCTCGACGGGGTCGAACCGGGTCGCCTTGATGACCGGTTCCGCGCCATGGCCGCCGCTGGTGGGCAGGTCGTGGCAGGAGCCGCACCGGTCCTGGTTGAAGAGGGGTCCCAGCCCGTTCTCCGGAGTGAATGGCCGGTTGAAGAGAGCCTCACCCCTGGCGAAGGCCGACTGTTCGGATTCGCTCAGACCTGGAAGCGGGAGACCGGGCTCGGTCTCGGTGTACGTTGGCTGACCCAGCGCGCCACAGCCCAGCAACACGACCGCGAGGCCGGGCGAGCCTTTTCCGGCGACGTGCGGCAGGAGCTTCCCGGCCCTGGTCGTCAACCTCCGCCCGCGCTGGCGTCGTTGTACTTGTACACGAACCTCAGCGTCTCCCGTTCCCCGTCCGCGTTCTCGAGGACAAGCATTCGCGAGTCGTTGTACCACTCTTCGTCGTCCAGGTACACCGTCATGGAAAGGGTTGCGGGCCGCAGTTCGGTCGGATATGTCTCGGCGAAGAACTGAAGCCGCGAAGTGAATGGATAGGATTGGGAGAACGGTAGCGAAACGTTGTGGGTCGTGTCCGCAGCCACGAGATGAATCAGCCTGGCGCATTGCGGGCACTCGGGATCCTCCAACTCGACGAACCACTGCGACGTGATGAGCGTTACCTCGGTTACCTCCGAGCTACTGATTTCGAGATGCGCGACCTCGGGCTCGCGATCGAGCGTCAGGGCATCGCACGCCCCGAGCACCACGACCGCACCCGCGAATAAGGTCACCAGCCTGGCCCGCCGGGCCGCCCTCTCTGTGTTTGAAAACTTCATGGTCCCACCTTGCTATAGTCTCTGACTTCGAGTCTTCCTTCTTGAACCCTTCTTCCTACCCGTCACTCTCCATGATGTTCACAGGCTGCGGGCCGGCGCAAGCGGGGACTCGCCCCGACGTTCACCGGAAATTCCCGAAGTCGACCACCGCCTCCTTCGCCCCGTCGCTCCAGTCCACCGTGACCGCCCCGGACATCTCCGCGGGCACGATTCCCAGCACCCAGGCGACCAGCGCCGAAACGCGCGCGAACGCAGTGGGCTGGTAGCAGACGTTCGTCCCGAAGCTGACGATGCCCACCTGGATCCACCGGCTGCGGAACGGAACCATCAGTGGCCCGCCGGAGTCTCCGTTGCAGGTCGACTCGCTCGAGCCCTGCTTGCCGGCGCAGATCGTCACGTCCTGGATGTTGTCGTCGAGGTGCGTCCTGCACTCGTCGTTGGAGATGATCTCGGCCTTGAGCTTCTTGAGGACCGCCGACGACAGTCCTCCGTCCGAGGTCAGGCCCCATCCGACCACGGTGCCGATGATGCC
>CAZRQE010000124.1:0-32271 GCA_964602175.1 uncultured Gemmatimonadaceae bacterium | reverse complement strand
ACACTCACCCCCGGCAAGCGCGACGACCCCCTCGAACTCCCCACCGGCCTCCAGCGCACCACCCGGCGCGGCAACGGCCCCGTCACGCAGATGCACTACGCGCGCCGCGGCGAGGTCACCCCGGAGATGGAGTTCATCGCGCTCCGCGAGGGCCTCGACCCGCGCTTCGTCCGCGACGAGGTGGCTCGCGGCCGCGCGATCATTCCGGCCAACATCAACCACCCCGAGCTCGAGCCCATGATCATCGGGCGCGGCTTCAAGGTGAAGATCAACGCCAACATCGGGAACTCGGTGGTGACGTCTTCGATCGACGAGGAGGTCGAGAAGCTGCGCTGGGCGACCCTGTGGGGCGCGGACACGGTCATGGACCTGTCGACGGGCAGGAACATCCACGCCACGCGCGAATGGATTATCCGCAACTCCCCCGTGCCGATCGGCACCGTGCCCATCTACCAGGCGCTGGAGAAGGTCGGCGGCGTGCCCGAGGAGCTGACCTGGGAGGTCTACCGCGAAACCATCATCGAGCAGTGCGAGCAGGGGGTGGACTATTTCACCGTGCACGCGGGCGTACTTCTGCGCTACGTGCCCCTGACGGTCGACCGGATCACGGGCATCGTCTCCCGCGGCGGCTCGATCCTGGCCAAATGGTGCATGGCGCATCACCGGGAAAACTTTCTCTACACTCATTTCAGAGAACTCTGCGAGATCATGCGCGAATACGACGTCTCGTTCTCGCTCGGGGACGGGCTGCGCCCGGGTTCGATCGCGGATGCGAACGACGAGGCCCAGTTCGCGGAGCTGCGCACCCAGGGCGAGCTGAACCGGATCGCGTGGGAGTACGACGTGCAGGTGATGAACGAGGGGCCGGGGCACATCCCCATGCACCTGATCAGGGAGAACATGACGAAGCAGCTGGAGTGGTGCGACGAGGCGCCGTTCTACACGCTCGGGCCGCTCACCACCGACATCGCGCCCGGCTACGACCACATCACAAGCGCGATCGGCGCGGCGATGATCGGGTGGTACGGGACCGCCATGCTCTGCTACGTGACCCCGAAGGAGCACCTGGGCCTTCCCAACCGCGACGACGTGAAGGACGGCGTGATCGCGTACAAGATCGCCGCGCACGCCGCCGACCTGGCGCGCGGACATCCGACCGCCCAGCAGTGGGACGACGCGATCTCCAGGGCGCGCTTCGAGTTCCGCTGGCGCGACCAGTTCAACCTGTCGCTGGATCCGGTCACCGCCCGCGAGTTCCACGACGAGACGCTCCCGGCCGAGGGCGCCAAGGTCGCCCACTTCTGCTCGATGTGCGGGCCGAAGTTCTGTTCGATGAAGATCAGTGACGACGTGCGGCGGTTCGCGCGCGAACGCGGGCTGGACACGGCTCAGGCGATGGAGGAGGGCATGAGTGAGAAAGCGCGGGAATTCCGGCGCGGCGGAGGAGAACTGTACGTAGCGGCGGGCGAGTCGTCCGGTGCGCCTGCGGGAGGTGCCACGTGACCGCCCGACGGCGATGGCCGCGCGCGGCTGCTCTGGCGGTGCTGTCAGCCGCCACGCCGGCCTGCGCCCCCGCGCCCTCCGCCAATCCCGCCGCCGACCTGATCGTCTACGGCGCCCGTGTCTGGGACGGGACCGGCGCGGAGCTCAGCGAGCCGGCGGTGCTGCGGGTCGCGGCGGGCAGGATCGTGTCGGTCGAGCCGCTCGCCGGGGACGCCGACGTTGCGGCTGCCGCCGATGCGGCCGGGGTCCCCGCCATCGACGCTACGGGACAGTTCATCATCCCGGGGCTGATCAACGTGCACGGCCACGTCGGGGGGACGTGGATCCCGGGAAGCGGGGTCGAATACGCCGAATACGCCGCCTCCGAACTGGCCCGCTACGCTCGCTTCGGGGTCACGACGGTCAACAGTCTTGGTGGCGACCGTGAGCCGGTCTTCGCGATCAGGGATGCGAGTTGGCGGGCGGGCACGGGGGCGGCCGAGGGCGCTGACCCGCCCGGCTCGCCCCACGCCCGCCTCCTCGTCGCCGGCCCCGTCGTGACCGGTGCCTCGCCCGAGGAGGTGACCGCCGGCGTCGACGCGGCCGCGGCCATGGGTCCGGACTGGATCAAGATCCGCGTCGACGACAACCTGGGTACGACCACGAAGATGTCTCCCGAGTCGTACGGTGCAGTGATCGCGCGCGCCGCCGAGCACGGACTCCGCGTTGCGTCGCACCTCTTCTACCACGAGGACGCGAAGGGCCTGCTGCGGGCCGGAACCGGCATGGTCGCGCACAGCATCCGCGACGAACCTGTCGACGACGAGACGATCGGACTCTTCCACGAGACCGGCGTGTGCTACGTGCCGACGCTCACCCGCGAGGTGTCGACCTACGCCTATGGAGGACGTCCCGACTTCTTCGACGACCCGTTCCTCATGTCCGATGTGGATTCCGCCCAGGTCATGACGGTTAGCGACCCGGCGCGGCAGGAACGCATCAGGGCTTCCGGCGCCGCCGAGGCCTACGGGCGGGCCCTCGAGATCGCACTGTCCAACCTGGCGCTGCTTGCCGAGGCGGGTGTGCCGATCGCCTTCGGCACCGACTCGGGACCGGTTGGACGCTTCCAGGGCTACTTCGAGCACATGGAAATGACGCTCATGGCCGAGGCGGGGCTGTCGCCCGCGCAGATCCTGCGTTCGGCGACCGGTGTGGCGGCCGACTGTCTCGACCGGGACGACATCGGCACGCTGGAGCCGGGACGCCGGGCGGACTTCGTGTTGCTGCGTTCCAACCCGATGGAGGACGTGGCCAACGTGCGGTCGATCGAGGGCGTGTGGGTCGGAGGCGAGATGACCGACGGGTCGCGGAGGTTCTGAGGCGGGTTGCTCTATTCGCCCAACCCGGTGGGCCCGGCGTAGGGGGACAGAAGCGCGATCCGTTGCCGGCGATTCTTCCGGTAGATCGTAAAGTCGCGATCCAGGGTCAGGATTCTGCCCTCTCGGTGGATTTCGGACATTCGGACAAGGCACGCGTCTGCCAGGGACATCGGAACGTCCCGATACTTTTCGGCCAGTCTGGCAACGGCGTCGATCTCGTCCTCCAGAGGAAACGAAAGATCAAGCGCCCCGCGCCGAACGAATTCGAGCACCCTCTTCTGGCCATCCCGACCCAAACGGCGTGCCAGGAAACAGGCTTCTCCGATCACCGCTTCGCAGGTATACAGCGGGGCATCGATCATGTCCCACTGGCTGCGTACCCAGGCGTGATGGGGATCGCGCGCATTCAGCAGAGCAACCAGGGGACCGGTGTCCAGAATGGTCGTGCGGCTCACTCTCCGAAGCCGTCCATGTACCTCTTGTTAATGGACAGATCCTCTGGTCCTTCACAGGTCCCGACGAGATCGGACACCAACGACAGTGCCGAGCCTGGATGCTCCGCCTCATCCTCACTCAGAAACCTCTTGACGGCCTCGCGAATCAGGGCCGACTTGCTCAAGCCCCTGCGATCGGCGACGGCCGCGATTCGGGCGGCTAGCGATTCCGGCATTTTCAGTGAGATGCCCACCATGACGGTTTCTCTTCCGTTGCAGACGATATTACCACAAGTGCGATTCAGTATTACCATTCCGGGAACACCCGTCAAGAGGTCACAGAGAGATCTCAGCGCCCCTGTTCCCACGGCGCTCCCGGCTTATCCTTGACTCCATGCCAATCCTTGAAATCCGCGACCTCTCGCTCCGCTTCGGCGGCGTCACCGCGCTCGCCGGGTTCAGCATGGAGGTGTGCAGTGGCGAGCTGCTCGCGCTGATCGGGCCCAATGGCGCGGGGAAGACCAGCGTGCTGAACTGCGTCTCGGGTTTGTACCGGGCGCAGGAAGGGACGATCGGCCTGAAGGGCCGTGACGGCGCCGGCCACGCGCTGCACCGCCTCGCTCCGCACCGGATCGCCGCGCTCGGCGTAGCGCGCACCTTCCAGAACATCGAGCTGTTCAAGCACATGACCGTGCTGGAGAACCTCATGCTGGGGCGTCATGTCCACATGCGGGGGGGCGTGCTCAGCGGGGGCCTCTACGTGGGCCGCCAGCGCCGTGCAGAGATCGAGCACCGGCGCGCCGTCGAAGAGATCATCGACTTCATGAACCTCGAGCCGCTGCGCAGCGCCGAGGTCGGGAACCTGGCGTACGGCAACCAGCGCCTGGTGGAAATGGGCCGCGCTCTGGCGCTCGACCCCCTGATCCTTCTGCTTGACGAGCCCACCGCGGGTATGAACGCCGAGGAGAAGGAGTCGATGGCGCGGTTCATCCTCGACGTGCAGGAGGAGCGTGGCGTGACCGTTGTGGTGATCGATCACGACATCGATGTGGTCATGGACATCTCGGACCGCGTGGTGGTCCTCGACTTCGGGAGGAAGATCGCGGAGGGCACGCCGGACGAGGTGCGGAACGACCCGGCCGTGATCGACGCGTACCTCGGGCACGCGCGGAAGGGGGAGGCGGCCGTGGGGGCCGAGACGTGACAGCGGAAAACGGAGCCGCGAGCGACGGCCGGCACAGCGGGGACACGCTGCCCGGACTGCTTGCCCGCCACGCCGCGGATCACCCGTACGAAGTCGCGCTGCGCGAGAAGGAATTCGGCATCTGGCAGGAGACGACCTGGGCGGACTACCTGAGCCGGGTCGAGTCGTTTGCGCTGGGACTGGTCGACCTGGGCGTCGCGAAGGGGGACCGGATCGCGATCGTCGGCGACAACCGGCCCGAATGGGTGATCGCGGAGCTCGCGGCCCAGTCGATTGGCGCCCTGCCACTGGGCCTCTACCAGGACTCGATCTCGAGCGAACTGGCAAAGATGCTCGAAGCGGCCGAAGTCCGCGTCATCGTCGCCGAGGACCAGGAGCAGGTCGACAAGGTGTTGGAGGTGCGTGACGGACTGCCCGGCCTGGAGGCCATCGTGTACTACGATCCGCGCGGAATGTACGCCTACGAAGCGCCCGGTCTGATGTCCTTCGAGGATGTGGAAGCCCTCGGTGACCGGTTCGCTGACAGATTCCCCAGTGAATTTGACCGCCGACTGGCCGAAATCGATACCAGCGACATCGCGCTGCTCTGCACGACGTCCGGGACGACGAGTATCCCGAAGCTGGCCATGCTCTCGCACGCCAATCTGCTGGCCATGGCGTCGCAGCTGGTCGAAGTCGACCCGATGGAGGCGGACGACGAATTCGTCTCCTTCCTGCCGATGGCGTGGATCGGCGAACAGATGGTGGGGGTGGCGAGCGCGATGCTGACCGGCTTCACCGTAAACTTCCCCGAGGAGACGGCGACGGTGCGGAGCGACATGCGGGAGATCGGCCCCGCGTTCCTGATGTCGCCGCCCCGGATCTGGGAGAACATGGTCTCGGACGTCCAGGTCATGGGTGAGGACACCACCCGCCTAAAGCGCTGGATCTATCGCTGGGCGATGAAGGAGGGGGCGACCGCCGCCGAAGCCAGGGCGCGCGGCGGGCGGCCCTCCCTCGCCGCCCGCATCCGTCACCGCGTCGCCGACTGGACGGTCTTTCGCCCCATCCGCGACCAGCTTGGCCTCGACAAGGTCCGGCGTGCCTACACGGGCGGAGCCGCACTGGGTCCCGACGTGTTCGGGTTCTTCCACGCCATCGGTGTCAACCTCAAGCAGCTGTACGGTCAGACCGAGGTCTCGGGCATCTCCGTGGTCCACCGGGACGGCGACATCCGTTTCCATACGGTGGGGACGCCGTTCCCGGAGACCGAGATCAGGATTTCGGACGAGGGCGAGATCCTCTGCCGCAGCCCGGCCGTTTTCGCAGGCTACTTCCGCAATCCCGAGGCAACCGCCGAGACGCTCGAGAACGGGTGGCTGCACTCCGGCGACGCCGGCTACTTCGAGGAGAACGGGCACCTGGTGGTCATCGACCGCCTTGCCGACGTGATGAAGCTGCCCGACGGGTCGAACTTCTCGCCCCAGTACGTCGAGAACAAGCTCAAGTTCAGCCCGTACATTCGCGAGGCGGTGGTCTTCGGGGGCGCCGGTGCCCCGTTCGTCACCACGATGATCGCGATTGACATGGAGAACGCGGGGCAATGGGCGGAACGCCACCGCATTGCCTATACCACCTTCACCGACCTGGCCCGCCGCGCGGAGATATACCGCCTCATCCGCCGCCATGTCACGAAGGTCAACGAGGAACTGCCCACGGCCGCCCGCATCAGCCGCTTCCTCCTCCTTCACAAGGAACTGCACGCCGACGACGCCGAACTGACGCGTACGCGCAAGGTCCGCCGCCGCCACATCGCCGACCGCTTCGGCGACATCATCGGGGCGCTGCAGGGAGACCGCGATTCGGTTACGGTCAAGACCGAGATCACCTACCAGGACGGCCGCACCGCGGACGTGGCCCACGAACTCCGCATCGAGACGCTGGACTGAAGCCGTGGACGTCTTCCTCCAGCTCACCGTTTCCGGACTCAGCACCGGAATGGTCTATGCCCTGGCCGCGGCCGGCTTCGTTGTGATCTACAAGGCCAGCGATGTGATCAACTTCGCGCAGGGCGACCTGCTGCTTCTCGGCACGTACCTGGTCTTCTTCGCCGTGGCCCAGATCGGGCTTCCGTGGAGTCTGGGAATTCTCGTCACGGTGGTGCTGGCGGTTGCCGTGGCGCTGGCCATCGAGCGGCTGGTGCTGCGCCCGCTGATCGGCGAGCCGATCATCTCGATGATCATGGTGACGATCGGGCTGTCGTCGGTGCTGCGCGCGGCCGTCAACGCGATATGGGGCCCGGCGCCGCGCTCGTTCGAGTCCTTCCTGCCGGCGGGGGATGTCGCTCTCGGTCCGGTCATGCTTTCCACGGGGCGCCTTCTGTCGATTCCGATCGCACTGGCCGTTCTCGCCGCGCTGTGGCTCTTCTTCCGGCACACGCGCGACGGGATCGCCATGCGGGCCATCGCCGACGATCAGCAGGCGGCGCTGAGCATGGGGATCAGCATCCCGCGGGTCTTCGGCATCGCCTGGGGGCTTGCGGCGGCGTCGGCGGCGATCGGGGGGATCATGCTCGCGGGCATCGTGGGCGTGAGCCCGAACGTGGCGTCGATCGGGCTGAGGGTTTTTCCGGTCGTGATCCTGGGGGGACTCGATTCGATCCGGGGGGCGGTGATCGGCGGTGCGATCATCGGTCTGCTGGAGGTCTACACCGGCGGGTACGTGGGCCGGGGGCTCAGTCTCGTGGTGCCGTACGTCGTGCTCGTGCTGGTGCTGATGGTCCGACCCTACGGGCTGTTCGGGAAGGAGATCATCGAACGGGTATGAGCGAGTCATGAGCCTCGAGTGCGGCGTCTTTCACACCCGCTACGAGTCGGACATGGGGCTGCGGCCGCGGCCCCTGCAGCGGATCAGGCTGGGGATCTTCGCGGCCTTCGTGCTCGCGTTTCCGTTCGTGGCCGGTCCGTACTGGCTCGATCTGGCCAACCAGATCGCGATCGCGACGGTCGGGGCGATCGGACTGAACATTCTGGTGGGCTACACGGGGCAGATTTCGCTGGGGCAGGGCGCGTTCATGGCCATCGGAGCGTACACCGCCGGGCTGCTGACGCTCAACGCCGGGCTGCCATGGGGTGTGAGCATCGCTCTGGCGTGTGTCCTTACCTCACTGGCGGGCACCTTCTTCGGCCTGCCCTCGCTGCGGCTGAAGGGCCTGTACCTCGCGATCGCGACGCTGGCCGCCCAGGAGATCGTGGAGTGGGGGATGACCCATTGGACGGCGGTGACCGGAGGGACGGAGGCTATCGTGCTGCCCGCGCCGAGCCTGTTCGGCGTGCGCCTGAACACCACCTTCGCCTTCTACTGGTTCGGGGTGCTGATGGCGGCGGGGACCGCGCTCTTCGCGGCCAACCTCTTTCGCACGCGCATGGGACGCGCGTTTGTGGCGGTGCGCGACCAGGACATCGCGGCGAGCGTGATCGGCGTCAACCTCTTTCGTACGAAGCTGCTTGCGTTCGCCACGTCGTCGTTCTTCGTCGGGCTGGCGGGCGCCATGATCGCGTACTACCGGACGATCATCACCTGGGAGCGCTTCACGCTGGAGACGAGCATTGTCTACCTGGCCATGATCATCGTCGGGGGCCTCGGGTCGATCCGGGGGGCGTTCTTCGGAGCCGCGCTGATCACGCTGCTGCCGGCGCTGATCACCAATGCGGGACGCGCGCTGCAGGACACGGCGCCGGTGGTCGCCAACCTGCTTCCCTACGCGCAGCAGGCGGTCTTCGGCGTCGTGATCATCCTTTTCCTCGTCTTCGAGCCCAAGGGACTGTCCAAGTTGTGGGGCAACGTGAAGGACTACTTTCACGTGTGGCCGTTTGCCTACCGGCGGGGGTGACGGCGCTCGGCTTTCCGACTCGGGTGGCCAGACCCTATCTTCAAGCGTCCCGGCTCTTCTCCTTTTTCCCGTTCCAGGTGCGTCAATGGTTAACCGAACGATCACCGCGGCTCTGGTCGCCCTTGTCATCACCCCCGCCGCCTCGGTCGCGCAGAACATGTCCGACGAGGACCTGGGGCCTCTCGTAGACCGTGTTGAAGCGGGTGTTCTCGAGCGCGCCAAGCTGGCCCAGGTGATGGTCGACAAGATCTTCTCCTTCTCCGAACTCGGGCAGCAGGAGATCGAGACCTCGGCGTACATCACGGGCATCCTGGAGGAGAACGGCTTCACGATCGAGCGTGAACCCGCGGGGATCCCGACGGCCTGGTTTGCGCGCTGGGGCAGCGGCAGGCCGATCATCTCCTTCGGGTCGGACATCGACGGTATCCCGAAGGCCAACCAGAAGCCGGGCGTGGCGTATCACGATCCGCTGATTCCTGGTGCGCCTGGCCACGGCGAAGGGCACAACTCCGGACAGGCCGTGAACGTGGTGGCGGCGCTCGCGCTCAAGGAGGTCATGGAGGCCGAAGGCATCCAGGGTACGCTGGTGCTCTGGCCAGGTGTTGCCGAGGAGCAGCTGGCGTCGAAGGCCTGGTACGTGAGGGACGGGTACCTGGAGGACATCGACGTCACCCTGTTCACGCACGTCAGCAGCAACCTGTCGGTGAGCTGGGGGCAGGGCGGCGGGACGGGGCTCGTTTCGGTCGAGTTCACCTTCGCCGGCGAGGCGGCGCATGGCGCGGGCGCTCCCTGGCGGGGCCGCAGCGCTCTGGACGCGGTCGAGCTGATGAACGTGGCCTGGAACTTCCGGCGCGAGCATCTGCGGCCCGACCAGCGCTCCCACTACGTGATCAGCGACGGGGGTGATCAGCCCAACGTGGTGCCGCCGAGCGCTTCGGTATGGTATTTCATCCGCGAGATGGACTACGAGGACATCAAGCGCAACTTCGACACGGCCATCCGCATCGCCGAAGGCGCGGCCATGATGACGGACACCGAGATGTCGTACCGGATCATCGGCACCGCCTGGCCGCGGCACTTCAACAAGGTCGTGGCCGAGACCATGTACGAGCACATCCAGGACGTCGGACTCCCGGAGTGGACGGAGGACGACCACGACTTTGCGAGCGCAGTGCAGGAATCGGTCGGGAGCGTACCGTCGGGGATGCCGACCGCGCTGTCGCAGCTCGGCACGCCGGGCCCGCGCCGCAGCGGCGGTTCCGACGACATCGGCGACATTTCCTGGAACGTGCCTACGGTGACCCTGCGCTTCCCGTCGAACGTGCCGGGACTTCCCGGCCACCACTGGTCGAGCGCCATGGCGATGGCCACGCCGATAGCGCACAAGGGAGCAGTGGCCGGCGCCCGGGTGATGGCTCGCACCGCACTGCAGCTCTTCGCGCAACCGGAGTTGGTCGATCAGGCGTGGACGTACTTTCGGGAAGATCAGAGTGCGGGCGTCGAGTATATTCCATTCCTCGGACCTGACGATCCGCCGCCCATCGATCTCAACCGGGAGATCATGGACACCTACCGTCCGCTGCTTGAGCAGTTTTACTACGACGAGTCCCGCTTCGAGACGTACCTGGACCAGTTGGGCATCAAGTATCCCACACTGTCGCGGCCCGTTTCCGACGATGGCCAGGGGTCGCACTGAGGGATTCTGATCGCAGTGAGGATTCTGACAAACGGAGGTTCTTGATGAAGGCAGCCCACCGCAGACTCTTCTCGCCGGTAGCCAGCGTGTTGCTGGCAGCGACCCTCTTCGGGGCGGGCGGCCCCCCGGAGGCTGCTACGGCGTCCCCGCCCGACATGCGTGCCACGGTTGACCCACCCCCGGCCGTGTCGCCGGACGATCCCACCGAGGTAGGCTGGCGCCTGCTCGCCAAGCTCAACTACCGGACCGGCGAGAAGTCCGAGGAGCTGGCCGCCCTCGACGGCAAGCTCGTCAAGATTCCCGGCTTCACCGTGCCGCTCGAGGACTTTGCGTCCTCCGCGACGGAATTCCTCCTCGTGCCCTACGTCGGCGCCTGCATCCACACGCCTCCGCCTCCGCCCAACCAGCTCGTGTACATCGAAATGGACGACGGCGAGCGCGCGAAGATGGACGGCTGGAACCCGGTATGGGTCGAAGGCGTTCTCAGTATCGAGATGACGGAGAGCGTATACGGCTACGTTGGGTTCACCATCTCCGGCCAACGGGTCTATCCGTACGAGTCCTAACGCGGATGAGCCGGCGCTCGATGACCCTGTGGGCGCTGTCCTCGGGCTGCCACCCATGAGCCTCGCGATCGACATCCGGCGCCTCCGTTTCCGATACGGCGGCGGTCCCTGGGTACTCGACATTCCCGAACTGACCCTTGAGCGTGGGACGCGCGCGTTCCTGTTCGGCCCCAGCGGGAGCGGCAAGACCACGCTGCTCGGGGTGTTGGCGGGGGTGCTGAAGCCTGATGAGGGCGAGGTCAGAGTTCTCGACCGCGACTTCGCTTTGCTCTCGGGCGCGGAGCGGGACGCTTTCCGCGCCGAGCACATCGGCTACGTCTTCCAGATGTTCAACCTCATTCCCTACCTCTCGGTTCTGGACAACATTGCGCTGCCGGCGCGAATGAACGCCGCACGGCGGGCCCGGCTGGATGGTACCGGTGTGAAAGAGACCGCCGCACTGCTTGCCGACCACCTTCAAATCGGCGATCTGCTCAAGAAGCGGGTGACGGAGCTTTCGGTGGGTCAGCAGCAGCGAGTGGCGGCTTGCCGGGCGCTGATCGGGGCACCCGAACTCATCGTGGCCGACGAACCGACTTCGTCCCTGGACTTCGACCGCCGGGAGGCCTTCCTCGAGCTGCTGTTTGCCGAATGCGAGCGTGCCGGTGCCACGCTTGTGTTCGTCAGCCATGACCGCACGCTGGAGGGGATGTTCTCCCGAAAGATCTCGCTCCCCGACGTCAACAAGGCAGCACTCTGATGTTCAGCCTCGACCTCGCCCTCAAGTCATTGCGCAACCGCGCTTTCAGCACGTCGCTCACGGTTGGTTCCATCGCGCTTAGCGTCGCGCTCCTGATCGGTGTCGAGAACGTGCGCGTGGGAATGCGCGAGAGCTTTTCCAATACGATCAGCCAGACCGACCTGATCGTGGGCGCCAAGGGGGGCACCATCCAGCTGCTGCTGTACTCGGTCTTCGGCATGGGATCTCCAACCAACAACCTGTCCTGGGACACCTACCGCGAATGGGCCGAGCACCCCGCGGTCGAATGGACCATTCCCTACGGACTCGGGGACAGCCACCGGGGGTTCCGGGTCATAGGCACCAACGAGGACTTCTATCGCCACTATCGGTATCGCGGCGGACAGGAGATTGCGTTGGCCGAGGGCCGCGCCGGCTCGGAGGTGTTCGACGTAACCCTGGGGGCGGATGTCGCCACCGAACTGGGCTACGGGCTCGGCGACGAGGTCGAAGTCACGCACGGGATCGGGGAGGTGGGCTTTCTGAATCACGACCACCTGCCGTTCACGGTGGTGGGCATCCTCGACAAGACTTTCACGCCGGTCGACCGCGCGGTGTATGTCACCCTGGAGGGCATCGAGGCCATCCACTTCGGGTGGGAGGACGGCGCACCACCCATGCCGGGCGAAGAGCACACGCACGAGGAAGTGCTCGCGATGGAGGAGATCGAGATCACGCAGGTGACGTCGTTTTTCGTCGGGGCAACCAACCGAAGGGACGTGCTGCGGCTGCAGCGCGAGGTCAACGACTACGAGGCCGAGCCGATGATGGCGGTGATCCCCGGCCTGGCCCTCAATGAGATGTGGCAGGGGATCGGCTACGCCGAGACCGGGTTGCGGCTGGTGACGATCTTCGTCGTGCTGGTGGGCCTGCTCGGCATGTTGGTCTCGCTCTACACGTCCCTCAACGAGCGCCGGCGCGAGATGGCAATCCTGCGAGCGGTCGGGGCGGGGCCGAAAAGGATCGTCACGCTCCTGGTGCTGGAATCGGTGTGCCTCGCTGCGGCGGGTGCAATCGGCGGACTGGCGCTGGTGTACGTGCTACTTTCGGCCGGCCAGCCCATCGTCGAGGCACAGGTGGGACTCTTCATCCCGATCCGCCCGCCCGGCTCCATCGAGCTGCTCTTCCTGGGTGCGGTGGTGGCGGCCGGATTCCTGATGGGCTTCGTGCCGGCGCTCAAGGCCTACCGTACGGCCCTCCACGACGGGTTGGTGGTGCGGGCGTAGGCGGGTGGCGGCAGTGTGCACGGGACGAAGAACCGAGAATCGAACAGGAGCGGCGCCATGAGCAGGTACCAACTGTCGCGACCAGGCCATTTCCTTGCCGCTGTCTCCCTCGTTGTCGCTGCGGCCTGTGGCGGCGATGAGCGTGAAGGCGGACCGGCCGACAACGTCATCAAGGTGGGCGCCATCTTCGACCTCACCGGTCCCACCGCCGACGTGGGGACGGACTACGCCGACGGGATGCGCGGTTACGCGGACTGGGTCAACATGCAGGGGGGGATCGCGGGACGGCCGATCGAGCTGATCTACCAGGACTACGCCTACCAGGTCGCCCGTGCCGAGCAGCTGTACAGCCAGTTCGTGAGCGAGGGCGCGGTGGTATTCATGGGATGGGGCACCGGCGACACCGAGGCGCTACGACTACGCATCACCGAAGACGAAGTCCCATTCAGTTCGGCCTCGCTTTCGCACGTGCTGGGCGACCCGGCGGACGCCCCTTACAACTTCTTGGTCGCCCCCACCTACACCGATCAATTCCGCATTGCGCTCGACTGGATCGCAACGAACCACGGGGAGGGAACGCCGGTCGTGGCGCTCATGCACAACGCGAGCCCCTTCGGGTTGTCTCCGTCGCGGCACGGCGGTGTCGAATACGCCGAGGCGGTCGGCGTCGACCTGACGCTCTACGAAATGCCGCGCGCCGCGGTCGACTTCACGGGCGAGTTCTCGCGGATACGCCAGAGCGGCGCCCAGTACGTGGTCTTTCAGAACACATCCGGACCGGCCGCTGTGGCGCTGCAGAACGCGAGAAGCCTGCGGCTGGACCTGACCTTCATCTGCCTGAACTGGTGTGCCAACAGGCAGCTGGTGGATCTGGCGGGCGAGGTGGCCGAGGGGGTAGTGGGGACGATCCCCTACGCGCCGCTGAACGTCGACGTGGCCGGAACACGCGTGATCCGCGACTACCTGACGGGCAAGGGCGAGACAATCGAAGGGAAGACCAACGCCTACACCCAGGCGTGGTGGACGTTCGCCGTCTTCGCCGAGGCGATGAGGCAGGTGCTGGCGTCGGGACAGGAGCTGACGGGAGCGAACATCAAGGCCTCGCTCGAGACCTTCACCAATCTGGACATGGGCGGCGTCACGGTTCCGATCAGCTTCACTCCGGATGACCATCTCGGAGCGAAGGGGCTCAGGCTTTTTCGGGTGGAAGGCGGCGAATGGGTGCCCTTCACCGAGTTCATCCAGGCGCCGACGGTGCCGTGACGCGGTGACCACGACCACGACCGGCAAAGGCGGATCCGGCGAGAGCCCCGCCCCCCTGTTGTGCCTCAACAACATCGAGGTCCTGTACGACGACGTGATCCTGGTGCTGCGTGGACTCTCGCTCGAGGTCGGGGAGGGCAGGATCGCGGCGCTGCTCGGGTCGAACGGGGCGGGAAAGACCACGACCCTGAAGGCGATCTCGGGCCTCCTGTACGTCGAGGACGGCGAGGTCACCGACGGCACGATCGTCTTCGACGGCCAGGAGATCCAGGGTGTCGATGCCCACCGGATCGTGGAGATGGGCATCTTCCAGGTCCTGGAAGGGCGCCGGGTGTTCGAGCACCTCACCGTGCGCGAGAACCTTGCCGCGGGGGCGTACACCCGGCACGACCGGCGCGGTGCCGAAGCCGACGTGGAAAAGGTCTTCCACTACTTCCCGGCGCTCGCCGAACGCCATCGCCAGACTGCCGGCCACCTCTCCGGCGGTGAGCAGCAGATGCTGGCGCTGGGCCGCGCACTGATGGCCCGCCCGCGCATGATGCTCCTCGACGAGCCGTCGCTCGGCCTCGCCCCGATCCTGGTGGAGAGCATCTTCGAGATCATCCAGCGGATCAACCGCGACGAAGGGACGACGATCCTGCTGGTCGAGCAGAACGCGCGACTGGCTCTGTCCGTGGCGGACTACGGATACGTGATGGAGGGCGGGCGCGTGGTCATGGAGGGAACGGCCGCCGAGCTGCGCACGAACGAGGACGTGAAGGAGTTCTACCTCGGGCTGGGCGACGCCGGGCGGCGCTCGTACCGGGACGTGAAGCACTATCGGCGCCGGAAGCGGTGGCTGTCGTGAGGGCACGACCCGAGGTCGCGCAACCGGGGGCCGCGTGGCCCTCGCCCGAATGGTGTGAGGCCCAGGACCAAATCGCCGTGGAAGCCGTTCGACACGGGGCGGCGCACAGTCCCGAGATCGCACGGCGCCTGGCGCGTGCAGGAGTCTCGGCGGAAGACGTGCGGGGCATCAAGGATCTTGCCGGGATCCCCGTGCTGGCCAAGGACGATCTTCCGGGCCTGCAGGCCGCCGACCCGCCCTTCGGTGGGATGCTTGCCGTGCCCGTGGCCTCGCTGCGCAGGGTTTTTCGCTCACCCGGCCCGATCAACGACCCCCAGGGGGACAACGACGACTTCTGGAGCATGGCATCCGCGGTGCGTGCGGCCGGACTCGGCGCGGACGATGTGGTCCTCAACACCTTCTCGTACCACCTGACCCCCGGCGGCCTCATGCTCGACGGCGGCCTGCGCGCGGCGGGGTGCACCGTGATCCCCGGTGGCGTGGGCAACACGGCGGCCCAGATCGAGATCGCGCGCGCGGCCGGCGCGACCGGCTACACGGGGACGCCCCAGTTCCTGCTGACGCTCCTGAAACGCGCGCGGGACCAAGGACGCGATTTGCCGTTTGCGCGCGCCGTGGTCACGGGGGCGCCCCTGCCGCCGCCTCTGCGCCACCGGCTCCAGGACGGATTCGGCGTCGATGTCTACCAGGCGTACGGAACGGCCGACGCCGGGCTGCTCGGCTACGAGTGCGAAGCGAAGGACGGGTGGCACGTCCCGAGGCGCATGGTGATCGAGACTCTCGTGCCGGGTGATGACCGTCCCGCTGCCGTCGGCGAGGCCGGGCAGGTGGTGGTGACGAGCCCGAACGCAGTCTATCCGCTCGTACGGTTCGGCACCGGGGACCTTTCCGCCTGGAACCGGGAGCCGTGCCGATGCGGCCGCAGCAGTCCGCGGCTTGTCGGGTTCCTGGGCCGGGTGGGCGAGGGCGTGAAGGTCAAGGGCATGTTCGTGCATCCCCGCGAACTGGCCGCGGCGCTGGCGCCGGAGCCGTCGGTGGCGCGCTACCAGGCCGTGGTTACGGAGGATGACAGCGGGCAGGACGTGTTGACGGTGCGGATCGAAGCCGAGGGGGGATACACGCCTGACGCCGCCTGGGTCACCAGGCTGGGCTCACGGATCCGCGAGGCCGTGAAGGTGCGGGCGGGGGTGGAGGTGGTGGGAGCGGGAACGATCCCGGAGGACGGATCGGCCCTGGTGGACGAGCGGGGTTGACCCTGACGTAACGGCGGAGTCAGGGGAACACGAGTCACGAGGCGTTCCGGACGAGCAGCCACTCCGCCGTGGCCTCAGAAGTCGTACCTTACCCTCGCCAACAGCATCCTGCCGATCTCCGGCGCACCCACGAACTCCTGGTGCAGGTTGTTGAGGACGTTGTTCGCCGTCAGCGAAACCTGCGTGTCGGGCTGGAAGGGGAGCCGGTATCCGACCAGGACATCCAGAATGCTGTATCCGTCCACATCCCCCCTGTACACGCCGGAGCTCATGGGAAAGGCCGTGGTCATCCGCAGCCGTCCGCCGAAGGAGAAACCTGCGGCCCGGTCGTCGAAGGTAAACCCCACCGATCCCTTGTGATTGGGGGCATTGAGCGCGATGTCGTCCGAACTGGTGCACAGGCCGTCTTCGTCGAAATCGAAGCACTCGTCACTCTGGAAGGAGTAGTTCGCGTTGATCCGCAGTCGGTCCGATGCGAGAATCTGCGCTGCAAGGTCCGTCCCCCAGAAATCCACCTCGCCGAAGTTCCGATACGTGACGATGAGGTCGGCGGACTCCGACTGATCCGGCACGACGGTGCCCAGCGGCGCTGAAGCGAGGAGCTCGGCGATTCCCAGCGCACTCTCCCGGGTGATGCGGCCCGCCCGGACAAGCGGGGTGAGACGATGGACGATGAATGCCCCGGTGCTGGCGGGATCGAGGAACACGTTCGGCGTGATGATCTGCAGCGGGCCGATGAAGTTCTGCACCCGGCTGAAGTAGGCGTCCACGGACAGGAGCACCTTGTTCCTGATCAGGCCCTTGTAGCCGACCTCGTAGGTGTTGTTGATGGTCGGGGCGAGTTCGGCCGTGTTCTCCACCGGCGAGTTGTCCAGCGGAAACCTCATGTCGGGATCGGTGGCCGACTGGTCCAGGAGGCGCAACACCGTGCCGAGCGCCGGATCCCCGGGGCGGGCCCCCGGGTTTCTCAGGGAATTGACGAGCGGAGCCGTCCGGGGATCGAGCGACGGCAGCAACTGGAGGAGCGCCTCCCAGAGCAACGCGGCGTTTGCCGGGACAGGGCCGGCAACCACGGGCGAGCGCATGCAATAGGACATGACGCCGCCTGGGCACCGAGCCCCGAAGGTGAAGCCGCCCGGGGGCGCGCCGAGCGCGCGGATGTTGTAGCCGATGCTTCCGCCCACGGGGATCTGCCCGGCAATGATGTCCAGAAAGAGATTGGTGGTGGTCGGAGTCGCGAAGGCCCGATTGTAGGTGAGGCGGAAGTTGTGGTTGTCGGCCGGACGGAGCACGAGGGCGGCGCGGGGGGAGATGTTCACGTCGGCAAGGCGGTTGTGGTCGTCCAGGCGGATTGCCGTGACGAGGTCCAACCGGTCGCCCAGAGACGTCTCCGAGTGCAGATAAGTGCCGGCTTCGGAGACGATGTCGTCGTCTTCGTTCCGCCCGAAGATCGTACCCCCGGTGCGCGGTTCGGTCCGCTGCCAATCGATGCCGTAGATGAATCTCTGCCAGGGTCCGACATCGAAGCTGTATTGAAACTGGGCCGCCATGGTGCGCGACTGGTCCACCACCGGGCTGCCGGTCCGCAGCAGGAATGTTCCCGTTTCAGCCGATCCCCCCGTTGCAGTGCTCCCGGAGTTCGTCTGGTTGAGGAACGTCTGGGCGAAGAGCCGACCCTTCGTCAGGCGGGTCTGGACGAAGTTGTAGCCCCAGTCCTTCACCTGGCTGGCGCCGATCCGCGTCATTGAGATGCCGCTGCCGATCTTGCTGGTCCCGGTATTCAGGATGAACGCGCCGTCATCGCCGAAGCGCACGTCGAACCGGGCATCGGCACTGTATCGCGACGTTCCATATTCGCGAGAGACGATCTCGAACGGATCGTCATACTCCCAGTCGTTCCCTTGCTGGTACTGTCCCGAGATCTTGACGCCGAAGTTCTCGGAAGCAGCATGGGCGGAGCGGAACTGACCGTGAAAGACCGAACGTTCACCTCCCGCCAGCGAAATGGTGGACCCCTGCTTGTCGAGTGGCGACGAGGTGATGATATGCATCACGCCGTTCGATGCGTTCGGGCCGTAGAGCGCGGCTCCCGGGCCCAGTGAGACCTCGATTCGCTCGATGTCCAGATCTGTCGTCGGGAACAGGCTGTACGCATTGAACCGAAGCGAAGGAATGCGTGCATAGCGGTTGTCGATGATCGTCAGGAGCGCGCCGGAGGACACGTTGTTGAACCCGCGCGCCACAAGCGCGGTCCGACTTAGTCCGGTCTGGGCCGCGTCGATCCCGGGCAGCGCGCGCACGTGTTCCGCAACAGTGACCGCCGCCGTTCGGGCCACTTCGGAGGACGAGACGGTGGAAATCGACGCCGGCGCGTCGAGCGCCTTCTCCTGACGGCGCGACGCCGTGACGACGAGGGGATTGAGGAGCAACGCCTGCGAGCGCAGCGACACGGAGACTTCCGCAGTGCCGCCCGCGACCACCTCGACACCATCGACCCGGGCGGTTTCGTATCCGATCAGCGTGACCACGAGCGTGTGCGACCCGGGAGCCACGCCAAGGCTGAAGCGTCCTGCCTGGTTGGTCGCGATCGGCCCCGCCGCCCCAAGCGCCTCGACCGCCGCATCGGAAAGGGCCTCTCCCGTTTCGGCGTCCGCGACCTGGCCCGTGATCGTCCCCTGTTGGGCCTGGGCGCCTGCCGGAACGACACTTGCTACTGCGAACGCAAACGCGAAAACGACAACAACGAGACCTTCGAGCCGTGATGGGGTTGTCATGCGAATCCATCCTCGTGTCGTAGGCCGCATGCGGCGGGATCCGCAGGTACCTTGCGACGTTTGTGGTTATTCACGCAAGCGGTTAGGATGGCTGTCCAACCCCTTCACGACGCAATGGTTGAGAGATGCCAAGCGATTCTGCTGACGGAAATGTTCGATCGAGGTGGCGTGGGTACGCGCAACTGCTCCTGATCGCGGTCCTGGTCGTAGTCGCCCTGCGCCTGGCCCGGGCGCCTGCCCGAGTCGAGGTCGACGTGGGTTCCACAGCCGCCGTCGAATCCGGGACGCCCACGGTCAGCACATTCGACCCGGTCGTGACCGAAGAGTCGATGACCGTGGAACTGACCGGTACGGTCTCACTCGCGGACCGCGTCTCGGTGATGGCCGAAGTGGGAGGCCGCGTGGCCTGGGTGTCTCCGGAGTTCACCAACGGGGGAAGACTCGCGGCAGACGAGCCCTTCGTGAGGATCGATACGGCCAGGTACTCGCTCGAGGTACAAGCCGCGCAAAACGCTGTTGCGGAGGCCGAGGCGCGACTGTCGACACAGCCTGGGCCCGTATCCGAAGCCGCGCTCGAGAGTGCTCGGACCGCGCTGCGCCTGGCCGAACTCGCGCTCAGCCGCACAGAAATCTCCTTGCCCTACGAGGCTCGCGTAATCAGCGCGGATGTGAGCGTGGGTGAGCTGGTCGGCCCGCCGGAGCTTGTCGGCACCCAAGCGATTCTGGGCGTCGTCTACAGCACCGAAGCACTGGAGGTCAATGCACCGATCGAAGTAGCCGACCTGGCCTATCTGGCCCCGGCAGTCGGCCGCTCCGCCCGGGTATCCACGGCGTCCGGCGTTCATGCTGCGAGGATTGTCCGTGTCTCATCCGTGCTTGCGCCGAGGACGCGTCTGTCGACGATCTTCCTGCGGTTCTCGCCCGCTCAGCGCGCCAGCTCGCTGCCTCTGCCGAACACCTTCGCCCAGGTCGAGATCGAGGGCCCGCCGTACCGAAACGTCTATCTGCTGCCGGAATCGGTTCTGCAGCAGGACGACGCCGTGTGGGTTGTCGAGAACGGTGCCCTGCGCCGGGTTGTCCCCAACGCGATCGGGTGGACCGGCGAGGGTCTGGTGGTCGAGGCATTTGACGCGGCCGACGGCATCGTCGTCGGCACCCTGCCCGGAGCACGGGAAGGACTGGCGGTCGAGTTGGCGGGCGCAGGGTCCTAGGGCCTGTGAAAAACGGGCTGATCGCATACTTCGCCGGGAATCCGGTCGCCGCGAACCTCCTTATGGTGTTCTTCATCGGCGGCGGCCTGATCGCGGGCTCCAACCTCCCTGTCCAGAACTTTCCGGAGATCGACCTCCGCAGCGTCACCGTCTCTGTCAGGTCGCCCGGTTCCTCGCCCAGGGAGGTTCGGGAGGACATCGTACGGCGGCTCGAGGAAAACGTGGTCGGTCTGCCAGGGGTGGAGCGTGTCGTTGCAGTGGCCCATGAAGGGTTTGCCCAGGTCACGGTCGAACTGGCCACCTTTGCGGACGCCGCCGCCGTCCTGGACGACGTCAAGAATGCCGTAGACCGCATCGAGAATTTTCCGCCGCTGTCCGCGGAACAGCCCGAGATCGAATACAATCGGGTACAGATCGAGGTTCTGACGCTCTCCGTTTCGTCCGCATCGGCCACCGAGAACGAATTGCGGCTGGCCGCCCAGGCGTTGCGGGAAGGGCTGCTCGAGCTGCCGTCCGTTTCCCAGGTGACGCTCCTCGGCACGCGGGATCGTGAGATTTCAATCGAGCTGAGCGAGGTGGAGTTGCGCCGCAACGGACTCTCCATCAACCAGATCACGGATGCGATTCGGCGCGCCTCCCTGAATTTGACCTTTGGCGAACTGCGTACGGACGCCGGAGGCCTCGTGCTGCACACAGTCTCAAAGCGGCAGTTCGGCGAGGAGTTCGAGGACATTCCGGTAATCACGCGGCTCGATGGCTCGATTCTCACCGTCGGCGAGGTTGCGGAGATTCGTGACGGGTTCGTGGACGAAGACATCATCACGCGAGTTGATGGAGACCCCGCCCTACTGGTTCGCGTCGACGCGACCGGGCAGCAGTCGATCGTGACCATGGGCGAGGACATCAGAAGCTGGCTTGCGAGCTACCAGCCTCCTCCGAACGTCGAGATCGGCATCTGGAGCGACCGGGCGGGCGATGCCGTCGACACGATATCGTCGATCGTCGGGAACGCAGTGGTGGGCATGATACTGGTCCTGCTGTGCCTGGTCGTGTTCTTTGACCTTCGTATGGCCACCTGGGTCACGCTGGGCATTCCCCTGTCCTTTCTGGGTTCCCTGATCTTCTTCGGAATGAGTGGCCTCACGCTCAATCTGGGAACGATCTTCGCCTTCTTCCTCATGGTGGGCATCGTCGTGGACGACGCGGTGGTCGTCGGCGACAGCATCGCGGCCGAACGAGAGGGCGGGAAGGAAGCACTCGAGGCCGCGGTGTCGGGCGCACGCGCCATGGTGGGGCCCATCACGATCGGCGCGGCAACCACAATGCTCGCCTTCATCCCGCTTCTCTTCATCACCCCCCCTCGACTCCAGATCGTCAACGTGTTTCCGTATGTGGCACTCTTTGTCCTGACGGTCTCGCTGATCGAAGCATTCTTCATATTGCCGGCCCACCTGTCCCATCCGGGGCGCTGGAGCCGGCCGCCGCTGTCGGACATTCAGCATCGGGCACACGTTCGCTTGCAGACGCTTCGCGACATGGTCGTAGTGCCCGCGGTCTCCTGGTCCATTCGCCACCTGTGGTTTGCGCCCGTCCTGGGAACCCTGCTCGTCCTGTTCGCACTCCTGCTGCTCCGAGCCGACGTAGTGCGCGTCGTCTACTTCGACGAAGTGCTGAATGCCTCCGAGGACATTCAGGCCGATCTCACGCTGCCCGTGGGCACGCCGTTCGAAGTGACGCTCGCCGCGGCCGAGCGATTCTCCGACGCGGCACTGGCGGTGAATGACCAGGGCGAAGGAACGTCGGTCGAGGCGGTCAGCATCATGGCCGGCAACGTTCTCTCGCGGCGAACAGCCGAAGCTGGTCCCAACAGAAGCCACCTGGCATCCGTAGTGGTCCATCTGAATGAGCGGCCGATCCGGCGCATGTCGATACTGGGGATCACGCGTCAATGGCGTGAAAACATCGGCGATGTGTCCTACCTGCAAAGCGTGGCCTACTACACGCAGCGCACGCAGTCCGAGTCGGGCGTGGCCTACGCCCTGAAGCACGACGACCTGGACAGCCTGCGAGCCGCCACGAACGAGCTGACCGCATCGATGGCGTCCATGCCGGGGATGTACGGAATCTCCGACAATCTGGTGCTGGGCAAACGTCAATTCGAAATCGAACTGACTCCCGCGGGGAAGGCGGCGGGGTTGACGCCCGCAGCGATAGGGGTACAGCTCCGTGCCAGTTTCCACGGGGCGGAGGTCCAGCGCATCCAGCGCGGCCACGATGAGATCAAGGTGATGGTGAGATACCCAAGGGAACGGCGCCAGAGCATGCGCGAGCTTGGCACGGAACGGATCCATCGGCCCGGCACCGGGGAGAATCGCGCCAGCCCGGCCCCCCCGGCATCCGGAGGAGAGGTCCCGCTCTCAACGGTGGCCAATCTGAGCGAGCGGCGCGAACTGGCTGCACTGGTCAGCATCGACGGCCAGCAGACCGCCCTCGTGAGTGCCGAAGCCGACCCTGCACTGCTGACGCCCCTTCAGGCCAGGCGCGAGATAAACGAGAGCCTTGTTCCGGAGCTGCTCGAGAGATACCGGAATCTCCGAATCGAACCACACGGCAGCGCCCGCACCGAGGGTAACCTGCTTGGAACCCTGGCCGTGCTGATTCCCCTGCTGCTCATCGCGATGTATGTCCTGATCGCTGCCTTCCTCCGCAGCTACTGGAAACCCGTGATCGCCGTAGTCGGTATTCCGATCGCGTTTTCGGGAGCGGTTGTGAGTCACTGGATCCTGGGATGGGACTTCAGCGCCATGTCGCTGTTTGGGGTGATCGGAGTCGCGGGCGTCATCGTAAACGACGCGCTCGTGCTGATGGATCGCTACAACGTGCTGCGTCGAGAGAGCAGTATGATCCCGGCGATCGCCGCCGCATCCGCCGCAACCCGCCATCGTTTCCGGGCCGTGTTTCTGACCAGCCTCACGACGATCCTGGCACTGGCGCCACTGCTCTACGTGCGGAGCGAGGAACTGATGATTCTCGTGCCATTCGTCGTGAGCATGCTCGGCGGATTGGTGTTCTCCGGCTTCTTCATACTCTACCTGCTGCCGTCTCTGGTCATGATTGCAGAGGCCAGGGCGGAATAGGGCAACCCGGGGAGGGTTGGGTACAGCGAGCCGACGAAGGACGGCTTCGTAACGTCAGACTGGACCCCGCACACCCAAGGTCCGCCCGCCTCAGCGCCGCTCCACCGGAATCACCCTGACCACATTGCCCTCCCGGTCCACGACCATCAGCGGCATCCGCAAAATGTGGTCGCCGAGATCGATCGCGCCTTCCTGAACGACCTGCTCAGCGCCCGCCCGCGCGCCTTCCGCCATGGGGTAAAGCGGAGGCGGCAGCACGAACGCGTCCGCCGCGCTGTAGTCGACGCCCTCATACCCGACGTCCACGAACGAAGCGAGGCTGACCACGCTCAGCGGATTGTGGCCGCGGTCGGGGAAGGGGGTCATCAGTTCGGAGCGGAAGACGAACTCGCGCCAGTGCCCGTTCCACACGCCGTCCCCACCCAGGTTCTGTACCGGAACGACATCGCTCTTGTCGTAGTTGTCGCCGCGGATCCGGTCAAAAGCCGCGACCGCCGAGTCGCCGACAAAGTGGGTACTCGCGCTTCGCCCGTGCCCCGCCGGATCCCGCAGCAGTCCAAGGTGGTCCCACAGGGTCCCGAACCCGATCACGTGCGCCATCTCGTGGAGGATCGTGCCCTCCAGGTGGCCATTGGACTCGAGGCCGTCCATGTCACCGAGGTCGAAGAACATCACCCCGACCACGGGCAACGAGTTGCCCACGCGGATCTGACACGGACCGGCGCCGCCGAACACGCCCGCCGGGCCGTCGATCTCCTTGATCTGCACGTAGATCAGCAGGTCGTCCACCACCCGGTCGCCGGGGATCTCCTCGGTGATGTCGTTCCTCGCGAGGCATTGCTCGAGGGCCGGCTTGCGCACCGTGCTCCAGGCGAGGTTCCCGGTGATCGCGCGCTCCCAATACTCTTCCGCCTTCTCGAACGCCCGGCGCTGCGACTCGGTCAACAGCGAAGCACTCACGTGCACAATCTCGATGTCGTATACGGACGGCGTCGCGGTCGCGCTGAACACCAGGGGATCTGCCGTACCGACCCCCCCGGTCACGCTCGCGGTGAGTCTGTAGGTCGCTCCGGCCGTTGTTCCGAGGATCCATTTGTCGACCGCGGCGTGCCCTGCGGAGTCGGTCATCGTCTCCGTCGGTATGACTTCGCTGTCTCCGCTTGCGGAGAAGCTGACCGCGACGTCGGCGGCGGGATTGCCGTGCGCGTCCTCGACCCTGATCGCGGGCGGGACCGGCACGGGCAACCTGGTCTCCGACTCCTGCCCGTTGCCGGCGACGGCCACGATCCGCGCGGCGGGCCCGGCGACCGCCACGGCTTCGAAGCGGAGCGGGTTCCCCTTGATGCTGTCGCCATCCACGCTCGCGAACAGCCGGTAGACGCCGGTCGCGGTTCCGAGTGTCCAGGCCCCGGGGCCGGCGCGCCCCTGTGCGTTGGTGTTCACCGCGGGGGTCGCGACCGTCGCGCCCGTTTCGGTCGTGAAGGCCACGCGGATCCCGGCCAGCGGCACACCGGTGGCGTTCGTGACGAGCACTTCGGGCACCACCGGGACCGCCGTTGCCACGGGTGCCCGCTGGTCGGCCCCGGCCACGATGGCGATCTCGGCCGGGATCCCCTGCGCAGTGGCGTGAAAGACGACCGGATCCAGCCCGGGCACGCTCGCGCGCAACTCCTGCGGACCGGGCGCGCCCATGGTCCACCGTCCCGGCGACGCGATCCCGTTGGCGTCGGTCACCGCGCTGGACGACGGCACCGAGCCCCCGCCGACCGTGACCTGGAACGCGACCGAGACACCGCTCAGTCCGCTGCCGGACTGCGCCGTCACCCTCACCCGCACCGGCTCCCCGGCCTCGGTCCCCGCGCTGGCCGTCTGTCCGTCCCCGGAGTGGATCACCAGCGCGGCGGGGGCATCGGCATCCGGGGTGACCTGGTCGTCGCCGCACGATGCCAGCGCCAGCGGGGCGATGACGGCGGCGAACCAGGCGCCGACGCGGACGGTCTTCATGTTGGGTAAGATGGAAGATGCACATCGGCCCGCAACCCCACTCCCGTCCACTGACAGGAGGCCCCATGCACCACAGTCGCACCGCGCACCACAGTCGCACCGCACGACTCGCGCCGCCCTTCGTCCTGCCGCTGCTGACAGTCCTGCTCGCGACGCTGCCCATCGGCACGGCGCCGCTCGCCGCGCAGGACGGCCCAAGCCGGCCCGGCATCGATATCGAGGCGTACCGCTTTGAACTCACGCTGCGCGATGACACCGACGAGATCGCCGGACGTGCCACAGTGACCGTGCGCTTCACCGCCGATGGCGTCACCGAAGTGCCACTCGACCTGATCGGGCGCGGCGAGGACGGGCGCGGCATGGAGGTTGTCGCCGTGACGCGCGGCGGCGGTGGGGGTCCGCCCGGCAATGGCAACGCGCTCGCCCATCGCCACGACAACGACGTGCTGACCGTCAGCCTTCCCGATCCCGGCACGGCCGGCGCCCGCGCCACGTTCACGGTGGGCTACCGTGGCGTTCCCGCATCCGGCCTCCGCATCGGCCCGAACAAATACGGCGAGCGCACCTTTTTCAGCGACAACTGGCCGAACCGGGCCCGCAACTGGCTGCCCACCGTGGATCACATCGGCGACAAGGCGACGTGCGAGTTCATTATCACCGCGCCCGCGCACTACCAGGTCGTGTCGAATGGCCGACTTCTGGAGGAAACCGATCTGGACGGCGACATGCGGCTGACGCACTGGCGGCAGTCGGTGCCCATTTCACCGTGGCTCTATGTTGTCGGCGTGGCCCGCTTCGCCGTGCAGCACCTGGGCGAGTTCAAGGGCCTGCCCGTCCAGACCTGGGTGTACGCGAGCGACCGGGACGCGGGCTTCCATGACTTCGCGGTGCCCACCATGGAAGTGCTCCACTTCTACGACGAGTACGTGGGACCGTTCGCCTACGAGAAGCTCGCCAACATCACCTCGCCGGCCACGGGCGGCGGAATGGAGGCCGCGACGGCGCTCATGTACGGCGAGAACTCGGTGACGGGCGAGCGCTCGGTGCGGTGGCGCAACGTGGTCATCCACGAGATCGCGCACCAGTGGTTCGGCAATTCGGTCACCGAGTCCGAGTGGGACGACGTGTGGCTCAGCGAGGGCTTCGCGACGTACTTCACGCTGCTCTTCCGCGAACACGCCTACGGGCGCGACGACTTCGTGGCCGGGCTCCGTGAAGCGGCGGACCGCGTCTGGCGCTGGTACGACGAAAACCCCGACTACCGCATTGTCCACGACAACCTTACCGACATGTCCCGCGTGACAAGCATCGCGACGTACCAGAAGGGAGCCTGGGTCCTCCACATGCTCCGCAGCCGGCTCGGCGACGAGGCGTTCTGGCGGGGCATCCGGCTCTACTACGCGCGCCACTTCAACGGGACCGCCACCACCGACGACTTCATGCGCGCCATGGAGGAAGCCTCGAACGACGACCTGCAGGCGTTCTTCGACCAGTGGCTGCGGCAGGGCGGCAACCCGCGGCTGGCGGGCTCGTGGCGATACGACGCCGCTGCCGGGACGCTGGAGATCCAACTGAACCAGATGCAGGCGGCAGGCCGGTTCGATTTGCCGCTCGAAGTCGGCGTCTACCTGGAAGGCGATGCGCTGCCCGCGCAGGTAACCACCGTCGAAGTGCGCCCCGGGGCGAACCGCTTCGTCATCCCGGTTCCGGCCGAACCGTCGGATGTCCGCCTCGATCCGAACACCCGGGCGCTCTTCCGGGCGGAATTCGGTCGGGCCGGAGCCGGATACTAAACATCTTTGTTTAGTGTTGCGAGTTTGGTCACAATGGCGATGCAAATCCAGCTCCGTATGAATTGCAGATTTAGTCCCAATGTCATTGCATTTCGCGTCCTGACGATGTATGATAGGTGGACACCATTTGCTGACTCGTCCGCGTCCCGCCGTGACCCATGCCGCGCTACCGTCCACGCATTGCCGACCAGGACCTTACCGAACGTCTGTCGTATGCCGGGGCCGTGGTGATCGAGGGTGCGCGGGCCACCGGCAAGACGTGGACGGCTCGCCAGTTCGCTCGCAGCGAAGCGCTGCTCGACGTTGACGACCAGGCTCGGCGTCTTGCCAGGCTTGAGCCCTCGGAGCTGCTTGCCGGAGAGACGCCGCGGCTCATCGACGAATGGCAGCTCGAGCCCCACTTGTGGAACCACGTCCGCAGGGCCGTCGACGACAGACAGGCCAGGGGTCAGTTCATTTTGACGGGGTCTGCCGTGCCCCGTGACGACGTCACGCGACACAGTGGGGCGGGGCGCTTCAGTCGCTTGCGCCTTCGGCCCATGTCGCTCTTCGAACTCGGGCACTCCACGGGTACGATATCGCTGCAGAGCGTGTTGGGGGGCGAAGACGTGCACGGCTGCGAGGCGCGTCTCACAGCGCGTGATCTGGCCGAGATGGTGTGCGTGGGAGGCTGGCCCGGCCACCTGCGCAGTTCGCCCTCCGAAGCCATTCGCGGCAATCGCGACTACCTGGCGGAAGTGAGCCGCGTCGATGTCGAACGCGTCAACGGTGTAAGGCACGATCCGGGACGCGTGCAGCGCCTGATGCAGTCACTGGCCCGCAACGTGGCGACGTGCACGTCCCTGGCCACCATCGCCGCGGACCTCGGGGGGCCCGAGCCCCCGCCCACCGGTCGCACGGCACGCAACTACGTGAGTGCGCTGGAGCGCCTCATGCTTGTGGAGGATCAGCCGCCCTGGGCACCGCATCTCAGGTCACGCTCAAGACTCAGGACGTCACCCAAGCGGCACTTCGTCGACCCGTCGCTGGCGACTGCGGCTCTGCGGGCGAATCCGGAACACCTGATCCGGGATGTTGCCTGGCTCGGGCTCCTGTTCGAGTCCATGGTCGTGCGCGACCTGCGGGTCTACGCCCAGGCGATGGACGCGCGCGTCTACCACTACCGTGACAACACGGGGCTCGAAGTCGACGCCATCGTGGACGCGGGCCTTTACCGCTGGGGAGCCTTTGAGGTCAAGCTTGGCACGCACCGGATCGACGATGCCGCCAAGTCCCTGCTCCGGTTCGCAGGTCGGGTGGACACGGACCGGTTCGGCGAGCCCTCGGCGCTGGCCGTCATCGTCCACGACGGGTACGGATACACGCGTCCCGACGGTGTCGCCGTGATTCCGATTTGTGCGCTTGGGCCGTAAGGGCCCCCGCCGTAAGGGCCCCCTCCCGTGCTGGCCCGTGCCTGCCCGGCTCCATAGACTTGGGCAGCGGCCCGCGTCGCCAGCGCGGTCATCCGCCCGCCGCAGCGCACCAAACCACACCGACAGAGGAAAGACCATGCGCAGCACGACCAACTCGACACTCGTGTCCCTGATCATTGGCGCCGCCCTCCTCGTTACGCCCCAGGCGCTGACCGCCGCCCCGCTCCCCACGCCTTTCCCGCCCCAGGAGCAGGAGGAAGCCGGCGGCGAGGAAGAGCAGGACACGACGACGTCGTACTCCGACGTGATCACCGAAGACGCCGTGACCAGCGAGGGCCTCTTCGACACGCACATGATCGGCCGTGACCTCTTCTACGAGATCCCGCTCGACATGATCGGCCGCGAGATGCTGCTGCTGACCCGGATCGCGCGGACTCCCGACGGCGCCGGCTACGGCGGCTCGAAGGCGAACACCTCGACCGTCCGCTGGGAGCGCGACGGCGACCGCGTCCTGCTCCGCCTGGTCAGCTACGAGAACGTCGCCGACGACACCACGGCGATCGCGGGGGCGGTCCGCAACTCGAACTTCGAGCCGATCATCATGGCGTTCGACGTGGAGGTCATGAACGAGGATTCGACCGCTCTGGTCGTGGAGGTGACCGACCTCTTCACCGAGGACGTCACCCTGCTCGGCCTGCAGAGCTTCCGCCGCCAGGCGTACGGCGTGCGGCGGGTGGACGCCGACCGCACCTACGTGGTGCGAGCCACCGCCTTCCCCACGAACGTCGAGGTCCGGCGCGTCCTGACCTACGACGCCACCGAGGCCCCGTCCAACGCCGCCAGCAACACGCTGTCGATGGAGATGCACCACTCGATGCTGGTGCTCCCCGACGACCCCATGGAGCCCCGGCTCTGCGACGAACGCGTCGGGTTTTTCAGCACCAGCCAGATCGACTATGGCCTGGACGAGCAGCGCGCAGTCACCCGCTGCCTGGTCACGCGGTGGCGGCTGGAGCCCAGCGACCCGGAGGCCCACGCGCGCGGCGAACTCGTCGATCCGGTCAAGCCGATCGTCTACTACATCGACCCGGCCACCCCGCCCAAGTGGGTGCCCTACCTCAAGCAGGGAGTCGTGGACTGGCAGCCCGCCTTCGAGCAGGCAGGCTTCAGCAACGCGATCATCGCCGCCGACGCGCCCACCGACGACCCCGACTGGAGCCCCGAGGACGCGCGCTACTCGGTGATTCGCTACCTGGCCTCACCGATCCAGAACGCGTCGGGTCCGCATGTGCACGACCCGCGCACCGGCGAGATCCTCGAGAGCGACATCCAGTGGTACCACAACGTGATGAACCTGCTGCGCAACTGGTTCTTCGTGCAGACCGCACCGGCCAACGAGGACGCCCGGGGGATCGAGTTCGACGACGAGGTGATGGGCGAGCTGATTCGCTTCGTCTCGGCCCACGAAGTCGGGCACACGATCGGGCTTCAGCACAACATGCAGGCGTCGGCCGCGTATTCGGTCGATGACCTGCGCACGCGGTTCGTCTGCGAGATGGGCGTCGCCCCCTCGATCATGGACTACGCGCGCTTCAACTACGTCGCGCAGCCCGGCGACGACACCTGCTACATGCCGCTCGTGGGACCCTACGACAAGTTCGCGATTCAGTGGGGCTACACCCATTTCCCCGGCAAGGACCGCCTGACCGAGCGCGAGGACCTGCGCGCGCTGGTGGCCGAGATGCAGGAGGACCCCGTCTACCAATTCTCGAGCCCGACCGGCTCCGATCCCTCCGCGCTCACCGAGGCCATCGGCGACGACGCCATGCGCGCGTCGGACTACGGAGTCGAGAACCTCAAGCGCATCGTCGACAACCTGACCGACTGGAGCTACGAGGAAGGCGAGGACTACGCCCAGCTCCAGGAGCTCTACAACAACGTCGTGGGCCAGTGGGGCCGCTACACCGGGCACGTGGTCGCCAACGTGGGCGGCGTCGTGCGCACGCGGAAGCGTCAGGGACAGGACGGCGTTCCCTACGCGATGGTCGACCGCGACCGCCAGCAGCGGGCGCTGGAATACCTGAATCGGCAGGTGTTCGCCACCCCCGAATGGCTGTTGGAGGCCGACATCCTGGATCGCTTCCAGGGGACCGGGGCCGTCGAACTCGTTCGCACCCGCCAGACGCAGGCGCTGAACCAGGTGCTCAACGTCGACCGCATGAAGCGGCTCGTGGAGCAGGAGGCCTTCAACGATGGTGACGCGTACTCGCTCGGCGAGATGCTCGACGACTTGCGCGCGGGCGTCTGGTCCGAGGTCGGCTCGGGCCGTGCCACGGACGCCTACCGTCGCAACCTGCAGCGTGCCTGGCTCGCCCGGATGGCCGAGTTGATGGAGGATGAAGAGGCGATGCAGTCCGACGTGGTTCCGTTCGCGCGCGGCCAGCTGGGCGTCCTGCGCGGTGAGCTTGCGGCCGCCTCCGGCGGCACGTCCCACCGGGCCACGCTACTCCACTTCGAGGACGCGATCGCACGGATCGACGCGGTGCTGGACCCGGGGGGGTAGTCAGGCGGCGGGCAGTACGCGGATATCGCGACACTCGAGCAACGACCGGTCCGCCGTCACCAGCGTGAGGCCGTGAACCATTGCGGTCGCCGCGATGAAGCGGTCGGCCGGATCGTCATGGGGAAGGCGGACGCTGCGGCTGCGGAGCGCGACCTGGTGGGTCACGGGGAACTCCCGCATCGGCCGGGTCGCGAAGGCCATGCGGATCCAGCTCCAGGGATCAGGCAAAAGGTCCACCCGGCCCTTTTCGGCGAGGAGAAGCGCTTCCCAGACGCTCACGGGGGAAAGGGCGAGGGTGTTCGCCGGACTCCACAGCGCCTCGCGGGCCCTGGTCGAGATGCGATCCGGGCTCCCCACGCACCAGATCCAGATGTGGGTGTCCAGCAGCAGGGTCACGGCGTCTCTCTGCCCTCCTCGTCGGATTCTTCCCCGGGTGCCGTGTCCGAACGGTATACGTCCCAGTCGGACAGTTCGGACACGGGCGAGATGATGTCACCCGTGATCGCGGTAACGTCTCGCATCGCGCCGAGCCATTCCACCCGTTCGGACTTGGCGTCCAGAGGTGAATCGGTGGGATCGGGCGTGATTTGCCGTGCGGGCTCCGGAGCCGGGCCGTAGGCGGCACGGGCCCGCTCGCGCACCAGTCCGAGGCCGGATTGCGGAATCGCGTAGCGGCTCAGCAGGTGGCGAAGTTCGCCCTCCAGCGAACGATGATTCGCCTTGGCTCGCGCTTTGAGCGCGGCGATGACCTCGTCATCCACGTTCCTGATGGTGAGTACGCCCATTCCGTGAAGTGCCTCCGCGTTCGAATGAAGAATGCATAGTATAGTCAGAATGTATGCATTATGCCAGCCTGGCTTGTAACCATGCGATGAGCGAGCCGGCGCCGAGAACTGCGCGAGCTACAAGATCACGGATTCAGCACCCGGTCCGGGTTGACCTCTGCTTCCCACTCCACATCGACGGGCGAGATGATGTCCCCGGTGATTTCAATGGTGCCCTGATCGGCGCCGAACCAGTCGTTGGACGCTCTCGCTATCGCCTCGATCCGATCCTGGACCGCCGGGTGCATGGCCGTCTTCTGCTTCAGCGGCATCTTCTTCAGGGTCGCCATCTTTTCGAGAGCCGAGGCGAGCGGCGCGCCCTCTCCGTCCAGCAGTTCCACCGCGAGACGGTCGGTTGCGTACTCGACACGACGCATCATCACGCCCAGGGCGACGAAGTACAGCGTGTTGGCGGTCGCCGTCGCCATGACCCCGAGCACGTGGCGATCGGCCTCGTAGAGGGGAGCGATCACGAGCATGGTGCAAGCGGTCATCCCGAGTGCCCACACCATTCCGGAGAGCAGCAGGCGCACGTGGTCCCTTCGCAGGAGATG
>CAZRQE010000123.1:0-20559 GCA_964602175.1 uncultured Gemmatimonadaceae bacterium | reverse complement strand
GGTGATGGCGCCGGCGTGGAAGGCCATCAACCGGGCCTGCTCCGAGGCCGACGATGGCGAATCGGGCGTACGGTACTACGGGTCGCTGCTCGGCCTCCTGGCCGATGCACCGCTCGATTCACGCTACGCCGCGGACCTCCGACAACGGCTGGGCGCCGGCACGAGACCCGCTCCTCGAGAGATCGCGACGCTGCGCCGGCTGCTGGACATGGCCGAAGCCAGGAGGTCACCCCTCTTCCACGTCCCGCTGGCTCTGGTATTGCTCTGGGACGTGCATGTCATGGCCGCCCTCGAACGCTGGAAGCAGCGGTCCGGCGCCCGCGTCCGGACATGGCTTGACGTTGTCGGCGAGACGGAGGCGCTGGCCGCCCTGGCGGCGCTGGCCGCCGATCATCCCGACTGGGCCATGCCCACACTGGACGCCGAAGCCGCCACTATGCGTGGCCGGGCTCTGGGCCATCCGCTTCTCGCTCCGGAACTCTGCGTGCGCAACGACGTGGAAGTGGGCCCGGCAGGCTCGTTTCTCCTGGTGACGGGATCGAACATGTCCGGGAAGTCCACGCTCGTGAAGGCGGTCGGCCTGAACGTCGTGCTCGGTCAGGCGGGCGGACCGGTGTGCGCCGAAGCCCTGCGCATCCCGCCGCTGCGGGTCGTCACCAGCATCCATGTCAAGGACTCCCTTGCCGACGGCGTGTCGTTCTTCATGGCCGGACTGCAGCGCCTGAAGCAGGTCGTGGATGCGGCCGAAGCAGCCGGCGCGGCGCCCGGTCCCGGAGTCCTCTACCTCCTCGACGAGATCCTCCAGGGCACCAATAGCGCGGAGCGCAGGATCGCCGCGCGAACGGTTCTGCGGAGGTTGCTCCGCTCCGGTGCGGTCGGGGCCGTCACGACCCATGATCTGTCGCTGGCCGACGCGGAGGACCTGAACGAGAGGGCCGTCCCCGTCCACCTGACCGAGTCCGTCGGCGACGGGAGCGAGGGGCTCACCTTCGACTACCGTCTCAGGACCGGAATCGCCACCTCGACGAACGCCTTGCGGCTGCTGGAACTCGTGGGACTCGGCGGTGACGATCGCCCGAAGTCACCAGACACGGTCCTCCCTTCGCCTTCCTGATGCACGCCCGCGCGCAATCTGCTTGACAGGGACCGGCGCCGCTTCCCACTTTGTTCGAAGGACGAACAAAGTAGCGCGCGCATCATCCGGACAGGTCACGCCGTGACGGAACCCGGTGCGCCGCCCGGAGCCCATCGGAGGAGTCCTGCCATGAACCGGATACATCAACACGCAGCCGGCTTCGTCGTTCGGTCGCGGATCGTGGCACCCGTTGCCGCGGTTCTCTTCCTGGCCGCGTCCCTTCCGGCCGTCGCGCAGACCGGGGACACGCCGCTGCCCGAGATCCGCATCGTCAGCGACGATTCCGGCCAGCGGCTGCAGGTGGACGGCGAGGATATGATGGTCCTGGGCGTCAACTGGGACTACTTCCCCATCGGGACCACCTACAACTACAACTTCTGGTCCGAGTCGGACGAGGTCATCGAGGCCGCCCTGGAGCGCGAGATGACCGTGCTCAGGGCGATGGGCGGAAACGCGATCCGGGCGTACGTCGGCATCCAGCCGAAATGGGTCCGGCACATCTACGAGCGTTACGGCATCTACACCGTGCTGAACCACGCGGTGGCCCGCTACGGCGTCACCGTGGGCGGCGTCTTCAATGCCAATACCGACTATTCGGACCCGCGCGCGCGCGCCGTCGTCATGGCCGAGATCGAGGCCATGGTGGAGGAGTTCAAGGACGTGCCGGGGGTTCTCATGTGGTTGCTGGGCAACGAGAACAACTACGGGCTGGTGTGGAGTTCCGCCGAGACCGAGGACCTGCCCCAGGGCGAGGCGGACGCCGTGCGCGCGCGCTACATGTACTCCCTGTTCGGGGATGTCGCCGAGCTCATCAAGTCCATGGATCCCACCCGCCCCATCGCCATGGCCAACGGCGACCTCCAGTACCTCGACATCATCGCCGAGGAGATCCCGGATCTGGATGTCTTCGGCACGAACGTGTATCGCGGCATCTCCTTCGGCCAGCTCTTTCAGGACGTGCACGACGTGCTCGGCGTTCCGGTGATGTTCACCGAGTTCGGCGCGGACGTGTGGGACGCCAGACGCATGCGCGAGGACCAGGTCACCCAGGCCCGGTATCTGGTCGGCCAGTGGCAGGAGATCTACGAGCAGTCGGCGGGGAAGGGGCTTGTCGGCAACTCCATCGGCGGCCTGACCTTCCAGTGGACCGACGGGTGGTGGAAGTTCGGCCAGGAGGACCGGCTCGACATCCAGGACACGAACGCCTCCTGGGCCAACGACGCCTACCCCGAGGATTTCGTGGCCGGCGACAACAACATGAACGAGGAGTGGTGGGGGATCGTGGCCAAGGGTGACGCCGATGCCGACAAGCTGTACGATCTCTATCCGCGGGCCGCCTACTACGCGCTTCAGGAGGCCTATCGGCTGGACCCGTACGCGCCCGGCACCGACCTGGAGGCCATCCGCGAACACTTCGGCGCCATCGAGGCCGCCGATGCCGGGCTCAAGGCCCTCGGCGACCGTGCGGCGCTGCTGGCGTCCGCGCGCGACCGCGTGCACCTGAGCGGCCTGCACATCCAGCTGGAGACCTACAGCACCGGCGGGTCGCTGCTCAGCACGCCCGACGATCCGGTGCCCGGCGGCGGCCTGCAGCGCCCCGGCTTCCTGGGATTCGACAAGAAGCAGTCGTTCTACGCCGACCTGACTGCGCGCCCAACCCAGAACATGATGGCCACTCTGTCGTTCAACGTGCTGGGCGACGTTCCCTCGAACCCCATCGACGAGATCTTCTACGAGAACCGGGGACAGACGCGCATGGTGGACTCGGATGGCGAGCCGCTGGCGCTGCGTGACCATGAGCGCGTCTCGGTGTACCAGGCGAACGTGTCCTGGGACGACCGGTGGTTCCGGCTGGACGGCTTCTACCGCACCGGCCACTACCACTGGGGATACGAGGGTGATTTCTTCGGCCTCTATCCCGAGGCCAACTACGGGCCCAACATCGACATCTACAACGGCGTGGCGCCGGTGGGCATGGAGTTCATGGGCAAGCGCGGGCTGAGCGGGCTGAAGATCGCCATCGGTCCCGAGCTGTGGTGGGGAGCCAACCCGGCCGCGCTGGCCAAGTACCAGCGCCGGGCCGGCCCCCTCGAGATCACGGGGATCTTCCAGGAGGACCTGGCCAGGCAGGAGTCGGTCGCAAGTTCGTTCGCGATTCCCCTGCCGCCGACCCGCAAGGCGACGGTTCACCTCGCCGCCGCCGGCGCCGGCGGGGTCGAACTCGAGCTGGGCGGGATCTGGTCGGGGTCCACGAAGGTGGGCGAGGCGTTCCAGATCGCCGACGGGGGCCGCGTTCTGGGGGATGAGGTGAAGGCATCGGACGCGTTGGGGGCCAAGGCGAAGCTCAGCGTGACCAGGGGACGCTGGAACTGGTATGCCGAGGGGGCCGCCATGGGGCTCGTCGCCGACGGGGGACCCACCCAGACGCTCACGTACACCGGATGGCATCTGAAGGACTCCGGCAGCGGCAACCGGGTGAGCATGCTCACCGGCGTGGCCATCAACTCGGGCAATTGGCAGGTGGCGCCCAACTTCATGTGGCAGAAGCCGATGGTGGGACCGATCCCCGCCGGGCTCGCCGCGCCCGCCCGTCCCCGCAACATCCTCGACGACCCGTTCGCGGTCCGGGGCGGGAACCGGGAGAGCACCGCCGGGGAGCTTCTCATCACCTACGATCCTACGCCCGCAACCTGGATGTACAACTGGGATAGCGACATCCGCGAGGATGCCCCGTTCGCGGCATCGGTGGGTTTCGTATACCGCAGTTTCGCCACCACTCAGGACGCCGGCATCGGGATTCTGCCCGACGGCCGGACCGCCTTCGCCTTCCCAAGCGCGCCGGCGGCCAGGGATATCTGGGAGTTGCGTGCGCGTCTGGTCTCCAAGCGTCCGGGGGGCGGCGGTTTCGTTGCCAACCTCTACACCGGGACCGTGGAGCCCAACGGGAGCGACCAGCGGCTGGTCAAGCGGGTCGGAGGAGATGTCCGGGTGATCACCGGACCCCTCAAGCTGCAGAGCTTCCTGCGCTTCAACGACTGGGGCCCGTACGACTACCACCGGGACTACAATCACACCTTCCCCATGCAGGTAATGGGAGACGTGTCCTACGTCCTGGGCGTGCCCGACTGGTTCGACCTGCCGCAGACCCGCTTCGGCGTGCGGGGCACCTGGCGCAGCCTGAACGAGTACTCCCCCAGATTCTGTCCGGCCATGACCTCCGACCCCACGGGCAAGCGGGTGTGCAATCCCATGGGTGGCGGGGACGAAAACGGCAGGGAGTGGGAGATCCGCACCTATCTGCACATCGGGATGTAGGGGACGAGCCCGCCTGTCGGGATGATGCTCCAGATCCTCTTCACTGACCGATGAGCCTGCCCGTGCGCCCGGCAACGGCGGCGCCCGGATACTCCGAGACCGAAGCGCGCGTCGAAGAGTTTCTGGAGCGCATGAACCTCGCCCAGAAAATCGGGCAGATGACCCAGCCCGAGCGGCTGCACCTCAGCCCGGCCGAGGTCAGGGCCTTCCACATCGGCTCGGCGCTGAGCGGCGGCGGTTCGTGTCCCGGCCGTAACCGCACGGCAGACTGGGTGGCGATGAACGACGCCTACTGGGCGGCCTCGATGGACGAGGACGAGGACCACCTGGCGATCCCGCTCATGTACGGCGTGGACGCGATCCATGGGAACGGCAATCTGCGGGGCGTCACGGTCTTTCCGCACAACATCGGGCTGGGCGCCGCGAACGATCCCGACCTGATCGAGCGCATCGGCCGGGTGACCGCCCGGGAGGTGCTGGCCGCCGGCGTGGACTGGACCTTCGCGCCCACGCTCGCCGTGGCCCGGGACCCGCGCTGGGGCCGCACCTACGAGAGCTACTCGGACCATGCGGGGATGGTGGCGCGCTACGCGGGGCGCATCGTGAGGGGGCTGCAGGGCGGCCGCGGAGACGAGCGCCATGCCGCCGGGCACCCGGATGGCGCCGCCGGCGCGGCCAGCAGGGGCTCCGGTCCCGCCCTGGCCCATCTCGGTCCCGACGGCATCGTAGCCTGCGCCAAACACTGGGTCGGGGACGGGGGGACGGCGGCGGGCGTGGACCAGGGCGACACGGTGATGGGCGAGAAGGAGTTGCGGCGCCTTCACATTGCGCCCTACCTGCCCGCGCTCGAGGCGGGTGTCCTCACCGTGATGGTGTCGCTGAGCAGCTGGAACGGCCTGAAATGCCACGCGCACCGGTACCTGATCCAGGACGTGCTCAAGGGCGAGCTCGGGTTCCGCGGTTTCGTGGTCTCGGACTGGAACGGCGTCGATCCTCTGGCCGACGACTACGGTACGGCCTCCGCCATGGCCGCGAACGCGGGTATCGACATGTTCATGGTGCCCGAGAGCTGGAAGCGCTTCATCGCCGAGCTGACGCGGCAGGTCGAGCGCGGCGCGGTCCCGATCGCGCGCATCGACGACGCCGTCGCGCGCATTCTGCGGGTCAAGATCGGAAGCGGTCTCCTCGACCGGCCCAGGCCGTGGGCGCGCCGGGGGTCCAACGATACCGGGCTGGGGTCGCGCGAGCACCGCGAGGTAGCCCGGGAAGCGGTGCGCAAGTCTCTGGTGCTGCTGAAGAACGAGGGGCCGGCACTGCCGCTGTCCAGGGAGGCGCGCATCCTGGTGACCGGGAGGAACGCCCACGACCGCGGCCGGCTGTGCGGCGGCTTCACCGTCGAGTGGCAGGGCGTTTCGGGCAACGATGCGATCGAGGGGGGGACCTCCATCTGGGAGGGGATCCGCGCGGTCGCGCCTCGGGCGGTGCTGTGCGCGCGAGGCGGAATCGATGCCGGCCCGGAGGACTTCGACGCCGCGGTCGTGGTCATCGGGGAGCGGTCGTACGCTGAGGGGTTGGGCGACATCCGCGAGCCGGGCCCGGTCCGTCCGGGAACCAACCACCTCCCGGCCGGGCCCGGTGTGCTCGAACCGTACGGCGATACGCTCGAGCTCGCGCAGCTCCACCCGGAGGACCTGCGCGCGATCCGGACGCTCGCCGCGCGCGCCATCCCCGTGGTCGCGGTGCTGATCTCGGGCAGGCCGCTCGTGGTCAACGCCGAGCTGGCCGAATCGTCCGCGTTCGTGGCCGCGTGGTTGCCCGGGTCGGAAGGGGGCGGGGTGGCGGAGGTCCTCTTCGGCGACCACGACTTCCAGGGACGGCTGCCGCTGTCGTGGCCGGCGGAGATGCCGGATGCCGGGGATCGCGGCAGGAACGGGTCGGCCGGGAGCCGCGCAAGGCTACTCTTTCCGCGCGGTTACGGACTGCGCATGCGATGATCCCGCGAGGTGGCTACGCCGCGGCCGCCCCCACTCCCCGGCGGCGCTCCAGCTGGGTCCGCACCGCGAGCGCGCTCTTCTCCGTGATGGGGTACCTGTAGACCGCATATACCGCGATCGCGGATGCGGCGAGGGGCACGAACGCGTCGTAGACGCGCAGCCAGAAGATGGTCCCCTCGGGCTGGTTCGCCCCCAGGGCCGGATCGAGGCCCGTGGAAAACAGCAGGAAGCCGCCCGCGAGGATCGCCAGGCTCTGGCCCACCTTCACGACCCACCAGTAGACCGAGCCGAACATGCCCTCGCGCCGCTCGCCGGTGCTGATCTCGTCCAGGTCGACCACGTCCGCAACCATGGATCCCATGAGCGTGAACAACCCGCCGAGGCCAAACGCCAGGAATGGGGCGGGGAGCAGGGCCAGCATCGGATACTCGGGGGTATAGCAGAACCATTTCAACGCGTAGCCGAACATTGAAATGCCCGTCGAGACGAAGAATGCATTCTTCTTTCCGATCTTCGTGCCCAGCCATGTGACGATCACGATCACCAGGAAGCCGGCGACGATGCCCAGCGTGCCGACCAGTCCGGCCAGGGCCGCGCCATCGGTGATGTTCCCGCCGGAGACGTAGTACGCGAACACCCAGAACTGGAACTGCGAGATCATGATGAAGCTGTTGAAGATCAGGAAGGTCGCGATGCAGAGCATCAGGAAGGGGCCCGTCCTTACCGTCTGCAGGAGACCCCCCAGGAACTGGTTCACGCTCTCCCTGAAGCCGGACTCGTCCGCGTCCCCCGCCACCGCCCGCATCCGCTCGCGCAGGAAGATCGCCGGAATCACCCCCAGCACGATGGTCGTGATGCAGATGGCGAGCGCGAGGAATCTGGCGCCGGCCATCTGGTTCCTGAACCACGCCGGGTTGGTCATGATCACGAGGAACCAGGGCCCGATGACGAACGCGATGTTGGAGACGAAGTTCTGCACCCCCATCAGGCGTGTGCGCTCGTTGTAGTCGGGGGTGAGCTCGTACCCCAGCGCCACCCAGGGCGTGGCGAAAACCGTATAGGCGAGGAAGAAGACGAGCGACCCGATAAGGAAGAACCAGAAGTAGTACGCCTGGCTGCGGCCCTCGCCGGTGGTCTCCGGGGTCCAGACATCCATGTGGACGTGGGTCATCCCGCTGGCGTCCACCGGCGTCTCGCCGAAGTCGATGCCGGCGAAGCGCATGTTGGTGTAGTGCTTGACGTCGTCCCCTCCGGCCTGGACGTCGGCCACCTCCGCCTCGTCCCAGTCGGTGGACCAGAACTGCACCGGCACATCGTCGTAAGCGCCGCTGAAGAACGAGATCACGTCCTCGGGCGCCGCCGCTGGCAGGGGCGCGGGCGTGTTCGGCGTCGCGAGTCCCTCTACGTCCTGGCCGCCGGGCTCCGCCCGCGTGGTATCGTCGCTGCGGTAGAGGTACACGTTGTCGACGAAGACCTCGGTCAGGTCGCCCGAGATGAGGATCTGCGACAGGTGCTCGCGGGTGGCGAGTTCGTCGAAGTCGGTCAGCGGCACGTCCACGCTCACCCAGCCTCCCGTCACCAGGGTGGGCGGCAGAATCGTGACCTCGTCCTCCACGTCGTCGATCAGCTCCACCGTGACGATTCCCTTCAGGGAGTTGCCGATGCCCTCCAGCAATCCGACCGGCTCGCCCGTCTCGCCGCCGCTGTAGACTCCGTCGGCGCCGTAGTCGACCAGCTTGAGCCGGAACTGCGCCGGAGCGGGCATCTGCCAGAGCAGGGCGAAGACGATCCCGGACGTGATCGCGCCGACGAACAGGAAGGGACGCCGGCGTCCCCACCGTGACTTCGTCCGGTCCGAGATGAAGCCGACCAGGGGATCGGTTACCGCGTCGAACGCGCGCGGAAGGCTGCCGAGCAAGCCCACGGCGCGGAAGTCCATCCCCAGCGCCAGGGTCAGCACGATCATCATGTTGCCGATGCCCTGCGCCAGCAGGTTGTTTACGAAGCCGCCGACCCCGTAGGCGACCTTGTGGGGAAAGGAGATCCGGTCCCGGCGAGACGTCTCGCGCCTCATCATCCCGTCCGTTCGTAGACCCGGACCCAGTCGACCAGCATCGTCTGCGGGAAGACCGTCTGAGCGTTCGGCGGCCCCACGAAATTTCCGCCGACCGCGACGTTGAGCAGAATGAAGAAGGGATGGTCGTACGCCCAGCGCCCGGAGACATCGCCGCTGTTCACCCTGTTGTAGCGCTCGCCGTCTACGAACCAGGAGATGGATTCGGCGTCCCACTCGATGCCGAACACGTGGAAACCGGTATCGAAGCGTCCGTCGAAGAGCGTGTAGCGCCGGGTCACCGCCTGGCCCCCGGAATAGCCGGGCCCGTGCAGGCTTCCATGGATGACGCCGGGCTCCTGCCCCAGATACTCCATGATGTCGATCTCACCGCACGCGGGCCATCCGACGCTGTCGATGTCGTGGCCCAGCATCCAGAATGCGGGCCATATGCCCGCGCCCACGGGAAGGCGGATGCGGGCCTCGAAGCGGCCGTAGGCCTGTTCGAAACGCCCCTGCGTCTTGATCCGCCCCGAGGTGTACGCGCTCCCCTGGTAGGATTCCTCACGCGCGGTGATCGCCAGGTTGCCGTTGCCGTCGAGCGAGACGTTCTCCGCGCGGTCGGTGTCGTATTCCAGCTGGGCGTTGCCCCAGCCGTGGCCGCCGACGTCGAAAACCCAGCGCCCGGGATCCGGCAACTGGCCGGCCGGGCCTTCGAATTCGTCTTCCCATACCAGGGCCCACGTCGAACCCTCGTCCGGCTCGCAGGCGGCGATGAACACCACGAGCGGAAACAGCAGGGCGCGAAGGCCCGGGAGCGTGGGTCGAATGCCTTGTAGACTTTTCATGATGCGGCGGCTCGCAGAAAGCGTCGGGGATTGGCAAGGGCGGCGTCGAGGATATGAGTGGCGGCACCCAGGGCGATGGATTGCGGGCCCAGCGCGCTCGTGCGGATGGTGGCGGCGGCGGTGGAGCCCGCGAAGGTTCTGCGTGCCACGGTCTCCCGCAGCGGCTGGAGCAGCAGGTCGCCCAGACGGGACAGGCTGCCCCCAAGGATCACCGCCGCGGGGTTCATCAGGTTGAGGACGCCCGCGACCGCGGTGCCCAGATGGCCGGCGGTTTCGCCCACGACCTTCCGGGCCAGCGGATCGGAAGCCAGGGCCGCCTCCTCGAGGGCGGTTATGCTCAGCCGGCTGCCGGCGAGCAGGCTCCGGGGATGGTCGGGAAGCAGCTCTTCCGCCCGGTTCAACACGCCGTACGTGCCCGCGAACGTCGCCAGGCAACCCCGATTGCCGCACACGCAGGGTGGCCCGTCGGAGGCTGTGGCGACATGTCCGATCTCGCCCGCCATGCCTGACGAACCCCGGTAGAGCCTGCCGTCGATGATGTGCCCCGCCCCGATTCCGGTGGACACCTTCAGGTAGGTCAGGTCGTTCATCCCGACGCCCCATCCCCACCGGTGCTCGGCGACGGCGCCCAGGTTGGCGTCGTTGTCCACGAATACCGGCGACCCGTAGCGGTCGCGCAGATGCTCCGCCACGCTGTGTCCGCGCCAGGCCGGGAAGATGCGGTCGAACATGTGTCCGGGATTGCGCGGATCGACGGGGCTTGGAACGGCCACTCCAATGCCGACGAGATCCCCGGCGGGCCGCTCGCGCGCGGCGAGGCAGCCATCGCACAGCTCCACGATCAATCGGAGGGTGCCCGCCGGGTCGGACCTGACCGGATGTCCCCGCTCCCTCCACGCCAGCACGCGCCCCCTCAGGTCGGTCAGCGCCGCGGCGACATGGCTGGCGCCGACGTCGACTCCCAGTATGACCCGCGCGCCGTCCTTGAAAGCGAGCAGAACGGGCCGGCGCCCGCCGCGGCTGGGGCCGACACCCACGTCGGCGATGAGCTGGGTGTGCTGCAGGTCCGAGACGATCTTCGAGGCCGTCGAGCGGGAAAGGTCCATCGCGCGGGCGATGTCGGCGCGCGAAATCCGCTTCCGCTGCCAGATGAGCTTGAGTGCCAGGTCGGCCAGCGAGCGGCTTCGCGTGCCGCCGGCGAACTCCTCCGGCTCGGCAGTGGCGGTTGTTGTGCTCGACATGCTCGTTCCCCGGGATCAGTTGTGCAGATACACGTTGTCCAGGAATACCGTGTTCGGGTCCCCGGAGACGATCAACTGCGCAAGGTGACCCCGGCTGGTCAGCGCTTCGAAGGCGGAGAGCGGCACCTCGATGGACACCCAGCTTCCGGTTGCCAGGGCGGGGTCGGACGCCTGCGTGAACGTCAACTCGTGCTCGACGTCATCGCCCCCTCCCCAGGCCCCGTCGGCGCCGAAGTCCACCAGCTTGACCCGGAAGGCGGCCGGGTCCACGGTGGGATCCGGTGTCCAGACATCCATGTGGAAGTGGGTCATCGCCGAACCGTCCACCGTGGCCGAGGTGAACTCGATGCCGGCAAAGTTCAGGTTCGTGTACTTCTTCACGTCGTCTCCGCCGATCCGGATGTCCTCGACATCGGCCTGGTCCCATTCGGCGGACCAGGTGTCGACGGTCACGTCGTCGTACGCGTTGCTGAAGAAGGAGACGACGTTCTCCGCCGCCAGGGTCGGGGCCGGCGCCGGCGCCGCTGGCTCCGTCGGCGGTGCCATCGAAGCGGTGTAGAAGTAGACGTTGTCCACGAAGACCGTGTTCGGGTCGCCGGAGATGATCATCTGTGCGAGGTGACCCCGGGTGGTGAGTCCCTCGAATGCCGACAACGGGACATCCAGGCCGACCCAGCTCCCCGTGGCGAGCGCGGGCGAAGACATGTCGTCGAAAGAGAGCTCGTGCTCGACGTCGTCGCCTCCTCCCCAGACCCCGTCGGCGCCGAAGTCCACCAGCTTCACCCGGAAGGCGGCGGGATCCATGGTCGGGTCCGGCGTCCACACATCCATGTGGAAGTAGCCCATGGCCGAGGCATCCACCGTCTGCGAGGTGAACTCGATGCCCGCGAAGGCGAGATTGGTGTACTTCTTGGCCGCGTTGCCGGCGATCTCCACGTCCTCGAGATCGGCCTGGTCCCACTCCGCTGACCAGGTGTCCACGGGGACATCGTCGTAGGCGTCGCTGAAGAGGGAAACGACGTCGCCGCCGGCCCGGTCAGGCGTGGGCGCGGGCCCGGCGGGCTCGGCCGGCATGGTTGGCCCGGTCGGTTCGCTGCCGTAGAACAGGATGTTGTCCAGGTACACCGTGGGGCTGGCGCCGGAGATGATCAGCTGCGCGAGATGTCCCGTCGAGGACAGGCCGGCAAAGTCCGGGAGCGGAATATCCAGGACGTTCCAGGCCCCAGTGCCGATGGCCGGCATGGAACCCTCGTCGAGCGTGATTTCATGTTCACTGTCGTCACCGCCGCCGAAGGCGCCGTCCGCGCCGAAGTCCACCAGCTTGACCCGGAACGCCGAAGCATCCGAGGTCCAGAGGTCGAGGTGCATGTGGGTCATGGCCGACGCATCGATCGGCCGCGAGGTGAACTCGATGCCGGCGAACCCCAGGTTGGAATACTGTTTGAGCGTATTGCCGGCGATCACGACGTCCTCGACATCGGCCTGGTCCCACACGGCGGACCACGTGTCCACCGGCACGTCGTCGTAGGCATCGCTGAACAGCGAGATGACGTTTGACGCCGGGAGGTCCGGCACCGGAGGAGCGCCCTCGGGCGGCGATGCGACGTTTACGGTGACCGTGCCGTTCGCCGGAGTTCCCCCGAGGCTTGCCGTGATCGTGGCCGAACCCGCCCCGACCAGCGCGACGGCTCCCTCGTCGGTCACGGCGGCGACGCTCGGGTCGGAGGATTGGAAGGTGAAGTAGCCGGGCATGGCGCTGACGGTCACGTCCCTGCCGCCCACGTCGAAGGTGACCTCGGTACCGGCCACGTTGAGGGATCCGCCTACCTCGCCGTTGATCGTGCGGGTGGCGATGGCGGGCCGGGGATTGATGATCGTGCCCAGGTTCTCGAACTGGATGTCGTCGAGCCAAAGCTCGTAGCCCACCTCGTGCTCGGGCGCGTCGGCCAGGAAGAAGAGGCCGCGCTCCCTGTCCAGCCTTGAAGCGAGCGGGATGGGGATGACGTACCTGGTCCAGGTTGTCGAAAGCGGAAGGCCGGTGACCTCCGCCACGTATCTCGACGTGCCGGTGTTGTCGTTTCCGAATCCGGCGCTGTTGAAGATGGCGCTGGTGCTCGCCCTGGCCCGGAAAGTCAGCGCGTTGAAGCCGGTCAGATCGCGGGGAATCGCGGAGACGAACGCGCCCCCGGCGTACCCGCCGGAGGGATCGCCCGGCCCGGGAACCGTGAACCTGAGCGACGAGACGCCCCGGTAGCGCTCTGCACGGTCGATTGCCAGCGCGTCGACCTTGGACGTGGAGAACGCCTGGAAGTCCACTCCGCCCGTGAACTCGTCCTCGAAAACCACCCCGTCCGTCGGAAACGGAGCCGGCTCGAGCGGTCCGAGATCACGCGAGCAGCCGGGGACGAGCAGGAGGAGTGCGCATACCGAAGCGGCGGGTGCGAGGGAGAAGTTCGATGTCATGGGTTCGCTCCAGGCCCCGGTGGGCGCCGCCGCTCAGTGTGCTGTGGAAGAATCGCGCACGACGGACTTTGTTCGCCATCCGAACAAAGTGAGGAGCGTAGCGACCGCTTGTCAAGCACACGGGGGGAGAGTCGTGAAAGGGCCTGCCGGGGCGCGCTCCGCCCCTCCGGATCAGTCGCCGAACGAGATCCCGAGGGCCCGGGCCGTCCGCACGATGTCCCCGTCCACGGGCACGATCTTCAGGCGCTTGACGGCATCCGCGAGGGGCACCGCCTTCACATCGGGCGGCTCCAGCGCAACCATGCAGCCGAACCGTCCGCGCTCGGCGAGTTCGATGGCCGCGGATCCGAATCGCAGGGAGATGATGCGGTCGTAGGCGGTGGGCGCGCCGCCCCGCTGCAGGTGTCCCAGCACCAGGCTGCGGGTCTCGTGGCGGGTGCGTTCCCTCAGCTGGCGGCTGAGCAGCCTGGCGGCTCCTCCCAGTCGGCGCTTGAGGCCGGCATGGTCGTCCAGGTATGAGGCCTCTCCACCGACCGGAAGCGCGCCCTCCGCCACGACCACGATCGCGTACTCGTGCCCCCGGCTCCAGCGGGCCTCGATCGCTTCCACAACCCGGTCGAGCCGGTAGGGGATCTCCGGGATGAGAATCACGTCCGCGGCGGCGGCCAGGCCGGCGAAGAGCGCGATCCAGCCGGCGTGACGTCCCATCAGCTCGACGACCATGATGCGCTCGTGCGCCTCGGCGGTTGAATGAAGCTTGTCGATGGCGTCGGTCGCGGTCTGGACGGCGGTATGGAAGCCGAAGGTCACCACCGTTGCGTCCAGGTCGTTGTCGATGGTCTTGGGCACCCCGATGACGTTGAGCCCCCGGCGCGCCAGGTCGCGCGCGATCCTGAGCGAGCCGTCGCCACCGATGGCGATGAGGCAGTCGATCCCCATCTCCCGGAATCGATCGATGACTTCGCCGGAACGATCAACGGTGCGCACCGAACCATCCGGCTGCGTGACCTGGAACGAGAACGGGTTGCCCCGGCTGGTGGTCCCGAGGATGGTGCCGCCCTCGTGGGTGATCCCGCGGACCGCGGCTTCGTCGAGCACCACCACCCCGCCGTAGCCCGCCTGGAAGAGACCCGAATAGCCCCTGCGGATCCCGAAGACCTCCCAGCCGCGTGCCCGGGCCGCGAGCACGGCCGCACGGATGACGGCATTGAGCCCGGGAGCGTCCCCGCCGCCGGTGGTGATCGCGATGCGCATGGCTATCTGCCGGAGCCGCCCGGGTTACCCGCTCTCCCGGTCCGCGACGGCCTCAAGCACCAGCTCCTGGATGATCCCGTCATAGGCGTCGACGACCGGCAATTGGGCCGCCGTGTCGAGCAACTCCCGCGCCCGCTCCTCGCCGTTCTCCTCGTCGAGATCGGGCAGCCGGATCGCGTATTCGTAGAGCACGACCCGCGACTCCGGCGCCATTTGCAGCGCCTGCTCGAACAGGACGACGGCGGCTGGTCGATTCCCGCCGTACATCCGCCGCGCGATGAACCCTTCGGCCGCGATGTCGGCATGCCAACCGCCGAGCGCCAGTCTGGCTTCCCAGAGATAGGGATCGAGGCGAATCGCGGCATCCAGCCGTTCGCGGATTCTTCCCGCGAGGCCCTGGCGGAGCGCCGTGAACGCACCAATGCCCTGAGCGTAGCGGCCGAGGGCGTGGGCCGCCTGATAGTGTGCCTCGGCGTTGGTCGAGTCGGCGCCCATGGCTTCGTCGCTCATCTCTATCGCGCGCTCGACCATCTCCTCCCACTCATCCCCGGACGTGAAGTAGTGGGCGTATATCGAGAGCGATTGCGCCGCCAGCGCGTAGCCGTCGGAGGTCCCAAGCGCTTCGGCGAGCTCCGCCGCCTCGAGGAAGCGGCCGTCCGCGTAGGCGGATCTTGCGTCTTCGAGGGACTGCGCACCGGCGTCGGCCGCCAGGAGCACGAGGCCCCCCAGCGCCGCGCAACGGAAAACGGTCATCCTGTCTCCACGGGTTGGGGTCGCAGGGCGGCATTGCCGCGTGTCCGTCCGGTGTCGGTCCGCGCCCCGGAGGCGTCCCAAGAATCGAACTGCCGCGATAGCGCCGCAAGGCCGGTTGTTCGACATTGTGTCGGGGCATACCGGCGCTGCCCTCCCGACCGTTTCCACTCGCGCCGCTACACTCGCCGGAGGGACCCATGGCCACGTCGTCCGTTGAATGGCGGTATCACCGCCCGGGCTGAACCAGTTGCAAGCGCACGCAAGAGTTTCTTGCGCAGAACGAGATCGCGACGGAGGAACTGCAGAGCGCCACGCGCAACCCCGTGACGAGCGACCGGGTCCTGGGCGTGCTGGAGGGCGTGAGCGACCTCTACGTAGCCAAGGGGAAGAAGATCGCGCACGTCGATCTGAACGCCGCGCGGCCCGCCGACGAGGACCTGGTGGGCCTGCTCTGCAGCCGCTTCGGAAAGCTGCGAGCGCCCACCATGCGTAGCGGGGATCGGCTCATGGTGGGATACAACGCGGAGATGCTGGCGACCCTGCTCAGCCCGGAGGGATGAGCCCGACGGAGGAGATCGGACCTCTTGCGCCGTTTCTCGCTCGCGGGAGCCCGCTGATCGTCGACGGGGGTCTGGCGACAGCGCTCGAGGCTCGCGGACACCGGCTCGGCACCCGGCTCTGGTCCGCCGAACTTCTCGTCTCGAAGCCTGATGCCATCCGCGAGATTCACGCCGAATACCTCGCAGCAGGTGCGGACTGCGTCTCCACCGCCAGCTACCAGGCGAGCTTTGCCGGCTTCCGGGAGCGCGGCTGCGACGATGCCCGGGCGGCTGGCTTCCTGGAGCTCTCGGTCGCGCTGGCCGTCGAGGCGCGCGACCGGTACTGGGCGGTGCAGGCCAACCGGACCGGGCGGCTGCGTCCGCTGGTGGCGGCCAGTGTCGGCCCGTACGGAGCGTATCTCGCGGACGGGTCGGAGTACGATGGCCGGTATGGCGTCGAACTCGAGGTGCTGGACGAGTTCCACCGGCGCCGCTTCCGGCTCTTCGCGCGCTCGGCCGCCGACCTGATCCTCTGCGAGACCATCCCCTCGGGCCTCGAGGTCGAGGCATTGCTCGGGATTCTGGAGGAGACGCCGGACGCCCGGGTGTGGATGAGCTTCTGCTGCGGGGATGGCGCGCGGCTCTGGGACGGCACGCCGGTGGAGGAGGTCGCGCGCCTTTGCGATCGGGCGGACCGGGTGGTGGCGGTGGGAGTCAACTGCGTCGCCCCCGCCCATGTCGGCGAGCTTATCGGGCGAATCCGCACCGTGACCGATCTTCCCGTCATCGCCTATCCCAACTCGGGGGAGGTGTACGACGCCCACACCGGCACCTGGCACTGGCCCGCGAAGGGCGGCGGCGGGGCCGGCGAGCCGATCCTGGATGCGCGCGACTGGATCGCCCGCGGGGCGGCCGGCGTCGGCGGGTGCTGCCGCGTCGGCCCCGCGGGCATCCGCGCGCTGCGACGGCAGATCGCGGGTGTGCGGCTGGCGCCTTCCGGCGGATTGTCCGGTGGCGGATTCGGTCCCTCCGGCCGCCAGCGGTGATGCGACACCACTGGTCCTGCCCGGGGTATCGCGGGTCATGATCGATCTGCGCAGCGACACCGTCACCCTCCCCACGCCGGCCATGCGGGACGCCATGGCAGCCGCCCCAGTGGGCGACGACGTCTACGGCGACGACCCCACGGTCAACGCCCTGGAGGCGCGCACGGCGGAACTGCTGGGCAAGGAGGCCGCGGTCTTCGTCCCCACCGGCACCATGTCCAACCAGATCGGGGTGCGCGCCCACACCGAGCCCGGCGACCTCGTCCTCATCGACGAGAGCGCCCACATCGTCCGCAGCGAGTCGGGCGCCCCGGCCGCGCTCAGCGGCGTGACCCTGAAGCCCCTCCCCGGGCGTAGCGGCGTTTTCGCCGCAGCCGACGTCGACGACGCCATCGAGCCCGAGCATCCCTTCAATCCGACCCACCTGGAGTCGCCGCCCCGGCTGCTGTGCGTGGAGAACACCCACAACGGAGGAGGGGGTACGGTGTGGCCGCTCGGCCAGGTCGAGGAAGTATGCGCCGCCGCCCGCCGCCACGGTCTGGCCACCCATCTCGACGGAGCCCGCCTCTGGCACGCCACCGCCGCCACGGGGGTCCCCGAGGCCCGCTACTGCGCGCCCTTCGACACGGTCAACGTCTGCTTCAGCAAGGGACTCGGCGCTCCCGTGGGCTCCGCCCTGGCCGGCTCTGAGGAGCTGGTGGCGCGCGCGCGGCGCTTCAAGCAGCAGTTCGGAGGCGGCTTCCGCCAGGCGGGAATCCTCGCCGCCGCCGCACTGCACGCGCTGGAGCACCACCGCGGCGGGTTGCCGGCCGACATCGCCAACGCCCGCGCGCTGGCGCGCGGCATCACCCGCATCGACGGCCTGGAGGTCGATCTCGACCGCGTCCAGTCCAACCTGGTCCGCTTCCGGGTGACCGCGCTCCCGGCGGGCGCGTTCGCGACGCGCTGTCATGCAGGCGGGGTCCATCTTCTGCCCCAGGGCGAGACCGGAGTGCGGGCCGTGACCCACCGGGACATCTCCGCGCCCGACGTGGAGCGCGCGCTCGACATCATGCGGCGCGTCCTCTGCGCCGCCTGCCCGGGCTAGCGGAGGAGACGGCCGTGCAGCTCGACCGCATCCGCAACTTCTGCATCGTCGCGCACATCGACCACGGCAAGTCGACCCTGGCCGACCGGCTCCTGGAACTCACCGGCGCGCTCGACCCACGGCAGATGCGCGCGCAGGTGCTCGATTCCAACGAGCTGGAGCGCGAGCGGGGCATCACCATCAAGCTGCACGCCGTGCGCATGGACCATACGGCGCGGGACGGCGAGCACTATCAACTCAACCTGATCGACACCCCCGGACACGTGGACTTCACCTACGAGGTGTCACGCTCGCTCGCGGCCTGCGAGGGAGCCATCCTGGTCGTCGACGCCAGTCAGGGCGTCCAGGCCCAGACCATCTCGAACCTGTTCCTGGCGCTGGACGCGGACCTGGAAGTGATCCCGGTGATCAACAAGATCGATCTTCCCGGCGCGGAACCGGAGCGCCGCCGCGACGAGCTCGCGGACCTGCTGGGGGTGGATCCCTCCGAGGTGCTTTTCGCGAGCGCCAAGGAGGGCACCGGAGCCGCGGAGATCCTGGAAGCGGTCATCGAACGGGTGCCCCCTCCGGAGGGAGACCCGGAGGCGCCCCTGCGCGCGCTCATCTTCGACTCCTACTACGACCAGTACCTGGGCGCGGTCCCGAGCGTGCGCGTGGTCGACGGTGTGCTGCGCCCTGGGATGGACATCGGTTTCGGCACCGTGAACGCCACCTACGAGGTGACCGAGGTGGGCTACACGCGGCTGGCCCGCGTACGCCAGGGCGCCCTCCACCCGGGCGAGGTGGGGTACCTGGTCGCGGCCATCAAGTCGGTCTCGCACACGCGGGTGGGGGACACCGTCGTCGACGCCTCCCGCAGGGCGACCGAGCTGCTGCCGGGCTACAAGGACGTCCGCCCCATGGTGTTTGCGGGCCTCTATCCCAGCAACGCCGACGACTACGAGTCCCTGCGCGACGCCCTCGCCCGGCTCAGGCTCAACGACGGCAGCCTGCACTACCTGCCCGAGACCTCGGCCGCCCTCGGATTCGGCTTCCGCTGCGGCTTCCTCGGGCTGCTGCACATGGAGATCGTCCAGGAGCGGCTGGACCGGGAGTTCGGTGTCAGCCTGATCACCACCGTGCCCAACGTGGAGTATCACGTCACGCTCACCGACGGCAGCGAGCTGGCGATCGAGAATCCGACCCGCCTGCCCGCGCGCGGCAAACTGAAGTCGGTCGCCGAGCCCTGGGTTCAGGCGCGCATCATGTCTCCGGCCGAGTACATCGGCAACGTGCAGAAGCTCTGCCACGACCGGCGCGGCACCTTCAAGGCGATGCGCTACCTGGATCCGCGGCGGGTGGAGCTGGATTTCGAACTGCCGCTGGCCGAGATCGTCCTCGACTTCTACGACCGGCTCAAGGGCAGTACCCGAGGCTACGCATCGCTCGATTACGAGTTCGCGGAGTACCGGCCCGAGAACCTGGTGAAGCTGGATGTGCTGGTGAACGGCGATCCCGTGGATGCCTTCAGCGTCATCATCCACCAGGACCGCGCGCAGCTCTACGGCCGCGACCTGGTGCGCAAGCTGAAGGAGCTCATCCCGCGCCAGCAGTTCCAGGTGGCGCTGCAGGCGGCCATCGGCTCCAAGATCGTGGCGCGCACCAACGTCAAGGCCCTGCGCAAGGCGGTGACCGCCAAATGCTACGGCGGGGACATCACGCGCAAGCGCAAGCTGCTCGAACGGCAGAAGGAGGGGAAGAGGCGGATGAAGCAGGTGGGATCGGTCGAGATCCCGCAGGAGGCGTTTCTGGCCGTGCTGTCTATTGAACAGTAGAGATATCAGTAAACGTCATCAGATGTCAGTATCGATCGATGATGTTTCGTCGGCGCGTCGTGAAGGCCGGGTGGCTCCCCTGGGATGCCTTTGATGGCGAAGTGGATCGCGGGGGTCGATATCGGCGGAACCACCCTCTCGGTGGGCATCGTTCCGGCGGAGGGAGGGCGTCCGCGCGCGCTCCGGGTGGACGACACGCCGTCCGGAGGGGGCCCGGAAGTGGTGGTCGACATGGTTTGCGCGATGGTCCGCGCGGCCGTGGATGAGCTGGCGCGCACGGAGGGCCCGGGCGCCACGGTAGCCGGCGTGGGGGTCGCCGCGCCCGGGTCGCTCGACCGCGCCCGCGGCGTGGTGCTCGAGTCGCACAACCTGGGGTGGTTCGGGCTTCCGCTGCGCGACCGCGTCCAGGCCGCGACCGGTCTGCCCACCGTCGTGGAGAACGACGCCAACTGCGCCGCCTACGGGGAATGGTGGCAGGGGGCGGGGCGCGGCTTCCGGTCGGTGCTGGGGATCACGCTGGGCACCGGAATCGGCGGCGGGATCGTGATGGACGGGCGACCCTTCGCCGGGGCCACGGGCGCAGCCGGGGAGATCGGGCACATGACCGTCGAGTACGGCGGCCGCCGCTGCACTTGCGGGGGCAGGGGGTGCCTCGAACCCTACGCCTCCGGGCCGGGCATCGCGCGGGCCGCGGCCGAGGGGCTTGGCGGTGGGGTGCGGTCGACCCTGCCCGGGCTGGTCGAAGGGGACCTGAACCGCATCACGGCCGCCACCGTGCACCAGGCGGCGGCGGGGGGCGATGTCTACGCGGCCGGCGTGCTGGCGCGCGCGGCACAAATGCTCGCGGCCGGGATCGCGAGCGCGGTCAACCTGCTCGGCCCGGAGGCGGTGGTGGTGATGGGCGGGGTGACCGCGGCCGGCGACCTGTTCTTCGGCCCGCTCGCCGCGGAGCTCCGCCGCCCCCGCTTCCGCTCGGCGCTGGATGCCTGCACGGTCGTGCCGGGGGCGCTCCCGGGG
>CAZRQE010000122.1:0-23374 GCA_964602175.1 uncultured Gemmatimonadaceae bacterium | reverse complement strand
ACCCATGGCCGCAAGGCCCCCGCCCTTCCCGGACTGGATGAGGATCACCACGCCCAGAAACAGGCCGTCGAGCACGAGAAGGGTCAACAGGAATGTGTACATGTCACGTCCATCCGCGTTTCCGTACAGCGCGCGGCGACTGCGTGCAGCGCACGGCGCACCGGAAGCTGCCGTGGGGGACGGCCAGTGTCAACCCGCCGACCCGGTGCTGCAGCGGCCCTGCGGGGCGCAGCCACTCAAGGCTGGCGAACGGGATCCGCGGACCCGGCCGCGGCGCCCGCTTCAACAATCCGGCCGAAAACGTCCGGGTCCAGACTCGCGCCACCGACCAGCACCCCGTCCACATCAGGGGCGGACATGAGCGCGCCCGCGTTGGCGGGCTTGACGCTGCCTCCGTAGAGGATCGGCGCCGAAGCCAACTCGCCGAGGGCCGATCTCACGATCGCGTGCGCCTCGGCGGCATCGTCCGGGGTCGCGGTTTCTCCGGTTCCGATCGCCCACACGGGCTCGTATGCCACCATGAACCTGGACGCGGTCGCCACGGCCTCCACAATCGCGCCGATCTGGCGGCGCAAGACCTCCTCCAGGAGTCCCGCGCGCCGTTCCCCGAGCAGTTCTCCCACGCATACCACGGGAATGAGTCCGGCCCGCACGGCCGCGCCCGTCTTGGCGCTCACCTCCGCGTCGGTCTCGCCGAAAACGTGACGGCGCTCCGAGTGTCCGATCAGCGCGAAGCGGGCTCCCGCTCCGCGCGCCAGCTCGGCCGAGGTCTCACCGGTAAACGCGCCCTCCTTCGCCGAGTGAATGTTCTGGACACCGAAGCCGGCCGGAACAGCGGCCGTCTCCATCGAGGTGGCAAGCGAAAGATCGGGGGGAAAGAACAGAATCTCCACGGAATCGGGGGCGGACCGCGGCCTGAACCGCGAAAAGAACGCCGCCGCCGCAGCCGGCCCGTGATGCATCTTCCAGTTGCCCGCGACCACTTTGCGCATTTGTCGTCTCCGTGTTTACGTTCGCCCGCCACGGTCAGGCCGCCGGGAAAGCGCCTCGACCCCGGGCAGTGCCTTGCCGGCCAGAAAATCCAGGCAGGCGCCCCCGCCGGTGGACACGTGACTCAATCGCGTGGCCACGCCCGCCGCCCGGGCCGCCGCCGCCGAATCTCCGCCCCCGACGATGACGGTCGCCCCCGAGCCGGCAGCGTCCGCAGCGGCGCGAGCCACCCCGAAGGTGCCTTCTTCGAACCCGGCCACCTCGAACAGCCCCATGGGGCCGTTCCAAACCACGGTGGACGCTCGGGCGATGTAGTCCTGGAACAGCTGTACAGTCGTCGGTCCGACGTCCACGATAATGTCGTCCGGGAGGATGCCGCTGCGGTCGACGACCCGGGTTCGCGCGCCCGGTTCCGTCGACCGGGCAACCACACAGTCGACCGGCAGAACGAGACGGGGTCCGGCCTCCATCAGCAACCGCGAAGCCGTCGCGCTCGCGTCCGCCTCCACCAGCGATGCACCCGTTCGCAGTCCCATTCCCATGAGGAAGGTATTGGCCATCGCCCCCCCGACAAGCAGCACGTCCACTCGTGCCAGCAGCGCTTCGATGACGTGGATCTTCCCCGATATCTTGGCACCTCCGAGGATCGCCACGTGGGGACGCCCGGGGCTGTTGAGCACTCGCTCCAGTACAGCGAGTTCCCGTTCGACCAGTTTCCCCGCGACCGCCTCGCCACCCTTCGCCCTGACGGCGCGAGGGAGACCGTCGGTCGACGCGTGCGCCCGGTGGGCGGTCCCGAAGGCGTCCAGCACGTAGTGGTCCGACCAACTCGCCCAATCGGCGGCCAGGGCGGGATCGTTGGCCGCCTCGCCGGACAGGAAGCGCGTATTCTCGACCAGCGACACCGAGCCCGGCGGCATCTCCGTCACGGCTTGCCGCACCGCCGCCCCAGCCGTATGGGGAACGAACCGGACCGGCGCGCGCAGGCATTCGGCCAGACACAGCGATACGGGCCGGAGCGTGAGTTCGGCCACGGTCTTGCCCCCGGGACGGCCAAGATGCGACAGGACGACCACCCGGGCCCCCGCGTCCACGAGTTGAATGATGCTCGGGAGGGTACGCTCGATACGCGCGGCATCGGCCACCCTGCCGAATGCCAGGGGCACGTTGAAGTCGGCCCGCAAGGCGATCGTGGCGCCCGCCGGCAGGCCACCGCGCAAGAGGTCGTGCAGCGACTTCGTCATCCAGGTGATGCGCTCGCCACCGGCTGAAACCGGCTCAGTTGCTCCGCGGCACAGGAGTTTCCTGCGGAGGCGGACCGAGTCGCGGCTCCTCCGTCTCGGGCCGGAAGATGATCGAAAACTCCACCCAGATTCCGACGGGCCGGCCTCCGCGCGTGGCCGGTGCGAACCGAAGCCCCCGGGTCGCACGGAGTGCCGCCATGTCCAACTGCCCCACGCCCGAGGACGCCACCACCCGAGGGGAGCCGGGCGAACCATCGGGCTCCACCCGGACCAGCAAGCCCACGGTTCCCCCGATACCGGCGCGCTGCAGGAGTGGGGGGTACTCTTCCGCAACGGTTCGCTGCGCCTCGGCGTGATCCGCGAGGCGGGGAAGCGTCGCTGCCAGCGGCTGCGCGACGTCCGGCGATTCGCCGACACCCTGGCTGGGCCGGGGAACGGTGAGGCTCGCGGTTCCCTCCCACGGTCCGGCCCCGTCCATGCCGGATGACGACGGGGGCGTCTGTTCAGGCGCAATTCGAGCAGGTTCGGCGGGGCCGGCGGCTGGAAGGCCGAGGAGTCGGGCCCACGAGGCACGGGCAGGAGGCACGGATAGCGATACGGTCAACAGTGCAATGACCGCGGCCGCGGCGACCAAATGGCGCCGGGGTGGCACGGCACGCCAGAAGCCGGTCCAACCCCGGCGGCCACGCCGATGCTCGTCCACGAGCCGCTCTCGAAGCTCGTCGCCGAACGAGTCTCTTTCGTCGACGACGATGGCGCGCAGTTCACGATCGAGTCGCACCAGGTCGCCGGGCCACGAGCCGATGCCGGTTCGATGTTCGTCCTTCATCCTAGCCATCCTCGTTCGACTGTTCGGCCACGGCGGTCCTGAGTCTCTCCAGAGCCCTGTGGATGCGAACAGCGACCGCGTTCGCCGTGATCCCGAGCGATTCCGCAATCTCCCGGTTCCCCAGATCCGCGCCGTAGCGAAGTGACAGAATCTCCTGGTCCGCCTGTCGCAGCGTGGCCATCGAGGTCATCAGAAGTCGCTTCCTTTCCTCTTCCAGCACACGCTCTTCCTGCGACGGAGCCCGCGATGCCGGATCCGGCACCCGTTCAATCGACACATGGCGCGAGCCGTGGCGGCGCAGGGCGCGAAGGTGGTCCGTCACCGCGTTGCGAGCGATGCGGAAGAGCCAGGTGCGAGGGGCAGACAGCCGGCTGTCATAACTCCGGAGGGAGCGAAGGGCCTTGAGAAAGACCTCCGACGTGATGTCCTCTGCGATCTCCCGCGTCGCGACCCGAAATCTGACGAATCGATACACCGCCTCCCGATGATCCCTGAACCATGCTTCGAAATCGGGCGGAAGATCCGGATCGGGGATCCGCGCTTGCGGCCGGCCCAACGGCGTCACAGCGGCAAATGGCCGCGCCATGTGGGGAGCATCCACGGATTCGGTACCCATCATGTCTCCACGTACGCCCGAGGACGCGGTTGATGACACCCGCGCCGGCCGGGCGCTGTACCGGGCAGCCTCATGCGGCCGCGGCGGCAAGGCGGCGTCCGACGAACCGGACGAGGTCGACTACCCGCGACGAATAGCCCCATTCATTGTCGTACCAGACCAGCACCTTGACCATGCGGTCTCCCATAACGGAGGTGCTGGGTGCATCCACAACGGAACTGGCCGGCTCCCCGACGAAGTCGACGGACACGAGCGGCTCGTCCTCCACCCTCAGGATGCCCGCGAGCTCGTTCTCGGCCGCCGCGCGCAACGCCCCGTTGACCGCGTCGGGAGACACATCCCGCTTCACCTCGGCGACGAGATCGACCAGCGATACATCGGGGGTGGGCACGCGAATCGCCATGCCGTCCAGCTTCCCCTCCAGCTCCGGCAGCACCAGGGAGATCGCCCGCGCCGCGCCGGTTGTGGTGGGTATCATGCTCACCGCCGCCGCGCGAGCCCGGCGCAGGTCCTTGTGGGGACCGTCCAGGACGGCCTGACCACTTGTGTACGCGTGAATCGTGGTCATGAGTCCGCGGACGAAGCCGAACCGCTCCGAAAGCACCTTCGCCACTGGCGCCAGGCAGTTCGTCGTACAGCTGGCGTTGGAGATGAGGTGGTGCGTCTCGGGATCGTAGCGGTCATGGTTGACTCCGAGGACGATGGTGATGTCCTCGTCGCTGGCCGGAGCCGATATGATGACCTTGCGAGCTCCGGCCTCGAGGTGTCGCGACGCCAGTTCGCGAGTCCGGAAGATTCCCGTGGATTCCACTACCACGTCGACCTCGAGCTCGCGCCACGGCAGTTTCGCGGGATCCCGCTCCGACAGGACCCGGATGTCGTCGCCATCGACGACGATGCCGCCGTCGGAGACCTCGACCGATCCCGGATACGTGCCGTGCACGGAGTCGTGGCGGAAGAGATGCGCAAGCGTCTTGCTCTCCGTCAGATCGTTGACGGCCACAAAGTCGAGTTCGGTCGTCCCGGACTGCTTTGCGGCCCTGAGAACGTTCCTGCCGATGCGGCCGAAGCCGTTGATGGCGACTCGGATGGACATGGGTTGTTGGGCTCCCGCGACGGATTCGTGCGCCGGTTCAGGTTGCTTGTTGGGACATAGGGACGGTCCTTGCGAACGCGTAGGCGACGATCGACCTAGGGTTGCCGAGCGCGAGAACTTCCGTTGCAGCCAGGGCCGTGGCCCCGGTGGTGATGACATCGTCCACCAGGAGAAGCCGACGGCCCTCCAGCATCCCCGCAACCCCTTCCACCATCACGAACGCGTCACTGACGTTAGCCCGGCGCTGCATCGGATTCAAGGCGGTCTGTGTCCCCGCCTGGCGCTGCCGGTCCAGGCACTCCAGCAGGGGAATGCCCATGGCCGTCGACAGGGCCGAGGCGATGACCCCGGCCTGATTGTATCCGCGGCTCCGGACGTTGCGGGCGGACGTCGGCACAGGCACGACGAAGTCCGTTCGCCGAGCCGCCGCCGGGGCGCTTCTCGCCATCTCGGTTCCCATGAATCGGCCCACGTCGCGCCAACCCTGGTACTTCAGGGCGTGGACCAGTTCCCGTGCCGGGGACTCCAGCAGGCACGCGGCAGCGGCGTGCTCCAGTCCGTCGGGCCACTCCGCGCACTCCATGCAGGATGGAGCCTCGCCCGTTCCCAATGGTGCTCCGCAGCGGGAGCACACCGGGAGCGGCACCTGCGGAAGACCCAGCCGGCAGTTCCCGCAAACGGGCCCGAACCCCGCCTGGATATCCGGCCCCGCCGATCCACCGCACCCCGCGCACGCCGGAGGCAGGAGGTAGTCGGCGATGCTCCGCAGAACCGTCCGCGCCCTTGTCATTCCGGCACCCGGCACGCCGCCTCCAATGCACGCCCCATGACGTCCGCGGGCGGCGCCTGGCCGAACCACCGGGCGTAGGACGCCTCCGCCTGCAGAACAAGCATGCCACGGCCATCGACGGACGCGATCCCCAGCTTCTCCGCCTGACGGCAAAGCGGGGTCGGGCCCTTGCCGTATACCAGGTCCATGACGACACGCGGCCGTGTAGCCAGGGCCTCCAGATCGATCACCGCGTGCTGGCCGCGGATGCCCACCGATGTAGTGTTGACGACCACAGCGGGAGCCGACGCGCGCCAGTCCGACACCGGGCGCACCCGGTCGTCTTCCAACTCGGCCGCAAGTCCCTCCGCTCGCGCCGCGGTACGGTTCCACACGAGGATGAGCGAGGCCCCCGGAGAATGCAGCAAGCCTTGGAGCACCGCGCGGGCGGCCCCTCCCGCTCCGAGCACAAGCGCCGTAGACCTGTCGGTCAGCGACGAGGTCGCGCTCCGCCACATTCCCATGAACCCCTCCACGTCCGTGTTGTCCCCCCATACTTCGCCGTCCCGGGCCCAGAAGGTATTGCACGCACCCGTCGCGGCGACTGCGCGGGTTTGGCGGTCGAGGAAGGGGACCACGCGCTCCTTGTGGGGTACCGTCACGTTGCCGCCCCCGCCGTCCATGGCCAGGGCACGCATGATCTCTCCGCATTCGTCGGCCGATACGCGGCGGGCCACATATCGTGCGCGTCGACCCCCTGCACGGAACGCCGCATTGTGGATTGCGGGGGAAAGGCTGTGCGCGACGGGGTCGCCCAGGATCGCGTAGAGCGCGCGACCCTCTCGGGGCCTGCCCTTCACTCGCCACCCTCCCCTTCCGGAACCAATGCCGCCAGCGCGGCCTTCACCAGATGCTCAAGCTCAACAAAGGTAGCCCGGTAGCGGTCATCGGAACCGCCGAACGGGTCCCGGACCGCGCCTTCCTCGCCCGCCATTTCGGAAAGAAGACGACATCCGTTGGTGGCCCCCAGCTCCCGGGCGCGGAGCAGGTGATGCGTGGCCATGCAAAGCACCACGTCCGACCGCTCCACCAGCTCCCGCGTCAGGACCGCGGTCTCGTGCCGATCAAGGTCCAGGCCCGCTTCCCGCACGACCGTGCGGGCACCCTCGCTCGCGGGGCCGCCCGTCCAGGCGGCGGTTCCGGCGGAGCCCACGGTCACGCGTGACAACCCCCTTCGAGCGATGAACCTGCGCGCGATCACCTCCGCCATCGGTGAGCGGCAGGTGTTCCCCGTGCAAACGAAGGTGACGTGGATCCCGCGAGGCAAGTCGCCGGATCGCGACGATCGCGCCAGCCGGACGGCCTCATTCAGGCGCGCCGGGTCCACCGACCCCTGGCGAATCACCTCGGGACCGCCAGCGGCCAGGCGTACGAGAGTAGAGGGTGCGCCGCCGGGGAGAGGCCCCGCATCCAGCGCGAACAGATCCATGCCCATCGCGCGACCCGCATCGCGCGCCGCGCCCACCGTCCGCGCCGGGGCACCGCCCGGCGTGTTCGCCGAAGTCGAGGTGATCGGCCGCCCGGCGGCCTCGAGTAGTTCCAGGGTGACCGGGTGCCCCGGAACCCGCACGGCCACGGAGCCATCGGCCGCCTTCGCTGCGGGATGAAAGCGGTCTTCCGGATCCTCCAGCACGAGCGTGAGAGGGCCCGGCCAGAACGCCTGGGCGAACAGGCGGCCGGCCCGGCCCAGAAGCTCGCGTACGGATTCCGCCGAAGGGATCAACACCACGAAGCCCCCGCCCGCCCGGTCCTTGATCCGTCGCATGCGCGCCAAAGGCGCATCGTCCAGAAGGCCGCCGATGCCGTAGACCGCTTCGGTCGGGTGAATCACGAGTTCGCCGCGGTTGAGATGTGTGAGCGTGTCTTCAAGTGGATTCACACGTGAGATATGACAAGTCCTTTCGCAATATATGCTTCTGCGACAACAAGATCTTCCGGCGTAGTGATCTTGAGGTTGATCGCAGACGACGCCACCATGCGAATGCTCACGCCCAGCTCCTCCACCATCGCCGCGTCGTCAGTAGGCGACAGCCCGGAACCACGGCAGTGCGCCACAGCTTCCTCGAACACGCCCCGGGGAAACGCCTGCGGCGTCTGCGCGTACCAGAGGACTTCGCGCCTGGGCGTGCCGACGATACGGTCTCCATCCATCTCCTTGATCGTATCCACCGCCGGAACTCCGGCCACCGCACCGCAACCACCAGCCGCCAACCGAATGCAGGCGTCGATGGCCGCGGGCAGCGGGAACGGGCGCGCCCCATCGTGAACGGCCACGACACCTGCTTCCGACTCCAGGCGATGCAGGGCGTTGGCCACGGACTCGAAGCGGCTTGCTCCGCCACGCACGACACGAATCCTCGGGTCGGCCTGGACGAGTCGCTCACGGGCCGCTCCGCCGCCCCCCAGCGCAATCACCAGTTCCACGACGTCATCCCGGACCAGAAACGGGGTCAGCGCCCAATCGAGGACCGTACGTCCCCCCAGTTCGATGAATGGTTTGCGCACCCCACCCATGCGCGCCCCGGCTCCCGCCGCGGGCACGATCACCGCCACCCCGCTCACGTAATGTCTTCGGACGGCTCCGGGGAGCGGGACACCGAGTCGAAGCGGGTATAGGACTTGTGGAAGTAGAGCTCCACGGTGCCGGTGGGCCCGTTGCGCTGCTTGGATACAATCAGCTCCGCCTTACCCTCCACCGAATTGCCGTCCTTGTCGGTGGGTCCGATGTAGTATTCCGGCCGGTACAGAAACATCACCAGGTCCGCGTCCTGCTCGATCGAACCGCTGTCCCGGAGGTCCGAGAGCTGGGGACGGCGGTCGGTTCGCTGCTCCGGTGCCCGGCTCAACTGACTCAGTGCGATCACGGGCACCTCCAGCTCGCGCGCGAGCGCCTTGAGCCCGCGGGAGATTTCCGACACCTCCTGCACCCGGCTCTCCGTCCTGCCGGAAGAGGTCATCAACTGTATGTAGTCCACGACGATCAGACCAAGCTTGGCCTCGGCCATCAGCCGCCTGGACTTGGCCTTCATCTCGAGAACGTTCGAGGTGGCGGAGTCGTCGATCCAGATGGGTGCCGCGTTCAAATGGCCGGCAGCCCGGCCCAGCCGCTGATACTCGTCGGCATCAAGCCTCCCCCGCCGCACCTTCTGCGCGTCCACCCGTCCCTCGGCGCACATCAGCCGCAGGACCAGCTGTTCCTTGGACATTTCCAGACTGAACACGGCAACCGGCACCTCGTTTTCGATCGCAGCCGTCTGGGCAACATTGAGCACCCACGACGTCTTGCCCATGGAGGGCCGGCCCGCAACGATCACAAGGTCGCCGGGCTGCAGCCCCGTGGTCATGCGGTCCAGATCGGCGAAGCCGGTACGGAGGCCGGAGACATCTCCGGGACTTTCCTGCAGCCTCTCGATTTGCTCGAACGCCGAGTAGAGAACCTCCTTGATCCACACGAAGCCGTCGCGATCCCGGGATTCCGAGACGCGAAAGACCTTTTGCTCGGCCTGGTCCAGTATCTCGTCGACCATCCGGTCGCCGGGCTCGTGCACGTCGCGCACGATCGCCTGGGCCGCGTCGATGAGCCGACGCAAGAGCGCCTTGTCGTGCACGATGCGGCCGTGGTACTCGATGTTGGCCGCCGTGGGCACCGCATCCGTGAGCGAAGCCAGGTACTCCATGCCCCCGGCGTTCTCCAGCTCGCCGGTCCGGTTCAACTCCTCGGCCACGGTGATGACGTCCACCACGCTGCCGCGCTCGAACAGACGGGTCATCGCGCGGTAGAGGCGCCGGTGCGCTTCGCGATAGAACATGGAGTCGTCGACGAACTCCACGACCCGGGGAACGGCGTCGCCGTCGATAAGCATGCCGCCGAGGACCGATGCCTCCGCCTCGGGAGAAAACGGCGGCTGCCGATCGTACCCGGACGCCTGATCCGTTACGGACTGGATCGGGATGGGTTCACTCACTGCGACTTTCCTTCCCCGAAATCCTCGCGAACCGGTCCTCGGGCACGGCACGTGCGTCGACTCACGCGTCTCACCTTCCGTCCATCACCTGGCGCAACAACTGCAGATCGTCCCAGGCCAGCCTGCTCCAGCCGGGATTGCGCAGAAGCGCGGCGGGATGATAGGTGACGACGAGTGGAACGCCCTGGTAACTGTACACCTTGCCCCGAAGCTTTCCCAGAGCCTGCCTTGACGTCGTTAGCCACTGTGCCGCGAAAGAACCTACCGCCAGAAGCACTTCGGGGGCCACAAGTTCGATCTGCCGCTTCAACAACGGTGCGCAGGACTCGATCTCGTCGGGCTGGGGGTTCCGATTGCCCGGGGGCCGGCACTTGAGAACGTTGCAGATGTACACCGAATCTCTTCGCGACAACGCCACGGAGGCGAGCATCAGGTCCAGAAGCCGGCCGGCCTGCCCGACAAAGGGGAGACCCGTGGCGTCCTCGCGTGCGCCAGGCGCCTCACCGACTACCATGAGGCGAGCGGCCGGGTTCCCGTCGGCAAACACGACCGTCTTCCGTCCGTCGGCCAATCGGCACCGGGTGCACGCCATGGCGGCGGCGCGCAGGGTTTCATAGTCCTCGTTCACAACACGCGAAGATCCGGCCGCGTCCGTAGCCGCTGCTGCGGCCCCGACGGTGTCCCGCGCCTGCACCAATCGCAGAATCTCGCCAGCTTCAAGCCCCGCCGGTACGATGCCGGGCTCACCCAGTCGCCGGCGCTGGTCCAGGTAGGTGGCCAGGCGCGTCGAAGCCTCCGTCAATCCCGATCTCCTCCCCCCAACAGCTCCTCAACCACGTCGAGGATCTCCCAGGCCGCGGCGAACTTCGTCATCAGCGGCAACGCTCTCCGCCTCCCCTCGCGATCGAGGATCGTCACGCGGTTGGTGTCCGCCTCGAACCCGGCGTCCGGCTCTCCAGCCGGGTTCGCCACGATGAGGTCGAAGCCCTTGGCAGCAAGCTTCCCCGCAGCCCGGTCCAGGAGGTCCGTCGTTTCCAACGCGAATCCCACCGAGACAGCGCCCGGATTCATCAGCGCGGCGGACTCGGCGGCGATGTCCGGATTCTCCACCATGCGAACCGCGACCTCGCCGCCCGCCGACTCCCGCTTGAGCTTGTCACGACGCGGGGCGGCAGGACGGAAGTCGCCCACCGCCGCCGCGTGCACGGCGACATTCACGTCACCAACCGCCTCGACCACCGCGTCTCGCATCTCCAGCGCCGTCTCCACCCGCACCACGTCGACGCCGAACGGAGCGGTCTCCGCCCCCGGGCCCGTGACCAGCGTGACCTCGGCCCCGCGCAGCCACGCCGCGCGCGCGAGTGCATGCCCCATCTTGCCGGACGAACGGTTTCCGACGAAGCGGACCGCGTCCAGCGGCTCGCGGGTCGGTCCGGAGGTAACGAGCACCCTTGCACCCGAGAGTGCGCCGCCAGAGTGCAGCGCCCGGCCAACGGCGTCCACGATGGCCGACGGATCGGCCATCCGCCCCGGTCCGCTCCCCTCTCCAGCCGCCAGGCGGCCGGTGGCGGGACCCACACGATGATATCCGGGCGCCGCGTCGAGGAGCGCCAGGTTGGCGCGGGTTCTCGGGTGCGCGAACATCCTGTCGTTCATGGCAGGAGCAAAGACAACCGGAGCCTCGCACGCGGTCACGACCGTGCCCAGAAGGTCGCTGGCCCGCCCGGAGGCGGATCGCGCCAGGAAATCGGCCGTGGCGGGGGCCACGCACACGCAATCCGCTTCGCGGCCCAGGGCCACATGGAGGGCTGCGCCTCCAACGGCGAAGAGGTCGATCAGCGGTCCGCGGCCGGTCACTCCCTCGAACGCGAGGGGGGCGACGAACCGCCGGGCCGCGCCGGTGAGCACCGCGTCCACCGTGGCGCCGTGCAACGTGAGATCCCGCGCGATCTGGATCGACTTGTACGAGGCAATTCCGCCGCAGACCCCGAGAACCACGCGCCTCCCCCGCCACGGAAGGCCCGGCTCCAAGGCGTCCGTGGCCCGGTCCCCGGCAGCGCCCGGCTCCCGGGCGTCCTTCGCGGGGCCACCCGGAGACACTGCCCGCTATTCCGTCTCGAGACGGCGGCGCCTGACCAGCCGGTATTCGACCTGCCCGGAGGTAACCGCCTCCAGAGCACGTGTCGAGAGCTTCTTCTCCTCTCCCAGCGGGAGATTGTCGCGCGGAAGCATGTTCAGCTCACGGGCGTACTTCGCGGCCACGAAGACGCCAAGGTATTTGCTCTGGTTGTGTTCGGCGATTTCACTCGGGGTGAAAACTCTCATGTCTCCTCCTTCCGGATCTCGTCGGCGACCCCGCGTCCGCGGATCCGCGCAATCTCGGCCGTGGCTCCGGCGTCGAGCTCCCGGCACAACTCCTCCACACGGGGATCCCGCGCGCCCTTGCCGGCTTCGCCATCAGCAATCTCCAGCACCTGCCGGACGGCCTCGCCCAGGTCCTGATTCACCACATGCTCTCCAAACGTCGTCGCCTCGCGAAGCTCCTCGCGCGCGGTATGAAGGCGGCGCGCGATTCCCTCCGGCGACTCCGTGCCGCGGCCGGTCAGGCGCGTCAGCCACTGCGCCGCACCGGGCGGGAGGATGAAGATAACCAAGGCGTCTATGCCGCGCCTCATCACCTGGCGGGCGCCCTGCACGTCGATATCGAGCACCGGGACGGGCCCCGCCCCAGCCAACCCGGTCAGGTTGTCGACGGGGGTACCGTAGTATTCGCCGTGAACCTGCGCCCACTCCGCCAGCTCCCCGGACGCGATCATGTCCTCGAACTCCTCCCGGGAAACGAAGGAATACTCGCGCCCGGTGCGCTCACGGCCGCGCGGCGCCCGGCTGGTGGCCGAGACCGAGAAGCGGAATCGCTCCGGATATCCTCGCACCAGGCGGCTCGCAATCGTGGTCTTGCCCGCACCCGACGGACCGACCAGGATCAACGGCCGGGGCAAGCTCATTCGACGTTCTCCAGCTGCTCGCGAATCCGCTCCAGCTCCTCCTTGATTGCCACGGCCGACTCGGAGATTCCGGCGTCATTCGCCTTCGATCCAAGGGTGTTGGCCTCCCGGTTCATCTCCTGTACCACGAAGCCGAGCCGCTTGCCCACGGGAGAGGGCGTCATCGCCAGGCCGGCGGATTCGAGTCCCCCCGAGGCCGCGCTTCGCTCAGGTGCCGTGCCAACGTCTCCCAACTGCTCGAGAAAGAACGCGACATGTGACCGCAGCCGGACAATCTCTTCGGCAATGTCCCATTTCTCGGCGAGGTACGCGATCTCGCGGGCAAGGCGGTCCTCGTCCACCTCCACCGCACCCGCCAGCGAACCCACGCGCTCGCGCAGGCGGTCGCGCTCCCGAACCAGGCGCGCCGGGGCACGGGTCTCAACGGCCTCCAGGCGAGAAACGATCGCGGCCAGAGCCACACGGACTTCTTCCTCGAGCCGCGCGCCCTCGGTCTCGCGCATGGTGACCACCTCGTCCAGCGCGGCGGTCAGGCACACAAGGAGTCCGACCTCGTCGGGCGGGTTGTCCTGCGGCTCTTCACGCCGCCACACGCCGGGCAGGGCCGCCAACGCCGCCAGATCCAGGGGCCCCTGCACCGCGAGTTCCTCTCCCGCCCTCCGAAGCGCCTCCACATGCCGCCGGACTCGCTCCATGTCCAGATCGGGCACACCGGGGTCCTCCCGGTCGGCAGTCTCGCACGACACCGAGAGCGAGACGCGGCCGCGGGCCAGCCTTTCGCGCAGCTTCGCGATCGCCACCGGCTCCAGATGCTCCCATCCCCGCGGAAGCCTCGCGCTGACACTCAGGTGCCGATGATTGACCGTCCGTATCTCGACGCGGAGGACGCGGCCATCGTCCAATCGGGTCTCGGCCGTCCCGAATCCCGTCATGCTGCGGATCATCGCGGCCCTTGCCTTCGCGTCAGTTCCAGAATGTCCACCTGACTCCGTAGATGCTGCGGGTCCCCGGCAGGATAATCCCGGGCACGTCCTGGTTGTTTCGCCTCAGGGTGAGGTTGTCGATCGTCGCAAAGATGTTCAGCGTCAGAAAGCGCATTTGCAGCCGGAAATACCAGTTCTGGTAGAACGGCACCATCGAGGGCACGAGCGTTCCGGGCTCGACCGTCTCGTCCTCCTCGGAAGGCTCCGCCTCGGTCGGCGACGGCACGTTCATGCTGGAACGCCCCTGCGCCCCCAGATCGACCCACAGCTCGAAGTTGCCGCTCGCGCGAAAGGTGCGATGAAACGAAAGGCTGCCGCGGTAGATGTGGTCTGGAAAGTACAGCGACATGGAATCCTGCGGCTCCCAGAACTGCACTTCGCCCACGAAAAACAGACCCGTCGGACGAAGCGGTATGCGGCCGGTGAGTTCCCATCCCTGGCGCCGGGGCTGGGGAAGCACGAATCCAGCCCGGTCGAAGAGCAGCTGCGTAGGCCATACCGAGTCCGCCTCCGCCGACAACCGGGCGCCCGTAACCTCGACCGCGCGCCAGCGCAGCCTCGCGCCCACCCGGGTCCCGGTGCGGTGGGTGAAGCGGCTCTCCGGCGGCGGTCCGGCCTCAAGCGTGTCCGGTTCCGGGGGGACCGGGTTGGAAACGCTGTCCCCCGGCTCCTCGGGAAGCGGCGGGTTGAGGAACGGGACGGATCGGCTGCCGCTGCCCCGTTCCACGAACACCGATGCGTACGGAACGGGGGTCAGCCAGGCCGTCAGATCGTATCCGGTCCCCGTCCGCGCGTCCCACGATTCGCGCCAGGCGCGACCGCTCGCCCCGCCCCAGCGCGCGGAGGTGACCGACGCCTCGACTGAAAGCTCACGATCCGCAACCCCGGCGCCGCTGTTGAATCGCGCCGCGGTACGGGCCCACACCGGCCCACGGCCCATCGACAGTTGCGCACCGTACTGGCCGCGGGATTCGGGTGCGAAGGGGAAGACCTCGGTGCTGTCGCCCACTGCGATGGAGGCTCCCGTCGCCCACGCCTCCGCCACCGCGGCCTCACTGAGCGACCAGTTTCCCTGAAGGGTCCAGTCCGACCGGTTGACCCTCGTCGGAGACGGCGTCAGCACGGTGCGCTGGCCCGTCATGCGACGCGTCTCAAACCGTATTCCCCCGCGGTCGCCCCTGTGAAGGCTGTAACGCAGCCACCCTCCCATCGTCGCGCCCGGGGCGTCCTGACTCTGCGTGTCCAGCCGCTCGACCGCGAGCGCCGCCTTGCCGCCGAACGCGCGCGGCAGGGAAAACGTCGCACGCATCAGGTTGGTGTCCAGATCGCCCGTCCCCGCCTCGATGAGCGACATGGCCCGCGGGTCGCTGTGGGCGAGGCGTTGGAGATTCACTTCGACACCGGTGGCCCGTCGCACGACGCGCACCCGTTCGATACCCGCCAGCGAGACTCGGGCCAGATCGGGGATCGAACCCTCGAGGGGCAGGTGCTCGACCCCGTCGTAGTACAGACGCAGCGCTCCCCCTGCATAGCCCACCGGAAACACGGTCACCGCGGAACCGAAATCCCCCCCGCGCACCCCGAGGAGGCCCGGTATTTCGGCCAGCAGCTCCCACAGCGTCTGGCCGCGCGTCGCCAGCAGTTGCTCGCGGTCCCACTCCCAGATACCGGTGGCCAGACTGGCGGGGACCGGATCGGGGAGCGTCGGCATGACCGGTGGCGGGGGCAGACTGTCGATTTCGAGACTGTCGGCGGCGAGCGAGTCCGCGACGAGCGAGTCAACTTCCAGGGTGTCGGCTGCAAGCGAATCGGCGACGAGCGAGTCGGCGGCCAGGCTGTCCGCAACCAGAAGTGAATCGACCTGCAGCGAATCCGGGACTTGCAGCGTGTCCGGAGGTTCCTGACCGGCCGTCGCCGAAGCCGTGAGCAGCGCAAGCAAGATCGGCGCGGTCGCCGCGAGCGATGCGGCCCCGGTCCGCCCAGGCGAAGACAGACCCGACACTCCGCCTCTCAGACGGCCGCGCGTGCCCGCACCCACTCCAGAAGGAGGCGGCAGGGACGCCCGGCGGGTCCGCTCCTGAGGTAGGGCTTCCTCGTCTTGCCGTACGCGGTGCCGGCGATGTCCAGGTGGGCCCAAGGTATCTGTCCGACGAACTCCGAGAGGAAACACGCGGCCGTGATCGTTCCGGCGGGGCGGCCGCCGACGTTCTTGAGATCGGCCACATCGCTCTGCAGTTGCTTGCGGTACTCATCGTCGAGGGGAAGCGGCCAGCATGGCTCCGCCGCGCGGTCCCCGGCATGGCGCAACTCGCCCAGAAGTTCTTCGTCGTTGCCGAGGAGTGCTGCGCGGTGGTGTCCAAGCGCGACCACACAGGCCCCCGTCAGCGTGGCGCAGTCCACGATGGCCGCGGGCTCCCAGCCCAGAGCGTAGTCGAGGGCGTCGGCGAGGATCAGGCGGCCTTCGGCGTCCGTGTTGATCACCTCGATCGTCTTGCCCAGCCGGCTGCGCACCACGTCGCCCGGTTTCGTTGCCGACCCGTTCAGGAGGTTCTCGGAACTGGGCACGACCGCCTTGACATTGATGGGAAGGTCGAGCTCTCCGATCGCCCTCATCGCGCCCAGAACGGCGGCACCGCCCGACATGTCGTACTTCATCTTCTCCATGCCCCTCGCGGGCTTGATGGAGATGCCCCCGGCGTCGAAGGTCAGCCCCTTGCCCACCAGCACGAGCGGTGCCGCGCCAGCGTCGCCCCCGTGGTGCTCCAACACGATCAGGCGCGGTTCCTCGTCGGATCCCCTTGCCACCGAGAGCAGCGCACCCATCCCCTGTTCCGCGATCTCCCCGGGACCGAGAACCTCGCACTGCAAACCCGAATCGGCCGCGATGCGAACCGCCTCGTCGGCCAGGCGCGACGGCGTGGCCAGGTTCCCCGGGGTGGCCTGCAGGGTGCGGGCCAGGTTTTCGGCGCTCGCGAAGGCCTGCCCGAACCTGACGGCCTCGTCCCACGCATGCGGCGGCGCGCCCGCGATCAAGGCGGAGGTCACGAGGGGACTCCGCCCATCGCCGTCCCCGGCCTCCGGCCCCACACGTGACTTGAGCTCGTCGAAGCGCCAGGCGGCCAGCACCATCCCTTCCGCCGCAGCCTGGACATGCCGCGCTCCCAGGCCGGGGCCGAGATGGACGAGGCTCAGCCCGAGCGATGGCAGCCGCCGCCGTTCGGCGAAGCGCACGGCCTCACCGGCGGCGCAGCGCACCGTCTCGGAGGTCAGCGATCCCGAGCCGCCAACACCCAGATAGAGCACTCTCCGCGGACCATCCGTGCCGCGGTGATGACCGGCGACGCGGTCGCCCGTACGGCCGCGGAAGTCACCAAGCGCCGCGGCGCTGCCGAGCACGCCACCGAAGTGTGCGTCGAACCCGCTCAGGTCCTCGAAGGGACGGTCGGAAGCGACCAGGACCGCCATAAGCGGTGTCTCGACCGCTTTCGGAGGCGTGGTCGACAGTGTCAGGTCCATCTCGCGGGACTCCCGGCGGGCAGCGCTACATGTGGGCGACGATGGTCTCGGCGAAACGCGAGGTGGACACCGTGGTCGCGTCCTTCATCTGGCGCTCCAGGTCATAGGTTACGAGCCGGGCGGCCACGGCGCCTTCCAGCCCGCGGTCGATGCCTCTCGCCGCCTCGTCCCAGCCCAGGTGCTCGAGCATCATCGCCGCCGACAGGATCAGCGAGCCCGGGTTGACCTTGTTGAGTCCCGCGTACTTCGGCGCGGTGCCGTGCGTCGCCTCGAAGAGCGCCACCGAATCGCCCACGTTGGCCCCCGGGGCCATCCCCAGGCCCCCCACCTGAGCCGCGCAGGCATCCGACAGGTAGTCGCCGTTGAGGTTGGGGGTCGCCACGACCGAGTACTCGGCAGGGCGCAGCAGGACCTGCTGGAACATCGAGTCCGCGATGCGGTCCTTGATCACTACCCGCCCTCTCGCCTTCTCGCCGTCCCAGAGCCGCGCCTCGGGAACGGTCTCCTCGGGGAACAGCTCCTCTGCGACCTCGTACCCCCAGTCCCGGAACGCTCCCTCGGTGTACTTCATGATGTTGCCCTTGTGCATCAGCGTCACCGAGTCTCGCCCGCGCGCCAGCGCGTAGCGGATGGCCGCGGCGACGTGGCGCTTGGTGCCGAACGGACTGACCGGCTTGATCCCGATACCGCTCGCCTCGCGGATGGAAGAACCCATCTGCTCCCGCAGGAAGTCGCGCACCCTGTCCGCTTCGGGCGTTCCCGACGCCCATTCGATTCCCGCGTAGACGTCTTCGGTGTTCTCGCGGAAAATCACCATGTCGACCTTGTGCGGTTCGCGCACCGGCGAAGGCACGCCGGGGATCCAGCGCACCGGCCGAATACAGGAATAGAGGTCCAGAACCTGGCGCAGCGTGACGTTCAACGAGCGTATGCCGCCGCCCACCGGCGTGGTGAGGGGACCCTTGATCGCAACCCTGAACTCGGTCAGGGCGTCCAGCGTCTCTTGAGGCAGCCATTCACCCGCGCGTTCGTTCGCCTTTTCTCCCGCCAGCACCTCCATCCAGGCGATCTCGCGCCGTCCGCCGTACGCATTCGCCACCGCCGAGTCGACGACGTGACGGGTTGCCGCCCAGATGTCGGGACCGATGCCGTCACCCTCGATGAAGGGAATGATCGGCCGGTCGGGAACAACCGGACGGCCGGTGTCGCCGGTGATCGTTTCACCGTGGGTGGGGATGGAGGCGTACTGGTAGGGGGACACGCGTGGGCTCCGGGTTGCGGGGGACGGCATCGGCTGTTGGATAAATGTGACGGCTGGGAAGGTGCATTAGAAGGGGGAGTTGGCAGCCAGCTACCGGCCGTGACAGATGGATGGACAGATTCTACCTTGAATCTGTCACGGTTCACGCCGACTACCCATTGGAAGGAAGGCGGTCCACGGAATGGAAGCTCGTCAATCGCGGACTCGATACCGGCGGCACTGGGGCATTTCGCCGAGGACACGTTACCAGTTGGGCCAATGCGCCTCCCTGGTCACCGCGATCGCCGCAGTGCCGACACGGCCTGCGGTCGGCCGCCGGCTGGTCGACCGCGCGTTGACGAGGGGCGCCATGGCCACCGCCGGTATCGCGGGAACCCCGGTCGACGAACACGGAGCGACGCGTGCAAGCGCCGGTCGGCAAGCGCACACCGCCCGGGACCCCGAATCACGGGAAGTAGAGAACGTGGTCAACGCGACCGTCGCGCTGCTTGCAGAAGTCGCCGCAGGCGAGGGCCGAGCCATCGACGCGGACCTGCTCAGGCGCCTGCACGCGATGGTCGGGGACGGGCTGGGCGACCGCTGCGCCGGCACGCCGGGACAATTCCGCGAGGAGAGCGCGGGTGGACCGTACAGCGCTCCCCGGGCGGACGAGGTGGATGGCCTCGTGGACGGCGTGTTCGCGTGGCTGCAACGGGAGTTCACCGACGGCGGCCGCGATTTCGGCCGCGCGGTGGTGCGGGCCCTGGTCACCCACGTCTACGTGCTCTGGATCCGACCGTTCGCGGACGGCAACGGCCGCACGGCGCGACTGCTGGAGACATATGTCCTCGCGGCGGCAGGCAGCCCGGCGGTGGCCTCGCACCTGCTGACGGCTTTCTATGCCGCGACGCGGGACGAGTACTTTCGCCAGCTCGAACTGGCATCGCGCGACCGCTCCCTGACCTCCTTCATCGCGTATGCGGTCGAAGGTCTCCGCGACGGATTGCAGGAATGCTTCAAGACGGTCACGCGGGCCCACTTCGAGACGGCGTGGCGCGGTTTCGTCATGGACCGGTTCACGGCGAAGGACTACCGCAAGAAGAGCGTCTTCCGCCGCCGTCGCGACCTTATGCTGGCGCTCCCCGTGGACCGGTCGTTCACCATGGCCGACCTGACCCGGCTCCACCCGGGTCTCTCCGGACTCTACGGGGAACTATCCGCGCGGACCCGCCGACGCGACCTGGCAGTCCTGACCGATGCAGGGCTGCTCGTCGAATCGGAGGGCGTCTTCACCACCAACACCGATGCCCTGCGCACGCACGCGGGTCCGTCGCGCCGTCATCCGAACACGACGTAGTCCGGTGCTCACGCCAAGTGCACTACAGTGGCGCAGCGGCCAGGCCGTCGCCTGCAGCCTCGCCGTCTCCGTCCGCAGCCTCGCCGTCTCCGTCCGCGGGCTCGCCGTCTCCGTCCGCGGACTCGCCGTCCCGATCCTCGTTGCCCGTGCCCGAATCCCCGTCCCCCGGGCGAGGGAAGAACTGATCGATCAGGATGGGGTTGTCGTCCGGATCCACGAGAACGATGCTCGCCGGCCCGGTCCCGCTCGGGTCGGTGTCGGTCGTGATGTCGATCCCCGCCGCGACCAGCGAAGCACGGATGTCCCGGACGTCCGTGAATTCCGCGACCCTCGAGGTGTCCTGGGCCAGACCCGGGTTGAACGTCAGGATGTTCTTCTCGAACAGGCCCTGAAAAAGACCGAGAATCGTGGTCCCGTTGATCATCATCAGGTACCGTTCTCCGTCGCCGCCGGTCACGGCAAAACCGAGTTCCTCGTAGAACGACCGCGAAGCCGCCAGGTCCTTGACGGCGAGGCTTACCGAAAACGCACCGAGTTGCATGGATGGCCGACCAGTGTTTGGGGGAAAGTACAGAGTTTGCGGCACACCGACGGGACTGTCACGGTTGCCGTGTCGCCCGGGATACCGCCAATGAAAGATAGGCTCCCTGACGATCGTGAGCGTTCCCTCACCGGAGGCCGTTGCCTGAGAACGGGCCGTGTCCCCCCATGACCTCGACACCTCCATCGTCGCCAACCGGACATCGTGCCTCCACCCAACCGATTCGCGCCATGGGGGTCGACTACGGCACCCGCCGCGTCGGTCTTGCCCTGAGCGATCCGACCGGCACGCTCGCGACGCCGCTGACCACACTCGTGCGCCGCCGCGGAAAGCGCGCCCCCACCGCGAGAATCGTGGAGCTCGCCAGGAAGCACGGAGTGGAGAGCTTTGTGCTCGGACTTCCCCTGCATCCGCAGGAGGGTGAGAATACATGGACTGCCGAGACCCGCGAGTTCGGGAGGCGGCTACGGGATCGGAGCGGTTTGCCCGTCCACTTCATCGACGAGTCCTACTCCTCGGCGGAGGCAGAGGCGAGGATCCGCTTCGTCGGAGCGAAACGGGCGAAGCGGGAAGAAAAAGCGAGGGTCGATGCCGGAGCAGCCGCGATCATCCTCCAGGACTGGCTCGACGCCCGTGCCCTGGACGCACCAGCGGATCTGGGCGGAGGGGGAGCGCGGTAGCGTTCTTGCCGGCGGAGTCCTGTTGCTGGCGATTCTCGTGGTGACGCTGGCTGCAACAGGTCGGCGCGACGCGGCATCCGAAAGTGCCGCGCTGGTCGAAATCCCCTCGGGCACGCGCTTCCAGGAGGTGGTCGACATCCTCGAAGACAGGCGCGTGATCACCCAGCCCCGCCTGTTCGGCATCTACGCGCGCTTGCGCTCGCTGGACCGCTCGGTGAAGGCGGGCGTGTACCGGCTCCCGCGCGGCGCACGGTTCTCCGAGGTACACACCGCGCTGTCCAGGGGTCATGTGCTGACCCATCCGATGACCATCCCCGAAGGTCTCACGATCAAGGGCATGGCAGGCCGAATCGGGGTGGCCACCGGGTCCGATTCGGTGACGGTGGCCGAGGAACTGAGCCGACGGGGACTGCATGCGGCGTGGAACGTGCCCGGTCCGGGTCTGGAAGGCTACCTCTTCCCGGATACCTACCGGTTCGCCGAGGGGGTGGGACTGGAGCGGGTGGTTTCGGCCATGATCGACCGATACCGCCGGTACTGGACACCCGAGCGGCGTGAGCGCCTCGCGGCCAGCGGCCTCTCCGAAAGGGAAGCGGTCACCCTTGCGTCCATCGTTCAGGCGGAGGCGACGCTGATATCCGAAATGCGAACGATTTCGAGCGTCTATCACAACCGGCTGCGCATCGGCATGCTTCTGCAGTCGGACCCCACGGTTCTGTACGCGCTCGGCGGCCACCGCGGCCGCCTCCTGCACGCCGCCATCGATTCAGTAGCGGACAATCCCTACAGTACCTACGCTCACCCGGGGTTGCCGCCGGGCCCAATATGCGCACCCGGTGCCGCCGCTCTGGACGCCGCGCTGGACCCCGCGGATACAGACTACCTGTACTTTGTCGCCGGGCCGGACAATTCGCACATCTTCACCCGGTCGTTGCGCGAGCACAACGCGGCCCGCCGGCGGGTCGGGCGACAGTAGCGCACGCCACGGAGCGGGACGGCCAAGGCGCGCGGCAGGTGACGACGATGCCGACACAGCCCGGCCCGTTGGAGCGTCGCCTGCGCCTGATCGTGATCACGGACCGTGGTCTGGCCGACCCTGAATGCGTGACCGATGTCGTTGCTGAGGCACTTCATGCGGGCGCGCCCGCCGTACAACTGCGCGAGAAGGCACAGCCGCCCCGTGAGTTGCTGCCGCTCGCACGTCGGCTCCGCGCCGACACGAGACGCCACGGGGCTCTGTTCTTCGTGAACGATCGGCTCGACCTCGCCCTGGCCGCGGAAGCGGACGGGGTCCATCTGGGACCCGACGACTTGCCAGTGAGCGCGGCGCGCGAAATCGCACCGCCGAGGTTCCTGATCGGCTATTCGACCGATGGAGTCGACGAGGCGCGGCGCGCGGTCCGGAATGGCGCGGACTATATCGGTTGCGGGACCGTGTACCCGACCGGCACCAAGCCCGACGCCGGCAGGGCGACGGGCATCGAGGGACTTCGCAGGGTCGCCCGTGCGATCAACGCGCCCGTTGTGGGGATCGGCGGTGTCACCCCTGCCCGGGCGCCCGCCGTGATCGCTGCCGGAGCCGTGGGATGCGCGGCGATCGGTGCCGTCATGGGCGCTGCGAATCCAGGGCACGCGGTGGCGGATTTCCTGCGGGCCGCGCGGCACGGGTCACGCCAGGGCTGAGGCGACGACCGTCCCTGTCGACGCAAGCCCCCGCTTCATCCCGGAACGAAAAAACGCCCCGTCCGGCATTCCACATTTCCGGACGGGGCGTTCGGCAGATTGGCTGGCGGCGACGTACTCTCCCACCGGGTTGCCCCAGCAGTACCATCCGCGCGGCAGGGCTTAACTTCCGAGTTCGGGATGGGATCGGGTGTGTCCCCTGCGCTGTGGCCACCAACCAAATTGAGAAAGGGGAAGGAAGGAAAGCGCCTGAACGTGCAGGAAGCGACGAAGAGGATGTGCTGGTCAAGCCTCTCGGGCCATTAGTACGGCTCAGCTGCACGTGTTACCACGCTTCCACTTGCCGCCTATCAACGTGCTCGTCTCGCACGGCCCTTCGGGGACCCCGAGGGGTCCTGGGAGTACTCATCTTGGGGGGGGCTTCCCACTTAGATGCTTTCAGCGGTTATCCCTTCCCGACGTCGCTACCCGGCAATGCCCCTGGCGGAACAACCGGTACACGAGTGGTCAGTCCACTCCGGTCCTCTCGTACTAGGAGCAGCTCCCCTCAATACTCCAACGCCCACGACGGATACAGACCGAACTGTCTCACGACGTTCTAAACCCAGCTCATGTACCGCTTTAACGGGCGAACAGCCCGACCCTTGGGACCTTCTTCAGCCCCAGGATGCGATAAGCCGACATCGAGGTGCCAAACCGCCCCGTCGATGTGAACTCTCGGGGGCGATAAGCCTGTTATCCCCGGCGTACCTTTTATCCGTTGAGCGACGGCCCTTCCATTCGGAACCGCCGGATCACTA
>CAZRQE010000121.1:0-9706 GCA_964602175.1 uncultured Gemmatimonadaceae bacterium | reverse complement strand
GGCCAGGAGCGTGCCGCTGCGCAACACGGGCTCGGCGATTTCCCCGGTCAACGCCCTCCAGATCATGCAGAGCATCGAGACGCTGCACTTGCGCATGGAGCACCACTGCGCGAATGCGCTGGCCGTGGCGCAGCACCTCCAGGGCCACCCGAAGGTCGAATGGGTGAGCTACGCGGGCCTTCCCGGCGACCGCTACCACGATCTGGCCGTCAGATACCTGGGCGGACGCGCGTCGGGTATCCTCACCTTCGGCGTCAACGGCGGCTTCGAGGCCGGTGTGCGCTTCTACGACTCGCTGCAGCTCTTCAAGCGGCTGGTCAACATCGGCGACGCCAAGTCCCTGGCGTGCCACCCCGCTTCCACCACGCACCGGCAGCTCACCGAAGAGGAGCAGCTGAGCGTCGGCGTGCGTCCGGAGACCATTCGGCTGTCGGTCGGGATCGAGCACATCGACGACATCGTCGAGGACCTCGACCAGGCGCTGGCCTCGGCGTAGCCAGCCAGCCTGAGCCAGGCGCCGTCTAGCGTCGGCCCGTGGCGTCGCGAATCCGCTTCGCCACGGGCCCCGGGACTCCGTGCTCGGGGTTCAGTTCCCCGAGCGTACGTACTTCGTCAGCCCGCCGCCGGCGGCGGCCAGCGAGATCGGCCCTTCCGCCGCGTACACGTTGCCGTCCTGGTCGAAGATCTGGATGCGGTGGTTTCCGCGGTCCGCCACGAAGAGTCGGCCCTGCGAGTCGAAGGCCATGCCGTGGGGGGTGCGGAACTCGCCCGGACCGTCGCCGATCTGGCCCCACTCCATGATGTATTCGCCCTCCGGCGAGAACTTGATGATGCGCCCGGTCGACCCCTCGGGGGGGGTGGCGTTCTGTCCGCTATGGCCGTCCGAGACGAAGATGTCCCCGTTCGGCGCGGTGATCACGTCGCAGGGTTCGTTGAACACCCCGGGCTCGCTGCCCCGCATCCCCGCCTGCCCCAGGGTCATCAGCACCTCGCCTTCGGGACTGAACTTGATCACCTGGTGGCCCTTGTCCTCCGTGCCCTGCGAGTCCGTGACCCAGACGTTGCCGTCCGCGTCCACGTGGATCCCGTGCGGAAGGACGAAGAGTCCCGCCCCGAAGCTGGCGAGAATCTCGCCTGTCTCGCGGTGGAACTTGAAGATCGGATCGACCAGCGTTTCCGTGCATCCGCCGGCCAGTCCCACGCCGCCGCAGCGGTCGTAGGCCCAGATATGACCGTCGATCGGGTCGATGTCGACCCCGGCCGTCGAGCCCCATTCACGCCCATCGGGCAGGTCGACCCAGTCGTTCATGACCTCGGAGGCCGGATTGGGCAGGCCAGCCATGGCGGGGTCCGGAATGGCGGTCGGATCGGCGGCCGGCGCGTCCTGTTCCTCGGCGCTTTCGTAGGCGCAGCCAGCGGCCGTCAGGACTCCGAAGAGCGCGACGAGCGGCCATGCCGGCGGGATTGTGCGGCGTTGCATTGCGGCTCCGGGCTTGTTCATGGCTCATCCCCTCGGGTTGAAGTCCGACCACTGTGGGCACCTGGCACCGGGAACCCCCGGCATCCGGCTCCGAAACCCCCTGAACTGGCATGCTGCGTCCGCAAGGGTGCTGTAGTCAAGGCGAAAGCGCGATTTGGCTGGCTGACATACCGTTCACCGGGTATCTTGCGAGTCCGAGCGGCCACCTGTGGTCCCGCATCGGTGCGGGAACGCGGCGCCAGCAGCCGAGAGGAGCTTGCCAGCAAGGACCTTGGCGGAGTCATGAACGATTCTCGGCCTCAGCCCTCCCTCCTCTTCGCGATGGCGGCGGTCGTCGTTGCCGCTCCCGCCTGCACGGATCGTCCTCCGCCGGTCGAGCGTGCCCCCCCGATCGCGATTGACAGTGCCGGCGTCGAGATCGTCACAAGTGATCCGCAGAACTCGGACGCCCGTTGTACGCTGAGCGAGGAACCCACTGTGTCAATCGGCACGCTCGAGGGCGACGAACCGTACCTGTTCTACTTCCTGCGGGGTGCCAACCGGCTCTCGGACGGCTCAATCGCGGTAATGGACAACGGTACCGGCGAAATCCGCATCTTCTCAGCCGAGGGTGAACACCTGCGCTCCATGGGCGGCAAGGGCGAGGGGCCCGGCGAGTTCCGGATCGGGCGATTCATCTGGGTGCTTCCGGGCGACACGCTGTGGGTGGGCGACTACCGGCCCTGGCGCTATCATGTCTACGCTGCCGACGGGCAGTACAGCCGGACCGTCGACATGAAGCCGCTGTACTTCAACCGTTCACTCGATGGTGGTGTGTTGGACAACGGTACCTCGGTCAACGCAAGGGATCTCTTCGATTGGATGGACGAGCGCTTCCAGCGTCCGGAGCCGATCTACGTGGAGGCTCATGCCGCCGACGGCACTCTGATCGGCGAGCTCGCGGAGCTGAAGGGACTGCGGTGGGGCAATGTGGAAGCTTCCGACGCCTCGGTGTTCGTGCTCTTCGACCCGGTTCCCCAGATTGCGGCCCGGGGCGCGACCATCGCCATTGCCACCGCCCGGGAGCCCGAGGTTCGGATGCTGGACGAGCAGTTCCGGCTACGCCGAATCGTCCGGTGGGAGGACCGGGACCGGGAGGTCAGCGGCGCCCATGTGCAGAGGTGGCGCGAGGCCTACATGGAGCGCCGGGGCGGGCGCCGCAGCGAGGACTGGAGCGGCGTGGACGACGCGGTCGTGAGTGAGGATCGGCCGGTTGCCGAAGTCTTCCCCGCCGTGGCCGACGTGGCGGTGGGCCGTGACGGCCGCCTGTGGGTGCTGCCGTACCGCAAGCCCGGCGGGACGGTGGAACGGATGGCCTTTGGACCCGATGGCCGGTTCCTGTGCCACTTTGCCAATACCAGCGGAGCCGCGATCTACGAATTCGGGGCCAACTACATCCTCGGCGTCGACCGCGACGAGATGGATGTCGAGCGGGTGGTCATGTACGAACTGCATGTGCCGGGCGATGTGCAGTAGAGCGTCCGGGCTCAGCCGGGCTTCCGTGCACGTCGCGTTTGCCGTGCTGATCCACCTGGTCTCCGCGCCCGCCGCAGCCCAGGAGGGCACGATCACGGGCCGGGTCACGGACCTCGAGACCGGTGACCCGGTGGCGGACGCGGCGGTTCAGGTGCTGGGAATGCAAACGGGCACGGTCGGCACCACCGAGTCCGGCAACTTCAGCTTCCGGGTGCCGGCGGGAACCCACTCCATCGTCGTGACCCGGATCGGCTACGAGACGTCCCGCACCGACGGGGTCACGGTCGCGGCGGGCGGATCGGTCTCGGTCGACATCCAGTTGCGCTCCCGGGCGCTGGTGCTCAACCAGTTGGTGGTGACCGTCTCGCGGCGCGAGGAGAAGGAGCTCGACGCCCCGGCCTCGGTCTCCACGCTGACCGGCGAACAGATCGCGCGCATGATCGCGCGCACCCCGGCGGACCACATCAAGACGCTGCCGGGTGTCGATCTCGCGTCAACAGGACTCACGCAGAGCTACGTGGTCGTGCGGGGATTCAACAATGTCTCCTCGGGACGCCTGCTCAGCATCGTCGACAACCGTTACGCCCGCATCCCGGCGCTCAGGATCAACGCCATCAACATGATCCCCACCACGGACATGGACATCGAGCGCATCGAGCTGGCGAGGGGACCGGGTGCCGCGCTCTACGGGCCCAACGCGGCGGAGGGCGTGATGCACATCATCACCTCCTCTCCGATCGACAAGCCGGGAACGACGGCGTCGATGGCCGGCGGGGAGCGCTCGCTGTTCCAGTTCCTGTTGCGCAGCGCCCATCGGGTTTCGGATCGCTTCGGACTGAAGGTCTCGGGTCAATACCTCCGCGGCGTCGACTGGGAATACGAGGATCCGTGGGAGGTCGCTGCGCGCCAGCAGATCCCCGGGCATCCGCGCATAGGCGTCCGCGATCCGTTGAACGAAAGGTTCTTCGCCGATATCCGGACGGATTTCCGTTTTTCCGACGACGGCGAGTTCATCGTCTCAGGAGGCCTGAACAACTCCCTCAGCAGCATCAACCTGACCTCCGTCGGCTCGGCCCAAACGCACGACTGGCAGTACCGCTACGGTCAGGCCCGGTTGCTCAAGGGCCGGCTGTTCGGGCAGTTCTTCCTGAACCAGACGCACTCGGGCGACAACAGCTACCTGCTCCGCAGCGGGGAGCCGATCGTCGACCGTTCGCGCACCATGGCGGCCCAGCTGCAGCATGGCCTGGACCTCGGCGACCGGCAGAGCTTCACCTACGGAATCGACTGGCAGCGTACCGAACCCCGCTCCGAGGGCACGATCTACGGGCGCAACGAAGACGACGACATCGTGATCGAAGCCGGGGGCTATTTGCACTCGGAGACGCGGCTGGGAAACCGCGTCGATCTCGTGACCGCGTTCCGAATCGACGACCACAACCGGTTGACCGACCTGAACTTCTCACCCCGGGCCGCGCTGGTCTTCCGCCCCGCCGAGGGCCAAAACCTGCGGCTGACCTACAACCGTGCCTTCGCCACGCCCGGCACGTCCGCCCTCTTCCTGGACATCCCGACGGGGTTCCTGCCGCTCGCTCCGGACGTTGGCTACACGCTGCGCGCCCTCGGGGTGCCGGCGGGCGGGCTGACCTTTGCGGATCGGTGCCCCGGGGGACTCATGGACTACTGCATGCGCTCCCCGTTCATGGCCGGGCAGCTGCCGGCGAACGCGGCGCTGTTCTGGGACGCGCTTGTCAGGCAGTTCGTTCCGGCGGCGCTGCAGCCGTTCCTGACGGGTCCTGGCAACCTGCCGACCGACCCGACGCTGGCCAGCGTCTTTCGGCGCCTCAACACGGATGCGCTCGGACCCGAAGGCGGGGATATCTTCCCCCTCGACGCCGGACCGTCCGACCTCCCCGGGCTGGTGCCCACCGTGTTCAACAGCGTCGAAGCGGGATACAAGGGGCTGGTTCGCGACCGTGTTCGGCTGGCTGCCGACGTGTATTTCGCCAACGTCGAGAACTTCGTCGGAGCGCTCAAGGTGGAGTCTCCGAACGTCTTTCTCGATCCGGCCTCGACCGGGCAGTTTCTCGCAAGCCGCCTGGGGCCCCTCGTTCGGGCGGGGGTCGTCACGGCGGACCAGATCGCCGCGCTGACCGAGGGCCTCGCTTCCGTGCCGGTCGGCGTCGTGGCCCCGGACCAGCTCGACGCCCCCGATGTGGTTCTGGCCTCTCGCAACTTCGGGTCCGCCAGCTACTGGGGTACCGACCTGTCGGCCCAGATCATCGCTTCCGACCGGTTGAGCCTGACGGCCGGCTATTCGTTTCAGAGCAAGGAGTGCTTCGACTTCGACGAGGACGGCGAGTGTCCCGGCGGCGACGACCTTGCCCTGAACGCCCCGAGCCACAAGGGCTCAGTGGGCTTCGCATTCACGGACCGTGCGGCAGGGTCCTTCTTCGATGCCCGCTGGCGGTTCTCCGACGGTTTCGACATGAGATCGGGCGTCTTTGCCGGCCCGGTGGAGGCCTACCACGTTCTGGACGTGACAGCCGGTTACCAACTGCCCTTCCAGCCGAGCGCGCGGCTGGAGCTGACGGTGTACAACGTGCTGAACAATCTCCACCGGGAATTTGTCGGTGCTCCGGAACTGGGACGGCTGGCCCTGGTACGGATGCGGTACGACTTTTAGAAGCGAGTCCTCTGCTCGTGATCCGGTCATCCATTCAGCCTCGGCTGATCCACGGGTTGGTAGCACTCTTCACGGCTGCAGCCCTGTCCTCCGCATGCGGGAACGGCACATCGGAGCCCGAGAATCCCACGGTCACAGGCAATTGGGTCGGCAGCGGCATATCGGCGGGTGCCCTTGAGCAATGGAGTTTCGACCTGGAAGAGGCTCCCGACGGGAGCGTCACCGGCTCGTTCGTTCTCCGGGTCGAGAGGCTGGTGTTTTCCGGATCCCTCAGCGGTCGCCACGAGTATCCCGCGATATCCCTCGATCTCGACATGGTGTTCTTCGGGCAGATCGTGTCCGGCAGGTATCACGGCCGCCTGACTTCGCCTGCGAGCATCGAGGGGGAGTATCAGCTCGTGGACGACCCGCAGACGTTGAATCTGGAACGGCTTGGCACCTGACTGCCGCAAAGCGCGGCTGGCCTCCGGCTACGGCAGCCGATACCGCTCCAGATAGGCCAGGTCCACTTCGTCAAAGGTGACGATGTAGACGTGCGCAGGGCCGAAGCCCGCCACGATCCGGTCGCCCTCAAGGGTCAGCACCTTGACCGGTTGGCCGCCGCGGTTGAACAGATCGTAACGGGTGCCGCTGTCCGCTGGCAGGTGCCGGCGAACCCAGGCCCGGCCGAGCGGGTCCACGCGCACTGTCGTGTTGTGAAAAGCCGGCTTGACGTCGTGCCAGAAGTAGTCGTCGTAGTCGACCTCTTCGTCGGGTGGCCCGAAGCCCCCGCGCGAGAAGGCGGTGGTCCTGGTGCCGTCCTCGCTCACTCCGGAATCCATGGTAATCCCGCCGTGCCGTTGCGTGGCCCGCAGGTCCTCCGTCATATCGGCCCTGGTGACGGGAACCGGCGCGTACGGGACGGTGTCGCCGTAGGTCACGGCACCGTTCGGCGCGAACCAGTTCACCCCATAGTGCCCGGCTCGCACAATAACCACCGATCCGTCGGCGTCCACGCCCCATGCGTCCTGGGGCGACAATCGAACCGGAATGACGTAGGTGCCGTCGTCGGTCTCGGTCATCTCGTACTCGCGCAGCTTGTATGTGGCTACGGTGTCCACCGCCGCAGTGGTCAAACCGACCCGCAGAATCGCGCCGCTGTCCGGTGGCGGATAGCCTCCCAACACGGACACAAAGGCGTTGCCCTCCCCATCGACGGCGTCGGGCAGCACCATGACCGCTGCCTCGTCCCCGGCGAACGTGGCGATTGGGCGACTCGCGCCGAACACGAGATCCGGCCCGATACGCACCAGGCGTGCATTGCCCAGGTCCACGAGGAGAGTGGAGTCGCCCCGGAAAGGCCAGACCGCGTCGGGTTGCAGGTATTCGCCGGGCCCCTGACCCGTACCGCCAACCACGGTGCGCGTACCGCCGTCCATGTCGACGCGGTAGAGCGCCCCGCCCAACGGGTCGGCCACCAGGACGTGACCGTCCGGAAGTTCGACGGCGGTGTGCACGTAGCCGAAGTCTTCGGGAAAGATCGCATCGGGTGGCCCGAGCGGATCGGGTTGCAGGAAGTTGTCCGCGGTCCTGCCGCCGGTGCCCGAATCGGCGCAGGCGTGCACACAGAAGGCCGCGACGACAGCCCATCCGGCGTGCCTGCCTGCGGGAAGGTTGCTCATTCGACGGCACTCGCTGTTAGAGTTAGACCACTGACTCCCGCATGTCCGCGGTGAATGTCGATATCCCCATTACGCAGGGCATACCGGCTCGGTGTCGCGCAAAGCCCAAGGCATCCGGATCGCCGACCGGGGAGCTGTTCCGACCCGTCCCCCCGGCCCGATCCGCCACGCGGAGCGGCTGGACCCCTCCATCTTCGCCTTCCCGGTGGAGAAGATGCGGAGCGGCTACTACTCCGATAAGTACTTCGTGCGGGCGCGCGAGATGCTGCTCGCCCAGGGTCGCGGGCCCCCGGTCACCATGCAGGTGTTCCAGAAGCACGATGCCGTGGTCGCCGGCACCGACGAGGCGATCGCCATCCTGAAGCTCTGCCTCACGGAAGGGTACGACTTCACCGAACTCGAGGTGCGCGCCCTGCGCGACGGGGATCGTGCGCGCCCCTGGGAGACGGTCATGCTGATCACCGGTCCCTACCCGGCCTTCGCGCACCTGGAGACTCTGTACGCGGGGGTGCTGGCCCGCCGGACCCGCATCGCGACCAACACCCGCGCGGTGGTGGAGGCCGCCTGGCCCAAGCCCGTCATGTTCTTCCCCGCGCGCCACGACCACTGGATGGTGCAGACCGGCGACGGCTGGGCTGCGCACATCGCGGGGGCCATCGGAGTGTCGACCGACGCGCAGGCGTCCTGGTGGGGGTCGTCCGGGATCGGCACCGTGCCCCACGGACTGATCGCGGCCCACGGTGGTGACACGGTGGCCGCGACGAAGGGGCTCGCCGCGCAACTCTCGGACGACGTGCAGATCGTGTCGCTCGTGGATTTCGACAACGACAGCGTGGCCACCTCGCTGGCGGTTGCGCGCGCCCTGGGCGACCGGCTCTGGGGGGTGCGGCTCGACACGTCCGGCACCATGGTGGACCGGGCGATGATCGGCGAGATGGGCGACTTCGACCCGCGCGGCGTCAACCGCCATCTGGTTCACAAGGTGCGCGACGCGCTGGATGGCGCAGGCTTCGAGCGCGTGAAGATCGTCGTTTCGGGAGGGTTCGCCGCCGACAAGATCCGGGCCTTCGAGGAAGCCGGCGTGCCGGCGGATTCGTATGGCGTGGGATCCGTCCTCATGCGCGGTTCCTTCGACTACACGGCCGATATCGTGCTCGTCGAGGGTGAGCCGGTGGCCAAGGCCGGCCGCTGGTACCGCCCCAACGACAGGCTGGAGCTGGTGACATGAGCGGGGGAGAGAGAGCGGCCCGCACCGCGCGGGTGGGCTGGATCGTCGATGTGCAGGTCGACTTCATGGACCCGGCAGGCCGGCTTTATGTCCGCGATCTCTTCGACGACTCCGATCCGGGTGCCGCAACCGTCATTCCCGCGCTGGAAGCGGCCACGGCCTGGATGCGGGAGCACTGCGACGCCCTCGTCTACACGGGCGACTGGCACGGCCTCGAGGACCCCGAAATCGACCCGGTGGCCCCGGACCCCGCCCGGGACACCTATCCCCCGCACTGCATGGGGCGCTCCCCGGACCCGGAGGAACGCGCCGGCGCGGCGGTGATCGCGGAGATTCGCCCGGTCGACCCGGTCGTGCTGGGACATGATGCTGGCGCGGATGCCGCGGAGGCGGCGGCGCGGCGCGCCGTTGCGGAGCGGCGACCGGTATTCGTGCAGAAGACGCGCTTCAACGTGTTCGAGGGGAACCCGGGCTGCGAGGCGTTCGTGAAGTCGCTGGTCGCGGCGCTGGGCCGCCCGGCCGAGTTCGTGGTGATCGGCGTGGCGCGCGACGTGTGCATGACCCAGGCTGTCGACGGCCTGCAGGCCCGCGGCTACGCGGTCACGGCGGTCCGGGACACAACGTGGGGGCTCGGCCTCGAACCCGAAGAGGTCACGCTCGCGCGCTGGGCAGGGAAGGGCAGGGTGGTGACGCTGGCGGAGCTGGAGGCGTCCGGCTTGTGACGGCGCCCCTGGGCGCGGAGCCCAGCGCCCGGCGCCGCCGCCTATCCTTCCGGCAGCGCGTACCGTTCGAGGTAGGCCAGGTCCAGTTCGCTGAACGATACCATGTAGACCGATTCCGGACCGAAGCCGGCCACGCGCCGGTCCCCTTCCAGCGTGACCGCGGCCACCAGATTCCCCTGTCGGTTGAAGAGGTCGTATGCGGTGCTGCGGCCGGCCGGCACGTGACGCCGCACCCAGGCACGGCCTCGGGGATCGACCCGAATAGTGGTAGAATGGTGTTGCCCCGTTTCCACGGACAGTTGGTTTTGGGGTTGATGATGTCTGATATGGTTGGTTCTCTGTCGCCTTTGCCAGTGGAGAGAGGCAACGGGCGACGCCGACACAGCGAGCAAGCGGGAGAAGCTCGTGGCGCGG